>DASZMJ010000443.1:0-2208 GCA_035551935.1 Isosphaeraceae bacterium
CAGCGAGCTCGGGTCGCCCCGCTTCGAAGTCGCCCTCGCGCTCGAGCAGGCCGCCCTGGCCGAGCTGCACGCCCGCAAGCCCGACCGCGTTCTCGCGACCAACGTCGAGTTCTGGTCAGCCGTCGTCCTCGACCTCGCCGAGGTCCCCGCCAGGCTGTTCACCTCGATGTTCACGTGCGCCCGCGTCGCAGGCTGGTCGGCCCACATCCTCGAGCAGAAGCGCGAGGCCCGGCTGATCCGTCCGACCGCGATCTACGTCGGCGAGCCGGCCCGCGGCCTGCCCGTCGGCTGACCCCGGCCGAAAGTCCGGGGGGGCCACCCCGGTGCGAGTCGGCCGGGCGTCGGCGAGAGTCCCGCTATGAACCGCACCGTCACTCTCATCGCAGCCGCGACCGCCGTGCTCGCCGTCGCCGGCCCGGCCCAGGCCCTCGTCCTCCCGCCGCTCGCGGCGACGCCCGGATACCGCTTCGTCACGGTCGATCCGCCCGGCTCCAACGGCCAGGACTACCTGACGACGATCCTTCCCGACGGGACCGCGGTCGGCTCGTTCACCGACGAGTCGGGCGTCACCCACGGCTTCATCCGCGACCCGTCCGGCGGGCTCACCACGGTCGACGTCCCCGGTGCGGCCGGGACCTTCCTGACCGGGATCGACACACACGGCGTCCTCGCCGGCACCTCCGTCGACTCCGCCGGCGCCCAGCACGGCTTCGTTCGCGGCGCGTCCGGCGCCTTCCGTCAGATCGACGTCCCCGGCGCCGATCCGAGCACCGGCGCCGATTCGGAGTTCGGCACCGGCCTCGGCACGGCCGTCGCGTCGACCTCGCCCGACGGGACGATCGTCGGCGACTGGGGCGACAGCCGCGGCGCCTCGCACGGGTTCCTGCTCGCCGGCGACGGCCGACTGACGGACCTCGACGCTCCGGGCGCGTCGGCCGGGGTCGATCCGATCTCCAAGCTCGAGGGCGGGACGATCGCGATCCGCGCCAACACCAGCGGCCAGGTCGTCGGCTCGTTCGCGCCGAGCCCGCGCGGATCGATCAGTCCCGTCGATCTATCGGCTACGGCTGGCTGTGGAACCACGGCCGGTTCACGCGGGTCGACCCCCAGCCACTCGCCCTCTACAGCACGGTGGCCGACGTCACCACCGGTGGCCTGATCGCCGGCGAGTACGAGACGGCCGACTTCCGCCTCCACGGCTACATCGGCTACCCGACCGGCCGCTAGGCTGCGGCGGCAGACCGCGCGACTCAGCAGGCCCGCGCCGCGAGCTCGCGCTCGCGCTCGCGGCGGGACGACGCCGGCGCCTGCCTCCCGTGGGTCAGCTGGCCGACGAGAGCCAGGACGGCGAGCCCGATCACGACGACGCCGTACTCCCTTGCCGTCTCGAGCACACCGCCGTGCGAGACGAGGAACCCGGCGATGACTGCGGGAATGCCCATCCCCAGGTAGGACACGACGTAGATGATCGATAGGACGCCGGCCCGCTGGTGGGGTGCGGCCAGCGGGAGAACCGTGCGCAGTGCGCCCTGGAAGCCACCGCCGAAGCCGACGCCGGCGATCGCGGTCCCGGCGAAGAAGACCGGCGTCGACGCGTGGGCGACGCCGATCAGCGTGACCGCAACGCCGGCCGCGAGGGTTCCAGTGCCGAAGAGCATGACCACGCCGGCCGGCACGTTGCGCACCGCCAGCACGGTGACCGCGGCACTCCCGGCGAGCGCGAGCATCGCCAGGCCGCCGAGCACCACCGAGTCCGACCCGACGACGAGGCGGGCCAGGGTCGGCCCGAGCGACCCGTAGAAGCCGGCCAGCGACCAGACCGCGACGAGGGCCGGCACAGCGATCAACATCGGGCGGCGGGCGGCCGCCGGCAGGCCGATCTGCGGACGGAGCGACGCGAGCGCCCCGGCCTTTGGCGTCGCCGACTCCGGCATCACGGCAACCCCGACCCACTGGAGCACGAGGATCGCGAGGACCACGAGGTAGACGAGGTGGGTAGGTGCCGGAAGGTCCTGGACGAGCAGGCTCGAGACGATTCCGCCGGTCGCCGTCCCGGCGAGCGCACCAACGCCGTTGGCCACCGTCCCCCGCGTCCGGTGGAGGTCGATCAGCCCGGCCCCGAGCGCCCCGAGCGCCGCGCCGGACGAGAGGCCCTGGACGATGCGGGCGATCAGCAGGGCGGGAACGCCGCCGGCGGTCGCGAAGACG
>DASZMJ010000444.1:0-16123 GCA_035551935.1 Isosphaeraceae bacterium
CGTGGACGGCCCCGAGCTCTCGACGCTGACGGGCACCGCGCTGGGGGCGTTCGTCAAGGCCGAGAGCGTGGCCCGCGGGTTCCAGGACGGCCTGAAGTTCCTCAGCCTCACGATGCTCGGGCTCGGCCTGCCCCTGGCGGCGCTGCGGTTCGTCACGCCGCCGCGCCAGCGACTCATCCCGGACTCGGCACCGGGCGCCGGCGCCGGGTGATGGCCGGGGACCATCCCGCGAGGTCACCCGCCGGAGGCCCGAGGTGGCGACCTCCGCGGCCGAATCGGGACTACCTCGGGCTGTCACCTCCTCGATGTTCGTCCGGTCTGCTCCGCCGCAGCTCGAGGAGTCGATGCGTCACGGCGAACATGGCGGAGGCCGACAGCCCGAACATCAGGACGCCGTTGGCAGCCTCGAGTGGGCCGAGCAGGCGCCAACGCGGCGCCATCACGATGTCGCCGTAGCCGAGGGTCGTGAAGTTCACGGCCGAGTGGTAGCACGCCGTCTCGAAGTCCGGCATCGCCCCGCAGAGGACGAGGCAGGGCGAACGCACGTGTTTCGCAAATCCTTGTCCTGCAAGGATTTGCAATCTAGTGCACGGAATTCAACTAGTCGCAAGTTCTTTGCAGACAAGGATTTGTGAATTAGATGCGTTTGCCCTGGGACGAGGGCGCCGGCCCAGACCGCCACCTGCGCCAGCAGGGCCGCCAGGAGCATCAGCATGACCTCCATCGAGACGTTGACATTCCGCCAGAAGGTCCGGCCGGCATAGCCGACCCTCAGCAGCCACGCCACGAACCGGACCGTCACGGCGACGGCGACCGCCTGGATCAGGATCGTGGCCAGGAGGACGGTCATCCCGACGAGGGCGGGAGCGAGCATGATAGTGCGATTCGGGCCAGAGCTTCGAATCCCTCGCTTCCGTCTGCAAGCATTCTCTGATCTCGACACCTGCAAGTCCACTCGCGCCGTGCAGCGACTCCTGGGCCGGTGCGTCCATCCCGAGAAGCGACCCCTAAATACTGGACTTTGGCCGTCAGGCTGCCCTGGAGAGGCCGTGAATCAAGGCCTCCAGCAGCGGCTGGGGTAATTCCCCCGATGCTGGGGCGTCGCCCGACCCGGGGCTAGGTCGAGGCTCAGTTGACCGCCAGCGAACTCCAAGCTTCGAGAAAGATGGCCGAAGTGACGGAAGGCATAGCCCAGTGCACGTCAAATGCAGGATGCGAAACTGCGTCGGTGTGTTCGACCGACTCGCCGGCGCGATCGTCCCCGGGTCGCTGCACGCCCGGGCTCGCTCCCGCCCGGCATCGGCGCGGGCCCCGCTCGCCACCCCGACCCGAATCCCTCCGAGGAGTCCAGCCCGAGGTGTGGCCGGCGCACCTCGACACGTCCCGGTCGACGTCCCGCCCGGGCGGGATCCGCCGGGGCCTCTCGCGGGTCGTCCTCCCGGTCGCCCTCGCTCCCTGGACGGCGGGCTTCGCCATGGGGCCCGGGGGGGATGGGTGCCGCCGCCGCGCCGCCCGGTTCCTCGAGGAGGCCCGGGTGATCGCCGCCGCCACGAGCCCCGCCCACCGGCCCCCGGTCGGCGACCCCACTCGCCCCTCGTCGTCCCGCTCACCCGCCACGACCCGGCCTCGCTCGCCGACGTCTGCCGGCGGGCCGGGCGCGACCGGCGTGACATCCCCGCCGACCTTCGCACGTCCCTCGCCGCGGGGCGCGCCGGCGCCGGCGACACCCCGCTCGCCCTCCGGCTCACCAGCCCGGCCGCCCTCGTGCCGGAGACCGATCGGCGGGCCGACGCGACCGCCGAAGCCGTCGCGATCACCGGGGCCACGTCCCGCGACCTGCTGCCCCACCGCGACGGCATCCGTGCGCTCCTCCGACAGGGCGACGGCCGCGGCGCCTTGCCCAACGGCAACGTCGTCGCGCCGGACGAGCCCGCACCGACTGCGAATGCGGCCCGTGGACGATCAAGGCACCCGCCGATGGTATCGCCCCGGGAGTGGAAGCTGGTGTCACGAACGCCCTGAGGTGCGGCCTGCCGGACGCTCCCCGGCGGGCCGGTCCAGCGGCTCGACGTGGCTCGGGGCCCCGAGGTTGGGGTGCCGGTCGATCCGCCCGGCGCGGCGGCTCCTGGGCCTGCTCGCGCGCGGGGGCACGGGCCGGATCGCGGCGGCCGTCATCACGTAAAAAATGGCTCATAACGCGTCATCAACAGTGATGGGGGATGTGGCCGTCGACCACCGGCCGGCCGGACCCGGCCGGCGTCCCCCGTCGCTTCCACCGGGAGGACCTCCCTTGAGCCACATCGTGACGATCCGGGCCGAGCTCCGCGACCCGGCCGCGGTCGCGGCCGCCTGCCGGCGGCTCGGCCTGCCGGAGCCGGTCCACGGCACGGCGACGTTGTTCAGCGGCGAGGCCGCCGGGCTGCTGGTCCGGCTGCCCGACTGGCTCTACCCGGCCGTCGTCCACCTCGAGACCGGCCGGGTCGAGTTCGACAACTACAACGAGGCGTGGGGGCGGCGGGAGCACCTCGACCGCCTGCTCCAGGCGTACGCCGTCGAGAAGGCGCGCATCGAGGCCCGCAAGCGGGGCCACGCCGTCGTCGAGCAGGCCCTCGCCGACGGCTCGGTGAAGCTGACCGTCACGGTCGGGGGTGCCTCGTGACCAAGGTCATCGAGATCACCGTCGGCCCCGGGGGCGAGACGACCGTGCAGACCCGGGGCTTCGCCGGGCCGGAGTGCCGGGAGGCCAGCCGGTTCGTCGAGCAGGCGCTCGGCCAGCCGACGGCCGAGCAGCCCACGGCCGAGTTCTACCAGGGCCAGCCGGCCGCGCAGGAGCTGCGACAGTCCCGATGAGGCGGTCCGCCGATCCCGCCCGCCGCGGGAGGCGACCGGGCCAGGCCCGACACCCATGTCCGACACCCGCGGGCGGGCCGTCTCCTCGGCCCGCCGACGGTGGCGCCGCTCGAAGCCAACGATCCCGACCGCGACGGAGGGCATCCGACTCATCCTGATCGCGGGAGCACCCCCCTCATCCCATCCAACAACAGGAGTCCCCGATGACGCTCGCCGAGCGCCTCGCGGAGTACGTGCGCGCCTGCTTCACCGGCCTCTGGGTCCAGTCGTCCGAGCACCAGGACGCGCTGCTCGAGATCGCCGCCCTCTGCCGCAAGAACGGCTGGTCCCTGGCCACGTGGGACATCGACCGGGGGCTGCGCCCGGCCGGCCGGGCGCCCGAGCCCGGCGGCCTCGCGGGCGCCGCCGACCCGCTGGCGGCCGTCCGGTCACTGGACGCCCTGGCGTCGCCCGACGGCACGGGGCTGCTCGTGCTGGTGAACTTCCACCGCTTCCTGGGCAGCCCCGAGGTCGTCCAGGCCCTCGACGCGCAGATCCACGCCGGCAAGCTCGCCCGGACCTTCGTCGTCGTCCTCGCCCCGGTCGTGCAGGTCCCCGTCGAGCTGGAGAAGCAGTTCGTGGTCCTGGAGCACGACCTGCCCGGCCGCGCGCAGCTCGAGGCGATCGCCCGCACGATCGCCGTCGAGCCGGGCGAGCTGCCCGAGGGCGAGGAGCTGGGCCGCGTGCTCGACGCGGCCGCCGGGCTGACCCGGTTCGAGGCCGAGGGCGCCTTCAGCCTCGCGCTGGTGCGCCACGGCCGGCTCGCGGCGCAGCCCCTCTGGGAGCTCAAGGGCGGCCTGCTCAAGAAGTCGGGCCTGCTGGGCCTGCATCGCGGCGGCGAGACGTTCGCCGACCTGGGCGGCCTCGAGGCCCTCAAGTCGTTCTGCGCCCGCGCCCTGCGGCCCGGCCGGCGGGGCGACGTCCGGGCGCGAGGGGTGCTCCTGCTGGGGCCGCCCGGCTCGGGCAAGTCGGCGTTCTGCAAGGCCCTCGGCGCCGAGACGGGCCGGCCGACGCTGACGCTCGACGTCGGCGCCCTGCTCGGCTCGCTCGTCGGCCAGTCGGAGGCCAACATCCGCCGGGCGCTGCGGCTGGTCGACGCGATGGCCCCCTGCGTCGTCATGATCGACGAGGTCGAGAAGGCGCTGGCGGGCGTGGCCGCCGGCGGGCCGACCGACAGCGGGGTCTCCGCCCGGCTGTTCGCGACGCTGCTCGGCTGGCTGAACGACCACACCAGCGACGCCTTCGTCGTCTGCACCGCCAACGACGTCGCCCGGCTGCCGCCGGAGTTCAGCCGGGCGGAGCGGTTCGACGGCACGTTCTTCCTCGACCTGCCCGGCCCGCACGAGCGGCCGGCGATCTGGCGGCTGTACCTGGATCGCTTCGGGCTCGACCCGGCCCAGCGCCGGCCCCGCGACGACGAGTTCACCGGCGCCGAGATCCGGGCGTGCTGCCGGCTGGCGGCGCTGCTGGAGGTCCCGCTGGTCGACGCGGCGCGGAACATCGTCCCGGTGGCCGTCACGGCGGGCGAGGCGGTCGAGCGGCTGCGGGCCTGGGCCAGCGGCCGATGCCTGGCCGCCGACCGGCCCGGCATCTACGCCCGCGACCGCACGACGCCCGCGACGCCGGGCCGGAGCATCCGGCGGGGCGACCCGTCGGCCAACTGAAGGGTCTCGCCGGGCCCGGCCGGCGGGCCGACGGCCCCGATGTGCATGATCTCCCATCCGCGGGGCGGCCGGCGATCGGGTCGGCCGCCCCGTCCTTCTTGTCGGAGGCCCCATGACCACCTTGCTCGACCCCATCGACCGCCGGGCGGCGACCGTCGCCCAGGCCATCCCCCCCGCCACCGCGGACGCGACCGAGCCGGCCCGGCGGCTGCGGGCCACGACGGCCGCCGTCCGCCTGGCCTTCACCTGGCCGGGCACGCAGAAGGCGCTGACCCCCGCGCAGCGCGCCCGGGCCGCCGCGGCCTTCGACGCCGAGGGCCCGTCCCTCGCCGCGGGGAAGAAGCTCCTCGACGTCAAGCATCCGGCGTTCCGGGCGGTGACCGCCATCCGGGGCCAGATCCAGGCGTACTGGAAGGGGGTCTCGCTGCCGTACCCCGAGCCGGGCCTCCGCCTGATCCGCCAGGACGCGGTCGAGGCGTTCGCCCGGCAGATGGCCGACTGCCGCGTCGAGCTGGACGACGCGGTGCGCAACCTCGACCGCCACTACGGCGAGCTGAGGCGGGCGGCCGCCGAGCGGCTGGGGTCGCTGTACGACCCGGCCGACTACCCCGAGACGCTGGTCGGCCTCTTCGCCGTCGCGTCCGACTTCCCCTCGGTCGAGCCGCCCGAGTACCTGATGCAGCTCAGCCCGGCCCTGTACGAGCGGGAGCGGGCGCGGATGGTGGCGCGGTTCGAGGAGGCGGTGCGGCTGTCCGAGCAGGCGTTCCTCGAGGAGTTCGCCCGGCTGGTGGGGCACCTGGCCGGGCGCCTCGGGGGTGTCGGCGCGGACGGCCAGCCGCGGGCCACCGCGGGCGGGCCGTCTGCTCGACGTGGTGCGGTTGGTGACCAGCCCGGCCCGGGTCCGCGCCCTGGGGCCGCGGGTCGGCGCGCCGCCGGGCGACGCGCCGACCGAGCCGGGAGGCGAGTCACCGGCGACCGGTCGGCCGCCATGACCCGAGGTCGGTCCGGCCCGCGACCACCGACCCGACACCCCGACCGGGAGGCCCTCGCCCGTGAACGCGCGGAACAAGCTGAACGTCGCCGCCGTCAACGGCTGCCTGCTCCTGGCGGCCCTCGTCGGCGCCATGGCCGGGAGCTGGACCATGTCCCTGCTCGCCCTCGCGGCCCTGATCGTCGGCGGCATCGGCGGCGACATCCGGATTCGACCCAGGGGTCGATGATCGATCGGCAAGCCCCCCGGTCACGGCTCCGGCCGTGGCCGGGGGGCCGCCGTCTTTCTTTAGCCCTCAGACGGCATCCATCGGAAGATAACCATTGAGTGAGACCGCCCAGTGGAAGCCGACGGTGCCCCGGACGACCTCCGGCTGGTCGATCAGCCACCGGCACCGCTCGACCAGCACCGGCCCCATCTCGTCCAGGGTGTCGAAGCCCGTGTTCGCCACCGCCTCGCGCACCAGCGGCCAGAGCGGCTCGGCCGGCGGCAGCTCCGGCGTGCACGGCGGCAGCGGGTGCAAGAGCACATTCGGCGGCACCCCCAGCCGCTTGGCGACGTGCCAGCCGGCGTCGTCGACCAGCACCACCAGCAGCCGCGCGCCCTCGGGGTCGGCCCGGCGGACGAACTCCTCCGGCGCCCGGCCCATCCAATCGGTGTTCGCCGCCGGCAGGATCAGCTCGAGGTTGCGGCGCTGGCCGGGTGCACGAACCCATCGACGTAGAGCCATTGGTACTTCGTCCGGCCGGCGGCGGTCGGCCGGCGGCGGTCGGCCGGCGGCCCTGGACGGCCCAGGTCCGCCGCGCGATCGGCTTGAGCCCCAGCCGCGCCTCATCCTCGGCCCACAGCTCGACGGCCTTCTCGGGGTGCTCGTGGCGCAGGGCCGCCATCCGCTCGGCCAGGGCGCCTTTCCCACCTCCTCTGCGCGTCGGCGTCGGCCGCGCCCGGGTTCTTGGGCCGGGGCACCTGGAGGCTGAGCCCCAGCCGCTTCAGCCACCGCCAGCCGGTCTCGGGGCGGACGGCCACGCCCCAGCGGTCGCGGGCGGAGGCGGCGACCTTCGGCCCGGTCCCCAGCCCGCCGTCGTCCGGCCGGCCCTGCAGCGCCTCGAACAGCGCCGCTTGCTGCTCGTCGGAGAGCTTGGGCGTGCCGCCGTTGCGAGCCGGCCGGCGGTCGGCCAAGCCGGCGGGCCCCTCGGCGTTCCACCGCTTCAGGATCGTCCGCACCCAGGCCGGGGTCAGGCCGACCTGGGCGGCGACCGCCGCCGGGGTGGGCGGGTCGGCGGCGCGGGTCAGGAGCCAGAGGACCTGCCAATGGGCCTTCTCGACGCCGGTGCGGCAGGCGCGGTAGCGGCGGGCGACCTCCGCGGGGCTCAGGTGCGGGACGATCGGCAATCGTTGGCGGGCCATGGCGTTCCCCTCCGTGAAGGTGGTGCCTCCACAGAAAGGATAGCGATCCAGGCAAGTCCGTATAAGATCTTGAGCCATATCTACGTGCCATTCGGATCCCGGACCGAAGTGCGCGCGTTTCTGCCCTGTAGCCTGACACTTCGCTCGCAAACTCCTCGCGGTTCGCGCCGCTGGACGTGAGCCTGAGCAAGAAGGTCGATGTCTACGTGAGATCGACAAGCAACGATGGCAAGGGATCGCCGCGGTCTCCGGCGTCCGGTGACTTGCTCTCCGCAATACTCAGCGGATCAGGCCCTTTGCCTCGCGGAGGAGCTGTTCGACCTCCACCGGCTCGCACCAGTTGATCCAGGGGTCGGCCGTTCCCGTGGCGCCGGTCCGCTCGACCTGGTCGAGCCATTCCTGGGCTTGCCTGAGGTTCTTCCGCGCCTCGTCGGCGTGCCCGAGTTGCTGGTGGGCCATGGCGAGGAAGAGCCAATCCCAGGCCCGCCGGGGGAAGACCGCGGCGGACCGCTCCAGGTCGTCGAGGGCCGCCGCGTACCGGCCCGCGCGGTAGTGGATGGCGCCCCGGATGCGCGGGTTGCCCGGCGCGGCGGCGACCGCGAACTCCGCCATGCGGAACAGCGCCGCCGCCTCGTCGGGCTCCGCCGGCCCGACGGCGCCGATGTAGCAGAGGTGGCTGGCGATCCAGGCGGCCTGCGTGTCGCCGAAGCGGAGGATGATCTCGGAGCGCACCCGGCGGTAGCCGTCCAGGTCGCCCGCGCCGAGCCGCGCCGCGGCCAGGCCGTACCAGTTGTGCGGGTCCCGGGGCGCCGAATCGGCCGCGCGCGCCAGGTCGGCGGCGGACTGGTCCCACTGCTTCAGGCGGGCGCAGGCGACGCCCCGCAGCGCGTAGATCCAGCCGGCCCCGGGCTCGATCTCGAGCAGGAGGGTGTAGGCCGAGGGGTCGTCGTGCGCCCGGGCCGCGGTCGCCGCCGGCGCCGGGGCGGGCGCGACGATCAGGCCCTCGGCCTCGGCGCGGAACCCGTCGAGGTATTCGTTGCGGTCGGGGCGGGGCGAACCCCAGCGCAGCGCGTGGCCCAGGAGCCGCCGCGCGCGGTCCCGGTGGCCGAGGCGCCACTGGCACATCGCCAGGACGTACAGGTCACCCGCGTCCTCGACGTGCGTGAACCTCATCGACCTGAGGATCGCCTCGACGGCGCCCGACCGGTCGCCGGACCGGTACAGCGCCACCGCCAGGGTGTTCCAGGCCTCCCCGGCCTCGGGGACCAGCGCCACCGTCCGCCGCGCCAGCTCGACGGCGCGGCGGTAGTCGCGGTACCGGACGTCGGGGCAGGTGCAGAGCCTCCAGGCCAGCTCGTTGACGAGCTCGGCGTCGTCGGGCCGGAGGGCGAGGAGCCGCTCCTGGTCCTTGAGCATGTTCGGCCAGTCGCCGATGCTCAGGTAGGCCCGGGACCGCCCGGAGAGGGCCTCGTGCGACCGGGGGTCGAGCGCGATCGCCCGGCCGAAGCCCGCGATCGCCTCGGTGTGCCGCCCGAGGGCGGCGAGGGCGTCGCCGCGGCGGCACCACGGCCGGGGGTCGTCGGCCGGCTCGGCGCCGTCGATCAGCGTCTTCGCCTCGCGGTACAGGAGTTGGCCCTGCGCGTCGTTCCACCACTGGACGTTCGGGGTGATCGCCGGGCCGCCGGGGCGGGGCCGGGAGCGGCGGGCCGGCGCCGCGGCGGCCGACCGCAGCGCGTCGCGGGCCGGCCCGGCCCGGCCCAGGTGGTGGTGGGCCATGGCCGCGACGGCGTCGGGCCAGACCGCGTCCCCACCGGGGTCCGCCGCCTTCGCGTCCCGGAGCCGGTCCAGCGCCAACTCGTACTGCCCCGCGCGGTACAGGGCGGTGCCGAGGCTCGCCAGCCGGACCTGCCACCGCCGCGCGTCGGCGGCGCGCTGCGTCAGCGCGACCAGCCGGTCGGGGGAGATCGCCGGGTCCCCGGCCAGCAGGCAGGCGCGGGCGAGCTCCTCCTTCTCCCAGGCCTGGGGGTCCTTGGGGTCGTCGAACCGCTCGACCATCACCCGGCAGGCCTCGCAGTAGCCGGCCTCGTCGCCCACGAACTTGCGCAGCAGGGCGTGGAGGTAGAGCGACCGGACCGACCCCGGCTCGTGGAGCCGCGACGCCCGGCGGAACTCCGCGGCGGCGAGGTCCCAGAGGCCGAGGCGGCCGTAGAGGTCGCCCCGCGCCAGCCAGACGGAGGAGTGGTCCGGGCGGAGCGCCGCCGCGCGGTCCAGGTCGTCCTCGGCCTTGCCCCACTCGGCGAAGTCGGCGTGACTCCGCCCGCTCTCGATGAGGCTGTTGGCCCGGTTGGGGTGGCGAGGTCGCGGGAGATCGCGTTGGCCCGATCCTCGGCGGCCTTCTGGCGGGTCGCGCCCAGCTCGAGCCGGGTGCGCAGGGCGCCGTCGCGCTCGGCCGCCGCCCGGACCGCCTGCCAGACCGTCAGGGCGCCGCCGGCCACCGCGACGGCCAGCAGGAGGGCCGCCATGCCCAGCGTCGCCCGGTGGCGGCGGGTGAACACGCGGAGCCGGTACGCCGGCGACGGCGGGCACGCCTGCACCGCCTCCCGGTTGAGGAAGCGGGCGAGGTCCATCGCCAGGCCGTTGGCCGTCTCGTACCGGCGGTTCCGATCCTTTTCCAGGCACTTCATCACGATCCAGTCGAGCTCGCCGCGGATCAGCTGGCTCAGCCGACGCGGGTCGCTCCCCCGCCTGGCCGAGGCCGTCGCGGTCGAGGCGTCCGCCGAGTTCAGCCGGGTGCTCGGCCGGGGCGGCGTCTCCTCGCGGATGATCCGCCGGATCTCGTCGAAGGCGGCGGTCCGCAGCCGGGCCTGGTCGAACGGGGTCGTGCCGGTCAGGAGCTCGTAGAGCAGCACGCCCAGCGCGTAGATGTCGGACCGGGTGTCCACGTCGAGCCCGCTGAGCTGGGCCTGCTCGGGGCTCATGTACGGCGGCGTGCCGATCATCTGGGCGAAGCTCGTGAAGAGGGTCTTCTCCGTCAGTTGCTGGCCCACCGCCTTGGCGATCCCGAAGTCGATCACCTTCACCACGTGCTTGTCGTCGTGGACGCTCACCATGACGTTCGACGGCTTGATGTCGCGGTGGATGATCCCCTTCTGGTGCGCGTGCTGCACGGCCTTGCAGACGGTGATGAACAGGTCGACCCGCACCTCGAGCGGGAGCCGGTTCTCGTCGCAGAACGCGGTGATCGTGACGCCGCGGACCAGCTCCATGACGAAGTAGGGCCGGCCGGTCGCCGACGCGCCGCCGTCGAGGACGCGGGCGATGTTCGGGTGGTCCATCAGCGCCAACGCCTGGCGCTCGGCCTCGAACCGGGCCACGACCTGCCGGGTGTCCATTCCCGGCTTGATGATCTTCAGCGCGACCTTGCGGCGGACCGGCAGGACCTGCTCGGCCATGTACACGATGCCGAAGCCGCCCTCGCCGATCTGTTCGAGGAGCCGGTACGGGCCGATCATGGCCCCCGGGCCTTCGAGCGGCGGCGCCCCGGAGGGCGGGGCGGGCGCCCGCGGGCGCACGTCGCCGATTGCCCCCAGCTCGCGGTGCGCCCGGAGCAGCTCATCGACTCTCGCTCGTAGCTCGGCGTCCGAGGCGCAGGCCTCCCCCACGAACTCGTCCCACCGGCCGGGCTCGTGCTCCAGGGCCATCATGAAGATCGAGCGGGCTTCGTCTTCGAGCACGTCAACGGCTCTCCCGGGCGCACCGCCCACGATTCCGTGCGACTCCGATCGATGGACGGGTTTTCTCAAGGCCCGGGGCATTCTCCCCAGGTTAGGGCTGCTCCATCAGCTCGCAGCTCAGCCACGCGCGGGCGTAAGCCCAGTGACGGTAAGCAGTCGCGGTCGAGAAACCGCTCATCTCGGCGGCGTCCGCCAGCGACAGGCCCGCGAAGTAGCGGAGCGAGACCAGCGTGCCCGCGATCGGGTCGAGCTCCGTGAGCCGGGCCAGGGCGTCGTCCAGGGCGACGAGCTGGTCGGGGGTGACCGACGAGGCCGGGTCGAGGTTCTCGAAGTCGACCCGCTTCCAGTCGCCCCCCCGCTTCTCGCGCTTCTTGCGCCGGGCGCGTTCGATGAGGATCCGGCGCATGGCCTCGGCCGCGGCAGTGAAGAAGTGGCCTCGGCTCCGCCACTGCTGGGCCTGCTTGACGTCGACCAGCCGGACGTACGCCTCGTGCACCAGCGCGGTCGCCTGCAACGTCTGGCCCGGCCGTTCCCGGTCCATCTGGGCCGAGGCCAGGCGCCGCAGCTCCTCATAGACCAGGGGGAACAACCGGTCCCAGGCGACACCATCACCGCCCTCGATCCGCTCGAGAATCCGGGTGACTTCACTCATCCTTTCGAGGTTAAACGCCCGTCACCACCGTTTGCAATTGCGCAGATCAAAAGAACCTCAATCCGTAGTAGGTGGGAGCGACCGCGAGGAGACGGCCCGTGACCGCCGTCCGCCCGGGTCCGAGGTGACGCTCGGTTCGCGGCGCGGCGGAGTGGTCCGCCGGCTTGCGCAAGGGGGTGAGAAGACATCCGGCCGCGCGCCGGGTCGAACGCGCTCAAAGACTGCCGAGAGGGCCGGGGACGTCGGGGCCGATGTCGGCGACGTTGACCGGGATCAGCGTGTCGGCCGTCCGGCAGACGGTGCTCCCCGTGTCCTCCGTCGCGGAGCCCGCGGCAACCGTCACCGGTCGTGCCAGCGGACCTTCGACTCTTCCCGCCCGGACGTGACCGTGTAGACACCTCGTGGGCCTCTTTTTTGTCATGGAGGCGACTCGGAGGCGTCGCTCTGGGAGTAACGCCTCGCCGCAGTCGCCTCCGAATCCCATGCGACACAACGTGGCACCATTTCTCACGGGGCCCGAGCTTTTTCCGGGGGACGAGGGCCGGCGCGGCCGGGCCGCCCGCCCTGGGATGGGTCGGGCGCCTCGCCGGCCCCGGGTTCTCGTGAGAATCCCCAGGGCCGCACGGCGCACGTAACTCAGGGCGAGAGGTTCCCTCGCCGTCGGGTTGCGAGATCTTCCGCGGACCTCGAGCGTCCGCGAGCCCTCGGGTGCGGACCCGGATTCCGTCAGACGCCGCGTACCCCGCGGCGGGGAGGTTTCGATGCGCGCTCCGTGTCCGTCCCTGGTCACCGCCCCGGCGGTCCCTCGCGCCGCCCGGAATCGGGGCGCCCTCCGAGTGCGCCCTGCGGTCGACGCGCTCGAAGGGCGGCAGCTCCTTTCGACGACCTTGGCGCCGGGCAGCCTCGACCCGACGTTCGGGACGGCGGGATTCGTCCAGATGTCGGTCGCCGGCCGATCGAGCGATGCGTTCGCCGTCGCGGTCCAGCCGAGCGATCACAAGATCGTGGTGGCCGGGATTACAGAGCCGCCGTCGCCTCCAACGTCGCCGTCGCTGCCCGAACAGTTGACCGTGGCCCGGTACAACCCCGACGGCAGCCTCGACCCCTCCTTCGGCAGCGGGGGCGTCGTTATCTCGCCCAACCTGACTCAATACTCCAGCTCGGGTCGGGGTGACAGTGCCTCGGCCGTTGTCATTCAACCCGACGGCAAGATCCTCGTGGGAGGGGAATCCGGGGCCGGGACGGGCGTTCAGGACAGTGGGATCGTGGTCCGATACAACGCCGCTGGCACCCTCGACACAACGTTCGGCAACAAGGGGGTCCAAACGCTTCAGGCCACCCTGGCGACGGTCACAGGTCTGGCGATGGACGGCAGCGAGATCGTCGTGGGCGGATCAGCCCCCGATGGAGGGCTTACCACGGGCTTTGTCGTCGACCTCCTCAAATCCGACGGGAGCTATGACGCCGCCTTCGGGACCGGCGGCATGGCGACCGAGAACGTCAGCACGAACAGCTCGGACGCGACCATCGCGGTCGCCGTGGGCAACGGACGGATCTACGCGGCCGGCACGACGGCGCCCGTGGGCGCGTCGAAGAATTCGTTCGCCGTCGTCGCCTTCGACTCGACCGGGAAGTTCGTCGCCCAGGCGACGCCGCAACTCAAGAACGGCACCGGGGCCTCCGGCGCCAGCGCGCTGACGATCCAGCCGAATACGGGCAACCTCGTCGTCGGCGGGTTCGACCAGGCGACGGCCGTGCTGGTCGGGCTCAACGCCGACCTGACGACGAACGCGTCGTTCGGAGCCGACGGCGTCGCATACGTCGGCGGTGCGAACATCACGACGCTCGTCTCCCAGGCCGACGGCAAGCTCGTCGCGCCCGCCGGAACGACGCCCTTCGCGGTCGTCCGGTACAACCCCGATGGCAGCATCGACGACACGTTCGGAACGGCCGGCGTCTCGAGCCACCCCTCGGGGCTCTTCATCGCGTCGAGCATCTACGCACTCGCCGTCCAACCGGACCAGAACATCGTCGCGGCCGGGGTCACGGCCGGAACGGGGGGCAACCTACTCGGCTTCGGGCTGGCGCGCTATGACGGCTCGTCGACCACGACGACCCCGCCCCAGGCCAACCCGGACGTGCCCCCGCCGGCCGTCGTGGACGGTCCGCAGGTTGTTTCGGTCGCGCGCTACGGAGTGCACGCGCAGCCGACGACCCTGGTGCTCGCCTTCGACGCCGCGCTTGCCACGGGGCCGGCCCAGGATGTGGCAAATTATACGATCCTTGCCCCGTGCGGCGCCCGGGTGTCGTTGGCCTCGGCCGTTTACGACCCGGCGAGCCGCACCGTGACGCTCCACCCGACCCACCAGCTCAACGTGCACCGGACCTACACGCTGGTCGTCCACGGGGCGTCGCCGGACGCGGTGACCGACACCTCCGGCCGGCGGCTCGACGGGGCGGGCACCGGCATGCCCGGCAGCGACTACAGGGCGGCCGTCGACGCGAGCCTCCTGGTCCTGACCCCCACGATCCCCCGTGCCGGGATCGCGCTGAAGCTGAACTCACTCCGAGCTCACGCCCGCGCCCTGGAGGCCGCCGCCGGCCTCCGCGGTCGGCCTTGGACGGCCGCGCACCCGGCCCGGTCGCCGTTCCTCCTCCCTCAAGGGGAGCGCAGCGGCCGTCACGCTTGACCAGGCGCGGTCGCCGCTGCGTCGGCCCCCTCACCCTCGAGGGGGCCGTCGCCACGCTTTATCGAGGCGCAAAGGAAGCCGAAGGGAGCGAACTCGGCTCGTTTCCACCCGAGAAGCTGTTTCAACGGGGGACAGGCGCCTCGCAGCCTCGGGGCCTGTCCCCCCGGAGAAACAACCTCGGAACGGTGACGCCTCCAGCCCGGCGACGGCTTGAGAGCGGCCCCTTCAACCAACGCATGTATGGGACCCAGTCATTGGGCACGTTGCGAAGCATCGATGAAGTCTTCCGAACGCGGGAGGTTTGCGCGCTTCGGCCCTGATCGCCCGCGGCGTCGTCGGGCCGAAGCGTGTTCGAGCCGATCGCCTTCGGCATCCCGGACGAACGACGCGTGACGGCCGAGGGCCGGCTGGATTCGAGGTGGCTCAACCTCGACGTGCCCGCCGCCTCGCCCTCGGACGACGGGGACGAGTCGCGTCGGGTCGCGAAGCTGGAGGTCGTCGAATACCTCCGCAAGACGCACGGCATCCGCGGGGCCCTGGCCGAGTTCCGGGCCGACGACCGCGAATGTACCGTCACCTTCAAGGGCCCCGGCTACGCCGACGACGCCTTCATCGACCGCGCCTCGGGCCGCTACGAGCTTTCGCAGACGTTCCACGGCGTCGTCGCCGTCATCAACGACCTGCACAAGGGCCGCGACACCGGCCGGGCCTGGTCGCTGGTCATCGACGCCTCGGCCGCGCTCATGACCGTCATCTCGCTGACCGGGCTGGTGCTCTTGTTGTATTTGAAGCGCCGGCGCATCCCGGGGCTCGTTGTCGTCGTACTAGGCACGGCGGCTGTTGCGGCGGTCGTGGCGCTCCTGGTCCCCTGAGGCGTCGCCGAGAGCTGCATCCCTCCCCGGCATGCATCATGGGCCATGACCATACGGCCGGTGCCGGCGTTGACGGTCGCGGCAAGGCCTTTTTTGAACAAAAAAGATGCCCTGCGCCAGCCTGCGTCACATCCCCAACTTCCTAATCCGCAACGATTTACACCGCACTCGCGTAACTATTTCGAACCAAAACTAGACTTTTCTACTTGCGATGGGGGGATGTCCGAGTTACCCTCCCATAAGATCGCGCGGCTTGATGATGGTTTGTGGCCATCCGGGCTCGCAGGCGAGCAGTCCCGTCGGCTGCGGCAACCGGAGCGTGGTGTGACCCCACGTCCTCGAGAAAGGAGGTTCTGGCGACGGTGTTCGCCCGAGTCGGCGCCAGGGGAAAGAAGTCCAAGCGATGGGCGAGGAGGCCCAACACGAGCGCCGACAGGGCCGAGCAGCGGAGAGGTTGATTGGGTCCGTCGCTCGATCGCCGACGGAGGTTGCGAGCGGCGAATCCCGAGGGTGTCGAGAGTTTCGGAGACGCACCCTGTTCGGGGTACGATCCGACCGGCATTCCCCCCAAGGACCTCGCCAAGCGAGGGAGCACTCAATCATGAACACGAATCGATGGATTACTTCCCTGGTGGGCGCGGCCCTCATCTCGTTGGGGACCATTCCCGCCCGGGCCACCATCATCATCGAGAACAAGAACGATCCCCAGTCGAATGAGGTGAATATCCACCTCACCGGCGGCGATACGGGAACGACCGTCACGGGCACCGCGGCGACCACCCTCGGCACCTACAACGTCAACTTCTCGTCCACCCAGACGCTGGAGGTCGTCGCGAGCGGCAAGGGGCAAGCGTTCATCCAGGCGACCGATTCGGGTAAGCAGGTCGGGCTGACCAACGGCACGATCAGCCTGGGCAGCGGCAGCCCCACCTCGACGTTCGAGGACTTCATCCTCAACTTGAGCAACGGCGGCAAGTTCACCGCCGACGGGGTCACGATCACGGTCAACTCCGTCGACTCGATGGGGAACGCGGAGACACCGACGACGCTGACCGACACCAACCTGACCAACGGGTCGAACTTCTACACCATCGTCGCGTCGGGCGGGGAGGCGATCACCCAGGGCGAACGCACGTGTTTCGCAAATCCTTGTCCTGCAAGGATTTGCAATCTAGTGCACGGAATTCAACTAGTCGCAAGTTCTTTGCAGACAAGGATTTGTGA
>DASZMJ010000445.1:0-12645 GCA_035551935.1 Isosphaeraceae bacterium
CGTCCGCAAGGCCGGCGGCGGGCCGGCCGTGATCTATAGTTCCACCAACAAGGTCTACGGCAACCTCGAGCACGTCCGCGTCGTCGAGCGCGGCGGGCGGTACGCCTACGAGGACCTGCCGGACGGCGTCGACGAGTCGGAGCCGCTCGATTTCCATTCGCCATACGGATGCAGTAAGGGATCAGGAGATCAATACGTTCGCGACTACGCGCGAATCTATGACCTGAAGACGGTCGTTTTCCGCCAGAGTTGCCTGGCCGCCGACCAGGAGGTCGTTACGCCGTTCGGCCGGAAGCCGATTTCGTCCCTCCGCGAGGGTGAATTGATCCACGACGGCCGCGGCTGGACGAAGGTCCGACGGGTCTGGCAGACGGGGGTGAAGCCGGTCCGGCGGCTGACGACGATGGGCGGCCTGAGTGTCACGCTCACCGAGGATCATCGCGTGGCCCGCCCGCATGGGCTCTTCACGAATGGGGACTTCGCCTACGGCGACTTCCTGGCGGTCCTGCCCGAGGCGCTCCATATGCCCAGGTGGGAGCCGATCCCGGATCGGGTGCTTGACCCCGAGACGTACTTGGGTGCCGTCCGCGACCGCACGAGGGACGCCCGCTGCCTCAATGCCGCCGCCGCCGTCGCGTCCCGCCTGCTCCCGCTCCGGGGCGACACCCTGCTCGCGGTCGCCGAGATCGTCGGCCGCCTCTTCGGCGACGGCCACCTGGGGATTCACCAGCGCCGAGATCGCGAGGCGCCCGCCTACACCGTCCAGCACTTCGGCGTCGAGGCCGAGTTGGTCGAGGTCTCCCGGCGCCTGGAATGGCTCGGCCTGCCGGCGAGCGAGATCGCCCGTTGGGAAGCCACTTCGGACCTGCCCAACGGGCATACGATCCGAGGGCAATCCTGCCGGGTCCAGCAGCAGTCCTTGCCGATCTTCACCCTCTTCGAGCACCTCGGCGTCCCCGTGGGCGACAAGGTCCGCGTCGATTACGGCCTGCCGCGATGGGTCGCCGAGGGCCATCCCTTGGTGAAGCGTTCCTTCCTCCGGGGGTTCCTCGGTGCCGAGCTGTGCAAGGTCCAACCCGACTCCTACATCGCGCCCTCGCTGGCCCAATCCAAGGACGTAGAGCACATCGACAGCGGGAGACTCTGGGTCCAGCAGGTCCGCGACCTCTTGGCGGAGTTCGGGATCGAGACGTCCTGCTTCGAAGCCACCTCCGTGCAATATAAGAAGGGGACCACCGTCCAGACGACGATCCGCCTCCTGGGCGGGCGCGACCTCTATCCCAAGCTCGCCGCGATCGGGTACGGGCTCTGCGACGAACGCTCCGCGGGGTTGAACGCGCTGCTCCGCTGGCAGTGGACGCACACCACGCCAGATCGGTTCGACCGGGCGCATCAACTCTACAGGGCGGACGGGCAGCTCTTCTGGGATAGCCTGGCGACCGTCGAGTCGCTCGGCGAGCGGGCTGTCTATGACCTCGAAGTTGAATCGGACGAGCATCTCTTTGTTGCGGGAGGAATTCAGGTCTCCAATTGCATCTACGGCACGCGCCAGTTCGGCATCGAGGACCAGGGCTGGATCTCCTGGTTCTGCCTGGCGGCGCTCCGCGGGCAGAGGTTCACGATCTTCGGCGACGGCAAGCAGATCCGCGACACGCTCTGGGTCGGCGACCTCGTCGACGCCTACGAGGCGGCGCTGGGGCGGATCGGCGAGGTCTCGGGCGAGGTCTTCAACTTCGGCGGCGGCCCGGCGAACACGCTGAGCCTGCTCGAGCTGGTCGCGATGCTCGAGGCGCACTTCGGCCGGAAATTGAACCCCCCGCACGCCGAGTGGCGGCCCGGCGACCAGCGGGTCTTCGTGGCCGACGTCCGCAAGGCCGGCCGGCTGCTCGGCTGGCGGCCGAAGGTCTCGACGGCCGAGGGCGTGGCGAAGCTGCTCGAATGGATCGGCCAGAACAGGCAATTATTCACCGTCTGACCGGGGACGAGCCCTCTCGGCCCGGCGAGGTTTCATGACACGGCTCCGCGTCTGCCACCTGAGCAAGTACTATCCTCCGGCCCCGGGCGGGATCGAGACCCACGTCCGGACCCTGGCCCGGGCGCAGGCGGGCCTGGGGGCGTCGGTCCGCGTCCTGTGCGTCCATCACGCGTCTTCGAAGACGGTCCGCGAGGACGACGGGCCGGTGGAGGTGGTGCGGGTCGGCCGGCGGGCGTCCGGGGCGAAGATCGACTACTGCCCGGGCCTGGCCGCGGCCGTCGCCGGGGCCGAGGCCGACGTGCTCCACCTCCAGACGCCCAACCCGACGATGATGCTGGCCCTGCTGCGGGCCCGCCCGCGGGCGCCGCTGGTCATCACGCACCAGAGCGACGTCATCAAGCAGCGGCTCCGGGCCGCCCTGTTCCGGCCGATCGAGCGGCGGATCTACGACCGGGCCGCGCTCGTCCTGACGTCGAGCCCGCCCTACGCGGCGGGCTCGGACTTCCTCCGCGCGTACGCGGCGAAGGCCCGGGTCCTGCCGATGGGGATCGACCTGGCGCCGTACCTCGCCCCCTCGCCCGAGCACCGCGCCCGCGCCGCCGAGGTCCGCGCGCGGCACGCCGGCCCGATCTGGCTGGGGTGCGGGCGGCAGGTCTATTACAAGGGGTTCGCCCACGCGATCCGGGCCCTGGCCCGCGTCCCGGGCACGCTGCTCCTGAGCGGCGACGGCCCCGACGGGCCGGCCCTCCGCGCCGAGGCCGAGTCGCTCGGCCTGGCCGACCGGGTCGTCTTCCTGGGGAACCTGCCGCATTACCTCGACCTGATCCCCTACTACCTGGCCGCCGAGGCGTTCTGGTTCCCCTCCAACGCGCGGAGCGAGGCGTTCGGGCTGGTCCAGGTCGAGGCGATGGCCTGCGGCCTGCCGGTGATCAACGCCGCGATCCCGCACAGCGGCGTCGCCTGGGTGAGCCCGCACGAGGAGACGGGCCTGACCGTCCCGGTCAACGACCCGGCCGCCCTGGCCGCGGCCGCGGCGCGGCTGATGGACGAGCCGGGGCTCCGCGAGCGGCTCGGCGCCGCGGCCCGCGAGCGGGCCGTCCGCGAGTTCGACCACCGCGTCATGGCCGGGCGGAGCCTGGCGATCTACGGGCGGGCCCTCGGCCTGCCCCCGACCGACTCCGACGAGGGTGCCGGGACCGAGTCCGACCCCGAGTCCGACCCGGCCGTCCTCGTCCCGATCCGGAGCACCCCGACGGCCTGAGCCGGCCGCGGGGCAGGGGAGCCCACGAGCGATGGCGATGACCTTGCGGAAGATCGGCCAGGGAGTCCGCCTCCTCCTCGACGTGGGGACGTGGCGCGACGCGGTGGCCGAAGCCCGTCGCCCCCGCCCCTCACCCCGGGCCGCGCCCGAAGTCCGCGTCATCGAGGATGACCCCGCCGGCCAGCGGCTCGTCGAGGTGGCGGGCGACCGCTATTGGATCCCGGCATCGATGGACTGGTCGTCGTTCGGGATGCTCTACCCGGAGGTCTTCGACGCCGCGCACCCCCACTATTACGAATTCGGCCCCTGCCGCGTCCGCCCCGGCGACGTCGTGGTCGACGCCGGGGCATCCGAGGGCCTGTTCACTCGGTTCGCCCTGGCCCGCGGTGCGCGGGTGATCGCCGTCGAGCCGTTCGGGCCGATGGCCGAGGCCCTCCGGCGGACGTTCGCCCCCGAGGTCTCCGCGGGCACGGTCCGGGTCGAGCAAGCCGCTGTCTCCGATCGTCCGGGGGTAGCCCGGCTCACGCTGCTCGACCCGAGCCAGCCGTGGGGAGCGACGGTCTCCCCCGAGGGCGACGGCAATGGCGCGGGCGAGGTCGTGCACCAAGTGACCATCGACGAGCTGGTCGAGCGCTCGGGCTGGGGCCGGTGCGACTTCCTCAAGATGGACGTCGAGGGGGCGGAGCGGGCCGCCGTCGCCGGCGCCTCGGCCACCCTCCGCCGCGACCGGCCCCGGCTGTCGATCGCGGTCTACCACTTCGCCACCGGCTTCGTCGACATCCGCGGCGACCTGGCCGCCGCGGGCCTCGGCTACGTCGTCCGCGGCAAGGGGATGACCCGCCGGCGCGGCGTCCTCGTGCCGACGATCCTCCACGCCTGGCCCGCCGGCTCCGACTGACCCCCGAGGGACCCTCCCCGACCATGCGAGTGCTCGTCACCGGATCGAACGGCCTGATCGGCTCCGAGGCCGTCGCCTACTTCGACGGCCTCGGGGCCGACGTCGTCGGCGTCGACAACAACATGCGGGCCGTCTTCTTCGGCGAGGGGGGCGACACCCGCTGGAACCAGCGCCGGCTCGAATCCGAGCTGCGACGGTTCGCCCATCGCGAGCTGGACATCCGCGACCGCGAGGGCGTCCTCCGACTCATCGCCGACGAGGCGCCCGACCTGATCGTCCACTGCGCGGCCCAGCCGTCGCACGACCTCGCCGCGCGGATGCCATTCGAGGACTTCGACGTCAACGCCGTCGGCACCCTCAACCTCCTCGAGGCCACCCGCCGCCATCGGCCCGAGGCGGTGTTCATCCTGATGAGCACCAACAAGGTCTACGGCGACTCGCCCAACGAGCTGCCGCTCAAGGAGCTCGAGACCCGCTGGGACTACGCCGACGAGGCCGACTACCACGGCATCGACGAGTCGTGCCGGATCGACAGGACGCTGCATTCGCTCTTCGGCGCCTCGAAGACCGCGGCCGACGTGCTGGCGCAGGAGTACGGCAAGTATTTCGGCATGAAGGTCGGCGTCTTCCGCGGCGGCTGCCTGACCGGCCCGCAGCACTCGGGCGTCGAGCTGCACGGGTTCCTCTCGTACCTGGTCAAGGCCGCGCTGTCGGGCATCACCTATCGCATTTACGGATATAAAGGCAAGCAGGTCCGCGACAACATCCACTGCCGCGACGTCTGCCGCGCCATCCACCGGTTCTACGAGGCCCCACGCCCCGGCGAGGTCTACAACCTCGGCGGCGGCCGGGCCAACAGCTGCTCGATCATCGAGGCCGCGGCGATCGTCGAGGAGCTGAGCGGGCACGGGCTGAAGACCGAATACGTCGACGAGAACCGCCGCGGCGACCACATCTGCTACATCTCCGACCTCCGCAAGCTGAAGTCGCACTATCCCGGGTGGGACGTCGAGATCTCGCTCCGCGAGATCCTCCGGCAGATCGTCGCCTCGTGGGAAGGGCGCGGGGCAGGGGGGCCGACGCCGTGATGACCGAAGCCGCCCCCGCGTCGCTGACGCGGTACACGGCCGACCGGCCCCTGGCCCTGCTGACCGACTGGCCGCCCGACACCGGCGGCGGCGGCGCCGTGATCCTCCGGAGCCTGCTCGGCCCCGAGGACCGCGCGCGGCTCGTCTGGATGAGCCCGGTCCCGCCGTCCGACCCCGCCGCCGCCGGGCCGAACGTCGTGGCCCTCCGCTCGGGCTCGGCCGGCCGGGGCCGCCGCTCGGTCGGGCTCGACAGCACGGTCTACGCCGGCCCGCTCGCCCGCGAGGCGCTGGCCGTGGCCGAGGCCCGCGGCGCGCGGGCCCTCTGGGTCGTGATGCACTATGCGGGCGTCCCGATCGCCGCCCGGCTCGCCCGCTCGGGCCGTTTGCCGCTGCACCTGACGGTCCACGACGACCCGGCCTTCGGCGTCGCCCTGCGGTCGAGGCGCTATCTGGCGCTGGTCCCCTGGATCGAGCGCGACTTCGCCCGCGCCATGCGGGGCGCGTCGTCGGTCGACGTCATCGGCCGGGGGATGGCCGAGCGGTATCGCCGCCGCTACGGGGTCGAGTCGACGATCGTCCACCGCGCCCTCGACGACCCGATCGCGCCGTCCGGGGGCTACGATGTCGCGCGGAACGGCCTGCGGGTCGGCGTCCTCGGCAGCACGTATGGATATGGGCAACTGCCGCTGCTGGCCCGCGCCGTCGAGATCGCGGCGGGCCGGCTGGGCGTCGCGCCGCGGTTGCTCATCGTCGGCCGGGGGCACGGCGAGCAGCTCAGGGCCGAGTTCGCCGGCCGGGTCGAGGTCGAGTTCACGGGTCACGTCTCCGAGTCCGAGGGCGTTGCGCTGCTGCGCGACTGCTTCGCGCTCTACCTGAATTACCCGTTCGCCCGCCGCGACGCCGTGCTCCGCCGGACGTCGTTCCCGACGAAGCTGAGCAGCTACGTCCAGGCCGCGCGCCCGCTCCTGATCCACGCGCCGGCGGATAGCTCGGTGACGCCCCTGGTCGGTCCCGACGGCTACGCGACGGCCTGGCCCGACCTCGACCCGGCGCGCGGGGCCGACGCCCTGGTCGCCGCCTGGGGCCGCCCCGAGAACCGCGCCTCGCGGCACGAGGCGGCCGGGCGCGCCCGCCGCGATTACTACGACCCGGACCGCAATCGCCGGGCCCTCTTCGGGGCCCTCGACGCCCTCGTGACGCCCCTCGGCGGGCCATCCGAGGCCCCATGATGCCCTGGCTGCTGGTCTCCGGCGACTTCACGCCCCTGGGCGGGATGGACCGCGCCAACCACGCCCTGGCCTCCTACCTGGCGAGGGAGGGGGCCGAGGTCCACCTGGTCACGCACCGCGCGTGGCCCGACCTGGAGGCGCTGCCCGGCGTGACGGTCCGCCGGGTCCCGCGGCCGCTGGGGAGCCACCTGCTCGGCCAGTCGCTGCTCGACCACGCGGGCCGGCGGCGGGCGCGGCGGCTCGCGCCCGAGGGGGCGCGGGTGGTGGTCAACGGGGGCAACTGCCGCTGGGACGACATCAACTGGGTCCACTACGTCCACGCCGCCTGGCGGCCCCGCGGCGGGCCCGGCCGCGGGGCCCTGCGGCGGATCAAGGGGGCCGTGGCCGACCGGCGATCCCGCCGCGACGAGCGCGACGTCATCCGGCGGGCACGCGTGGTCGTCGCCAATTCGGAGCGGACCCGCCGCGACGTGATCGAGGCCCTCGGCGCCGCGCCCGAGCGGGTCCACACGGTCTACTACGGCGCCGACCCCGAGCGGTTCCGGCCGCCGGGCCCCGAGGAGCGCGCCGGGGCCCGGTCGATGCTGGGCTGGGCCGAGTCCGACGACCGGCCGGCGGTCGCCTTCGTCGGCTCGCTGGGCGACGCGCGCAAGGGGTTCGACACCCTGTACGGGGCCTGGCGCCGGCTCGCCCGCGGCCCGGGCTGGGATGCCCGGCTCGTCGTCGTCGGGGCCGGCGCGACGCTGCCGGCCTGGCGGTCGCGCGCCGAGGCGGAGGGCCTGGGCGACTCGGTCCGCTTCCTCGGCTTCCGCGACGACGTCCCCCGCGTGCTCGCGGCGTGCGACCTGCTCGTCAGCCCGACGCGGTACGAGGCCTACGGCCTGAACGTGCAGGAGGCGATCTGCTGCGGCCTGCCGGCGATCGTCAGCGGCTCGGCGGGCGTGGCGGAGCGCTACCCCGAGGCGCTGCGGCCGCTGCTCCTGCCCGACCCGGACGACGACGCCGACCTGGCGGCCCGGATCGCCGCCTGGCGGGCCGGCGCGGGGCCGCTCCGCGAGGCCGTCGTCGACCTGGGCCACGCCCTGCGGGGCCGGGGCTGGGACCGCTGCGCCGCCGAGATCGTCGCCCTGGCCGGGAGCTAGACTCGGGGAGGGGAGGGGGCCGTCGCCGCCGCCCCGGATTCGGGCTTGCGGGGAAGCGGGGCGGCCGTCAGGCTAGGGGGGTCGGCCCGCCCCGAATCGAGCCCGCATCAACGAGGATCGAGCCCGCGATGTCGTCCCCCCCGTTCGCCCCGGGAGTGCAGCCCAGGCCGGCCGCGGCGGCCCGCCCGCCCGCGCCGAAGCCGAAGCGGCCCCCCTGGACCTGGCTCGAACGGTTCCTGATCATCCAGGCGTTCATCCCGGTGTTCCTGTTCGTCCCGGGGTTCTCGGCGGGCCGGATCGTGATCCGGATGGCCGTGTTCCTCATGGGCCCGGCCGTCTGGTTCGCGATCGTCCAATCCGGGCGGTTCAAGGCGGGATCGAGCTGGGACGCGGTCGGCCTCTGGCTGAAGCTGGTGGCCGGGTGGGTCGTCCTGACGATCTTCCACTGGGAAACCCGGTCGATCCTGGCGGCCGTGGTCCAGGCGACGTTCTACGTCGCGGTGTTCTCGCCGGTCTTCTGGGCGACGAAGGCCCTGGGGGCCCCGAACCAGATCGGCCGGCTGATGGCGATCCTCCTCATCGCCAACGGGATCTCCGCGCTCGTCGGCCTGGGGCAGGTCTTCCGCCCCGACACGTTCAATCCGCCGGTGATCCAGGGCATCACGGGCATGGCCGAGGACTCGCTGACGGTCCTGGCGCTGACCTACACCGACCAGAACGGCCACAAGATCCTGCGGCCGTGCGGCCTGACCGACTCGCCCGGCGGCGCCTCGGCGGCGGCGCTCGCCGCCGTCCTGATCGGCCTCGCCTGCGCGCTGCGGCCGATCGGCACCTTCAGGCGGCTGGCCTGCCTCGCGCTGGCGTTCTGCGGCATGGCGGTGACCTACTACTCGCAGGTCCGGATGGTCTTCGTGATGGAGATCCTCTGCATGGGCGTCCTCGCGGGCGTCTTCGTGCTCCAGAAGAACTTCGGCTACGCGACCGTGCTCGGGGGCCTCGGCGCCGCGATGATCGTGGGGGCGCTCACATGGGTCATGGCGACGTCGGGCCGGGTCGTCGTCGAGCGTTTCCTCGGGCTGGCCGAGAGGTCCTTCAAAGAGAGCTATGAGGGCTCGGGCCGGGCCGGGATGGTCACCAACACGCTGACGGTGATGATGTGGGACAACCCCCTGGGCTGCGGGATCGGCCGCTGGGGGCCGATCGCCGGGGCCTTCGGCGACCCGACCGACCCCGGCATCTGGGTCGAGGTCATGATCCCCGCCTGGGTCGCCGACGGCGGCATCCCGCTGCTGCTGCTCTATAACATCGCGATCGGCTTGGCGATGCTCGACACCCTGCGGATCGCGCTGCGATCGCGGGACGGCGACGTCCGCTACTGGGCGGCGGTGGTCTTCGCGCTGAACCTGGGCGTCATCGCGACGTGCTTCAGCTACGTGACGTTCCTGACGGTGATCGGCATGCAGTTCTGGTTCCTGGCGTCGATCATCCACGCGGCCGACTATCTGACCCGCCGCGAGGCCGCGGCGAAGGCGCGCCGGGCCCCCGCGCGGCCCGCGTCGTCCCCCCCGCCGCGCCCGCCCGGCCCGATGCCCCCGCCCTACCCGACGGCCCCGGCCTGACCGGAACGGATCGGTGCCGCCCGCCATGCCACGCCTCCGCGTCGCGATCGTCGCCGACTACCCCGAGGAGGGGTGGCCGAGCATGGACCTCATGGCCGAGCTGGTCCCGAAATACCTCGCGCGCGGGCACGGCGACGAGGTCGAGGCGACGCGGATCTGCCCGCCGTACCGCCGTCGCCTGGGCCGAGTCCCCGGACGCCGGCTCGCGGGCGTGGCGCGGAACGCCGACCGGGTCCTGAACCGGTTCGTCGACTATCCCCGCCACCTCCGCCGCCTCGCCCGCCGCGGGCCGTTCGACGTCTACCACATCATCGACCACAGCTACGCCCAGCTCGCGCTGGCCGTGCCGCCGGGCCGGGCGGTCGTCACCTGCCACGACCTCGACGCCTTCCGCTGCCTGATCCGCCCCGACCTCGAGCCCCGCCCCGCCTGGTTCCGCGCCCTGGCCCGGCGGGCCCTCCGCGGCCTCCAGGCCGCCGCGGCGGTCCCCTGCGTCAGCGAGGCCACCCGCTCGGCCCTGCTCGAGCACGGCCTCGTCCCGCCCGGGCGCCTGACGGTCAACTACCAGGGCGTCGCCCCCGAGTTCTCCGACGCCCCCGACCCCGAGGCCGACGCGGAGGTTGCCCGGCTCATCGGCCCGCCCGGCGCGCCCGAGCTGCTCCACGTCGGCACGACCATCCCCCGCAAGCGGATCGACGTCCTGCTCGACGTCTTCGCCGGCATCCGCCGCGCCCGGCCCGGGGCGACCCTCATCAAGGCCGGCGGCCGGCTCACGCCCGAGCAGGCCGACCGGGCGCGGGCGCTGGGCGTCGCCGACGCGATCCGCGAGATGCCCTTCTTCGAGGGCCGCCGCCCGCTCGCCGCCCTGTATCGCCGCGCGGCCCTGGTGCTCCAGCCGAGCGAGGCCGAGGGGTTCGGCCTGCCCCTGGCCGAGGCGATGGCCTGCGCCGCGCCGCTGCTGGTCAGCGACCTCCCCGTGCTCCGCGAGGTCGCCGGCGACGTCGCCACATACAGCCCGGTCGGCGACGTCGCCGCCTGGGTCAATACCGCGCTGGCCCTGCTCGACGGGAACACCCGCCGCGGCGCCGGCCCGGCCCGCTCCTCCCTCTTCCGCTGGGAGGCGCACGCCGGCCGCCTCGTCGATATTTATCGCGCGGTCGCCGGACGTAGAGGCCGAAGGAATTAGAAGTTACGCAACCGATTGATCGAGCCGGCCCCGGCCCGATAGACTGGATGCGTCACTCCATGGGCGCCCCGGCCGTATCCCTATCTTGGCCGGATCTGCGCGGCCTCTTCATTTTCATCGTCCGTCATCCGACCTGCGAACCCCGAGGTACGACCATGGCAAGGCCCGCACCGGGCCGGGGGGGCCTCGACCTGGCGTCGTGGCTCACCCGCAAGATCAAGCACGGCAACCTCCGCGGGTTGCCGCCGTTCCCCGCCCTCGGCGGCGGAATCATCCATCAGCCCGAGCCTTACGCACGCCTGCTGCTGGGGGCGCTGAGGCAGCCACCCGACAATCCGCGCGACGCCGAGCGGATCCGCGACGACGCCCGGGCCTTCCGGAGCTGGGTCGAGTACAACCAGATCGACCTGCTCCCGAGCCGGCCGCTCCGGCCCAGGCACAGCCCCCGGCCCGGCACCCCCGGGCGCTGAGTCCCAACCGCATCGCCCTCGGGCAGACGGCCCGACCCGACCGGCCCCCGGCCGAATCGGGTCGGGCCGTTTGCGTTGGCCCGGGCCGTCCGTCATCCTTGAGGCATGATGCCCCCAGACAACACCGCGATGCCGCGAGACAACGCCGATCGGGACCAGCTCGCCGCGCTCCGGGCGCGGATCGACTCGGGCGGGGCGCTCGTCGGGATCATCGGCCTCGGCTACGTGGGGTTACCCCTGGCGCGGGCCTTCGTCGAGCGGGGCGTCGCCGTCCTCGGCTTCGACACCGACGCCGCCAAGGTCGCCCGGCTCGCCGTCGGCGAGAGCTACATCGGCCACATCGGCGACGACGTCGTCCGCTCCATGCGCGAGGGCGGACGGTTCGACGCCACCGACGACTTCGCGCGGCTCGGCGAGCCCGACGCCGTCATCATCTGCGTCCCCACCCCGCTCACCGAGTCGCGCGAGCCCGACCTCTCGTACGTGATCGCCTCGGCCCGCGCCGTCGCCGAGCGATTGCGCCCCGGGCAGCTCGTGGTCCTGGAAAGCACGACCTATCCCGGCACGACCCGGAACGTCGTCCTGCCGATCCTGGAAGAGAGCGGCCTCGTCGCCGGCCGCGACTTCTTCCTCGCCTTCAGCCCCGAGCGCGAGGACCCCGGCAACCCTCATTACTCGGCCCCCACGATCCCCAAGGTCGTCGGCGGCCTCGACCCCACGAGCCTGGAATTGGCCTCGCTGCTCTACGCCCGCGTCGTCGTCCGCGTCGAGCCGGTCTCCTCGCCCGAGGTCGCCGAGGCGTGCAAGATCCTGGAAAACACCTATCGCGCCGTGAACATCGCCCTGTCAACGAGCTGAAAATCCTCTACGACCGGATGGGCATCGACGTCTGGGAGGTGATCGAGGCGGCGAAGACCAAGCCCTTCGGCTTCCAGGCCTTCTACCCCGGCCCCGGCCTGGGCGGGCACTGCATCCCGATCGACCCGTTCTACCTCTCGTGGATCGCCCGCAAGTACCACACGCCGACGCGGTTCATCGAGCTGGCCGGCGAGATCAACACGGCGATGCCGTCGTACGTCGTCTCCCGGGTCATCGACGCCCTCAACGCCCGCGGCAAGCCGCTCCAGGGGAGCAAGATCCTGCTCCTGGGCATGGCTTACAAGCGCGACGTCGACGACCCGCGCGAGTCGCCCGGCTTCGAGCTGATGGACTTGTTGCTCGCGAAGGGCGCCGACGTCGCCTACAACGACCCGCACATCCCCGCGCTACCGCCGATGCGCAAGTATCCCCATCTGCGGATGTCGAGCTGCGAGCTGACGGCCGAATCCCTCGCGTTGCGCGACCTCGTCCTGATCGTCACCGACCACTCGGCCTATGACTGGGACTTCATCGTCGCGCATGCCGCGCTGGTCGTCGACACGAGGAATGCGACGAGGGGGGTGGTCGAGGGGCGGGGGAAGATCGTCAAGGCGTGAGCGCGATCGGTCGTGGGTCGGTTTGGGCCCCGGGAGGGGGTGCCGGGCGGCGGGTCGAGGCGCCGAGCGAACCCGAGCGTCCGCCTTTTGTTCGCCGCGGTGCGGCTTCGTGCGGGACGGGCCGGGGGTTGCTGGGCCCCGGACCGCCCGCGACCGGCTTGCCAAAGAGCACCCTTCATCATCGGGGGTCGAGGCCACCTCGTTCTCCGAATCCGCGGCGGGGCACGGAGCCGCCTCACCGCCCAGGCGGCCCGGGGCCGGGAGGCCGGGCCTCAAACCGACCCACGACCGAAGTGGGAGAT
>DASZMJ010000446.1:0-6676 GCA_035551935.1 Isosphaeraceae bacterium
AAGTGGGTCCACGGCAAGCGCGCCATCGTCGAGCCGGAGCGGAAGCTGACGGCGGCCGAGGTCGAGGCGCGGGTCTGCGGCTACTACGGCTGCGAGCGACTCGATCGACTCTCACAGCAAGTCGCTTGAGACTGCACTAGATCGACTCGGATCGTATCGACGGATGCGTCCGGCTACCACGGGTTCGAGGCCGAACCCGTGGCACCCTCGCACATCATCCCGCCGACGCCCCGGCGTTTCACTCATCGGAATTTCAAAAATATTTAATAATTATTAGATAAATATTTAAATAGATCACAGCAGCTTCCATGATCGCCTTCGTCACCTCCCACGCGGCACCGGCCCGGTCGAAACGCCGGGCGTGGGCGATCCCTGCGGCGACGAGGGCGGCGCGCCGATCGGGGCCCTCGGCCAGGTTGAGCATGGCACGCTCGATGTGGCCGGCCGAGGCCGCGTCGAGCGGATAGGCCGCGTCGCCGGCCGCCTCGAGCAACGCGCCGACGGGCCGGGTGATCACGGGGCAGCCGGCGGCCATCGCCTCGACGACCGGCAGGCCGAAGCCCTCCATTTCGCTCGGATACAACAAGGCCAGGGCGCCGGCATAGAGGCCGACGAGCGTTTCCTCGTCGACGTGGCCGGCGTCGAGGACCCCGTCGCGACGGCACTCGCCGTCGCGGCCCCTCGGCCCGACGAGCACGAGGCGATGGCCCGGGACATGGGCCCCGAACCGCTCGAAGGCCGCCAGGATCTCCGGGAGGTGCCGACGCCTCGAACGCTTGCCGACGAAGAGGAAAAACGGCCCAGGCCCGAGCCCGATCGCCCGCCGCGCCGCGGCGACCTCGGGCGCGTCGGGACCGAGCGGGCGGAAGTGCGGATCGACGCCGGGGGGGATGACGCGGATGCGGTGATACGGGACGCGATATTGATGGACGACGTCCCGCGCGGTCGCCTCGGAAAGTGTGATGATCACCTCTGCACGCCGTGCCGAGCGGCGGTATCGCGCCGCGAACCGCAAGCGGGCGTGCCAGGGGAAATCCCCCGGCCGCGAGGCGAGCAGGGTGTCGAAGACGACGAGGACCGTCGGCCCCTTCCAGCACGACGGCACGAGGTTCGTCGGCGCGAACAGGAGGTCCCCGCGCCGGAGGACACGGCCGAGCCCGAATCGCTCCCAGACGAGGCCCGGCCACCCCTCGCCGACGACCACGGCGCGCAGGCCCGGGGCCTCGGGCACGCGCGCGATCCCGGAGCGATCGGCGAGGACGACCACGACCTCGGCCAGCGGCAGGCCGGTCGTCGCCCATTCGGCGAGCAGGCCCTCGAGGTAGCGGCCGACGCCGGTCCGGGTGCCCGAGAGGCGTCGGCCGTCGATGACGAGGCGTGGCCCGTTCAACGCCCCGGGGCCGCCGCGACCGGCCCGGGGGCGGGGGGCTTGTCGGGGCCCTTGCCGGTCAGCTCGTCCTTGACGACGACGCCCCCTTTCATCACGAAGCCGACCTTCTCCAGGGCGCGGACGTCGTCGAGCGGGTCGACGGTCACGGCGATGAGGTCGGCGTACTTGCCCGGCTCGATCGAGCCGACGTCGGCCGCGCGGCCGAGCAGCGCGGCGGCGTCGAGCGTGGCGGAGCGGATCGCGCGGGCGGGGGTCAGGCCGTACTTGACCATATATTCGAACTGCTTCGCATTGTCGCCGTGGGGGTAGATGCCGGCGTCGGTGCCGAAGGCGACCTTCACGCCGGCCCGGACGGCCTTGGCGAAGTTGTCGCGCTGGATCTGCCCCAGGGCGCGCTCCTTGGCGACGTACTCCTCGGGGGTCTTCAGCTCCTTGGCCATGCCGAGGATGAAGTCGTCGTTGTAGATGTCGGCGACGAGGACGGTGCCGCGCTCCTTCATCAGGCGGATGCCCTCGTCGTCGATGAGGCTGCCGTGCTCGATCGAGTCGACGCCGGCGAGCACGGCGTTCTTGATCCCCTGGGCGCCGTGGGCGTGGGCGGCGACCTTGCGCCCCGCGGCGTGGGCCTCCTCGACGAGCACGCGCAGCTCCTCGATCGAGAACTGCGGGGCGCCCGGCTGGTCGCCGCGCGAGAAGACGCCGCCGGTGGCGAAGACCTTGACGACGTCGACGCCGTGCTTGAGCTGCGCGCGGACGACGTGGCGGACCTGGTCGACACCGTCGGCGAGCCGGAAGTCGCGCTCCTCGGGGAACATCTCGAAGCGGAGCTGCGGGGCGAAGTTGTTGATGTCGCCGTGGCCGCCGGTGATCGAGATGCCCGGCCCGCTGGCGACGATCCGCGGGCCGACGAGCAGGCCGCGGTCGATCGCGTCGCGGAGGTCGACCGCGAGGAACGGCTTGGAGCCGACGTCGCGGACGGTGGTGAAGCCGGCCTCGAGGGTGTTGCGGGCGTTGGGGACGGCGTTGAAGGCGTTGACGAACGGCGACTCGCGGAACCGGAGCTCCGGGTCGTGCCGCTGCGGCCGCGACTGGAGGTGGACGTGGCAGTCGATCAGGCCGGGCAGGACGATCGCGGCGTCGAGGTCGATGACGCGGGCCCCCTCGGGGGCCGGCAGCTCGGCCGCCGGCCGGACGGCCTTGATCCGGCCGGCGTCGATGAGGATCGCCACCTTCTTGCGATGGGTCTCGCCGTTGCCGTCGAAGAGCCGGCCGGCGCGGAGGTATGTCGGCGCCGGTGCCGGCGGCGCGGGCGTGGGGGCTTCCTGGGCGTTGCAAATCGGCAACATCGCGAGCGCCAGCAACGGCGTCCACGGGGCGACGGGGCGCAACAACGGCGGGCCTCCTGACCTAGGTTTGCGGTGGACGGTCCCCGGCCCCGCCATTGTGCCGCACGGCGGCGCCCTGTCAATCAGCCGCCCGCCCGGAGCCATCGACGGCGTCTCGCATGCACGAAGCGAGATTCTACCACTTTTTCGGATTTTCGTGAGAATCGGGGTTGAAATGCTTATCGGCGCTTTCTAGAGTAGCGGTGCACGACGGACGTCCCCGGCCCTTTCCCTGAGGAGGCGGGCGTTCGTCACCCAGGGCCCGACGACGGCGCCCGAGGCGAGGCCGCAACGGCCCCGCCCGCGCCCGAGGCGAGGCCCCTCAACTCCGCACGTTGATGGATGACATCCCGAGATGACGGCCCGTGGATGACGCGGGCCGGCGACCGACCGCGCCGCGCGTCGGCCATCCGGGAGACCCCGCGACCGTCATAGCCAAGGACGCACACCGGCCCGACCGGCCCGGCCCCGCGCGCATTGCGTCGCGCCGCGGGCCGGCCCCGGCCGTGGTGCGCCCGCCGGGATGGGGCCATGAACAGCGAACGTTTTTTCAACCCCTTACAAGAATTATTTTCCGTGGCCGCATCCGGTTCGGTCGCCGACAAAGACTATGCCCGGCCGGCCCCCCCGGGGCCTCGGCCGGGCGCGAGCCGCCGCCCGACCTCCCGCGCGGGCGGCGACGATGCCCGGGGCCCCTTCCCGACCCGCCCCGGCGCCCGAGCCAATCTGCCCGCCACGATCGCTCCCGATTGCGGACCCGTCCGGTAAGGGTTGCCGGCCGGGTCGGGGCGATCGCAATCCGACCTCCCCTAACCACCGAGGAGACACCACGATGTACCGACGACGAGAACGGCGACCGGCGGGCCCCGAGGCCCGCACCCGCACCGCCGAGTCGGCCCGCCGCCGCTGCGATCGGCGCAACGCCCCGGCGATCGAGGGGCTCGAGGACCGTCGACTCCTGACCTTCGGGCTGAAGTGGGCCGCCGGCCTCGGCGGCGGCGACCTCGTCGCCAACGCGACCCGCACCGATTCCGCGGGTGACATCTACGTCGCCGGCGACTTCAGCGGCTCCGTCAACCTCAACCCGAGCGGCAACACCACGCTGACCAGCCACGGCGGCCGCGACGCGTTCGTCGCCAAGTTCTCGAGCACCGGCGCACTGCTCTGGGCCAGGGACCTCGGCGGCTCGGGCACCGACGCCGCCAACTCGCTCGCCATCGACTCGGTCGGCGACGTCTACGTCGGCGGCAGCTTCCAGGGGACCGCCGCGATGGGCGCGGTGAGCCTGGCGGGGGGCGGCAACGGGTCGGCGTTCGTCGCCAAGCTCGACGGCAGCGGCAACGTCGCCTGGGCCAGGGCGGGCACCAGCCCGAGCGCCGCCCAGGTCAACGACCTGGCCGTCGATTCGGCCGGCGACGTCTTCGCGGTCGGTCGGTTCACCGGCTCGGCCAACTTCGGCGGCGTCAACCTGGCCGCCCCATCGGCGTCGTACTACAACGGCTTCGTGGTCAAGTACAACGCCTCGGGCGCCCAGGCCTACGCCACCGGCTTCGGCGGATCGAGCTGGACGCAGGCCAACGCCGTGGCGGTCGACTCGTCCGGCGACGCCTACGTCGGCGGGAACAACTACGGCGCGACGACCATCGGCACCAGGACCCTCCCCTACGGCGGGGGCTACGACGGCTTCCTCGCCAAGTTCAACCCGAGCGGTGCCGCGTCCTGGGGCCTCGACCTCGGCGGCAATGGCACCGACATGGTCCAGGGCGTGGCCGTCGACGGCCAGGGTTCCGCGTACGTCACCGGCGAGTTCTCGTCCACGGCCACATTCGGCACCGCGAGCCTGACCAGCCACGGCTTGATGGACTCGATGGTGGCCAAGGTCGACGGCGCGGGCAATGTCGCCTGGGCGAAGTCCTTCGGCGGCGCCGGCAACGACATGGGCATGGCCGTCGCGGTCGATTCGACCGGGGCGGTCACCGTCGGCGGCACCTTCAACGGCACCGTCGCCGTCGCCCCCGGCATCACTCTGACCAGCGCCGGCGCGGGCGACGCCTTCGCGCTGCGGCTCGACGGCAACGGCAACGCGACCTGGGCCCAGGGCTTCGGCGGCGCCGGCAGCGACGGCGCCACCGCGCTCGCCGTCGACGGCTCGGGCAACGTCGACATGGTCGGCAACTATGCCGGCCCGGCGATCTTCGGGACCACGGTCCTGCCCAACGCCGGCCCGGCCGACATCTTCGTCGCCCAGCTGGGCCAGTCGACGGCCCCGGCGTCGACCTCGCCGGTGTCGACCTTCGGCATCGGCGGCGGGTCGATCCAGGCGACGGCCACGAGGGTCGACTCCTCGGGCAATACCTACGTCGTCGGGTCCTTCTCCGGGAGCCAGCAGTTCGATCCGGCCGGCAAGGCCGCCGCGGTCACCGCCCGCGGCAGCGTCGACGGCTTCGTCGCCAAGTATTCCCCGGCCGGCGCCCTGCTCTGGGTCGACGACCTGGGCAGCTCGAGCACGGCGACGGTCAACGGCCTGGCCGTCGACGCGCAAGGGAATGTCGCGGTCGTCGGCGGGTTCTCGGGCAGCTTGGCGGTCGGCGGGACGACCCTCCGCAGCGTCGGCGGCACCGATGCCTTCGCGGCCCGGCTGAACGCCTCCGGCGGCGTCCTCTGGGCGACCTCCGCCGGGGGCTCCGCGACCGACCAGGCCAACGCGGTGGCGGTGGACGGCACGGGCGATGTCTTCGTGACCGGCCGCTTCACCGGCCAGGCGACCGTCGCCAACCGGACCCTCAGCGCCCCGAGCGCCTCGTACTACAACGGCTTCCTCGCCGAGTACTCCGCGGCCGGGGCGCCGGTGTACGCGACCGGCTTCGGCGGGTCGAGCTACTCGCAAGGGCTCGCGGTCGCCGTCGACGCCTCGGGCAATGCCTACGTCGGCGGGTCGGATTACTACGCCGCGACGATCGGCGGCACGACGCTGCCCTACGGCGGCAGCTACGACGGCTTCGTCGCCAAGTTCGCCCCCGGCGGCGGCGTGGCCTGGGCGAAGGGCCTCGGCGGCCCGGGCATCGAGATGGTGCGCGGCGTCGCGGTCGACGGCTCGGGCAACGTCTACATCACCGGCGAGTACGGCAACGGGGCGAAGGTCGGCGGCGCGACGCTCTCGACCTCGGGCTATGAGGGCGTCCTCGTCGCCAGGCTCTCCTCCGCCGGCGCCGTGGCCTGGGCGAAGGGCTTCGGGGCCGCAGGCACCGACTTCGGCAGCGCGATCGCCTTCGACCCGACCGGCGGCGTCGTCGTGGCCGGCCAGTATCAGAACGCGGTGCCGTTCGGCACGACCACCTTGACCAGCGCCGGCAACTCCGACGCGTTCGTGCTCCGGCTCGACACCTCGGGCAACACGACCTCCGCCTTCGGCTTCGGCGGCGTGGCGGCCGACGCGGCGACCGGCGTCGACGTCTCCTCCACGGGCAACGTGACGGCCGTCGGGAGCTACTTCGGCCCGGCCTTGTTCGGGGCGACGACGCTCCAGAGCCACGGCACGACGAACGTCTTCGTCACCCAGATCGGCGCCGGGGCGACCAAGGCCCTGGCCGCGGCCCAGACCGTCGCCCCGCCGCCGTCGGCCGTCACTCCGACCGTCACGACCACCCCGCTGGTCACGTCCTTGCCGTCGTACAAGTGGCAAAGCTGGTCGCCGCGCTACACCGACGCGGCCCTCCAGCAGCTCGCCAAGTCCGGTGTGTGACCCTCCCCCCCTCGAGGCGGCCGGGGCCTCCGGCCGGCGCGACCGCCGCCGGCCCGCCCCGGCCTGCCTCGAGGGAACACCTCATTTCCGACCGGTTCGCGGCCGATCCCGTCGTGATCCCGGTTCGCCCGGCAGTCTCGCCCGTCGTCGGCCCCGCCG
>DASZMJ010000447.1:0-1601 GCA_035551935.1 Isosphaeraceae bacterium
AGCGGGCGCGGCTCGAACGAGGCGGTGACGAGGCGGCCGACGGACCGTTCGTGCATTGATCGTTCGACGCGGGGGCTCGCCACCTCTCGCTCCCACGCTCTGCGTGGGAGCGGTTCTTCGGCCGCTCCGCGGCCATTCTCGGACGACGCGGAGCGTCGGAAGAGGCATTCCCACGCGGAGCGTGGGAACGAGGGATTCGACGTGTAACCGAGGGACCATTCCCTCTCAATTCGCCTTCGGCGTGAGGCTCGGCGAGCCGGGCAGGGGCGGGAGCGAGACGGTCGGCTCGCCGCCGACGAGCTGCGTCACGAGCCGGCCGGCCGCCGTGCGCACAACCGGCGAGCTGTCCTTCTCGGCCATCTCGCGGAGCCGGACCCGGAGGTCGGGCGAGTCCTTTCCCGTCATCGCCTCGACGGCCTTGGCGCGGACCGTCTCGTCGGGGTCGTGCGAGAGCCGGAGGAGCCAGACGACCGGGTCGAGCTCGGCGTGATCCTTCACCAGGGGGATGACCGACGCCCGCATCTCGGGCCGGGGGCTGGCGATCAGCCGGCCCAGGGCGATCTGGTCCTTCGAGAGGCCGCGCGTCTTGAGGATGATCTCGGCGGTCTGCGGGATGCCCGGGTCGGGGTCGTGGAGCCGCTTGAGGATCATGTCGTCCGTCAGCAAGTCCGGCCGGGCCGCGAAGGCGACGAGCACCTGGTGGCGGACGTCGCCGCTCTGCGGGTCGTCGAGGTAGGCGACCGCGGGCGCGGCCAGGGCGTCGATGGGCGACTGGCCGAGGCACGCCACGGCCGCGGCGCGGGCCCGGGGATCGCGGTCGCCGAGCCGCACGAGAACCGGCTCGTGGAGGTGGTCCTTCCACTCGCCGAGCTGATGCTCCTCGACCGGCGTCATCGGCCGGCCGGGCAGCCACGACCAGAGCCGACCGACCGCCATCAGGGCCGAGGCGCGGACCTCGGCCGAGGGGTCCTTCAGGCCCGAGTTGATCAGGTCGTACGCCGGCAGGAGCGCCCCGAGCCAGACCGGGGGCGCCGGCTCGACGGCGAACCGGCCAAGGATCGGGGCCACGGCGCCGACGGCCGCCGCGCGGGCCCCGGGCGTCGCGTACTTGAGATACCCGGCTCGGAGGCCGACGACCACGCCGATCCAGTCGGCCCCCTCGGCGTCGGTCAGGCCCTTCGGCCGTTCGTCGGGCTTCGGCTCGAGCCGCTGGACGAGGGCCGAGAGCGAGGCGAGGTCGCTCCGCTTGATCCCCGCGGCGAGCGTCGCCAGCGGCGTATCCGGCCCGACCGGAGCCACCGTTGTCTCGCTCGTCCGGTGCTGGACCTTCGCGACCCTGGCCCGGGACAGCACCAATCCGCCGGCCAACGCCGCGAAGCCGATCAGGCCGGTGATCACCCACGTCGTCCGACGTCTTGCCATCATGGTAAGTTCTGCCTCCGTGCAGGCGAAAAGCCGTAAAGCGTGGCGGACCCTGGGCGCGACATGATAGTCGGACGCCCGGCCTCGGCAAGGTCAGTTGCCCGGCGGCCGAGGGTTGTTTCCTTCTCTGCGTCCGCGGTTCTTTTCTTCACCCTCCCCCCTTGAGGGGGAGGGCAGGG
>DASZMJ010000448.1:0-21542 GCA_035551935.1 Isosphaeraceae bacterium
GCCGGCTCACCAAGGGTGATGTCCTCGCCCACCTCGAAGCCGACCCCAAGTCGGGCGCCACCGCGGTTGCCGAGGCCCCCGCGCCGGCACCGGCGCCGAAGGTCGAGGCCGCGCCCGCCGCGACGGCCGACGGCCGCGAGACGCGGCAGCGGATGACCACGATCCGCAAGCGGATCGCCGAGCGGCTCGTCGAGGTCCAGCAGACCGCCGCGATCTTGACGACCTTCAACGAGGCCGACATGTCCCGCGTCATGGACCTGCGGGCGAAGTATAAAGAGGCCTTCCAGAAGAAGCACGGCGTCAACCTCGGCTTCTCCTCGTTCTTCGTCAGGGCCGTCGTCGAGGCCTTGCGGGCCTTCCCGGCGGTCAACGCCCGGATCGACGGCTCGGACATCATCTATCACAATTATTTCAACATCGGCGTCGCCGTCAGCACCGAGCGCGGGCTGATGGTGCCGGTGATCCGCGACGCCGACCGCCTGGGCTTCGCCGCGATCGAGAAGGCCGTGGCCGAGTTCGCCAAGAAGGCCCGCGACGGCGCCATCGCCGTCGGCGACCTCCAGGGGGGCACGTTCACGATCACCAACGGCGGCGTCTTCGGCTCGCTGTTGTCGACGCCGATCCTCAACCCGCCGCAGAGCGGCATCCTCGGCATGCACGCGATCCAGAGGCGCCCCGTCGCCGTCGACGACCAGGTCGTCGTCCGTCCGATGATGTACCTCGCCCTCTCCTACGACCACCGGATCATCGACGGCCGCGAGGCCGTCAGCTTCCTCGTCAAGGTCAAGGAGGGGATCGAGAACCCCGAGCGAATGATGCTCGAAATCTGACACGGTGGGATCCCACCACAGAGCACACGGAGATCACGGAGAAGAGAGAGAATTCTTCGGGAGAGCCTGCTATTCTCTCTTCTCCGTGATCTCCGTGATCTCCGTGTGCTCTGTGGTGAATCCCACCCTCCCCTGGAGTCCCATTCGTGGCCGAACGATACGACTTGGTGGTCGTCGGCGCCGGGCCCGGCGGCTACGTGGCGGCGATCCGGGCGGCGCAGCTCGGGATGCGGGTGGCCTGCGTCGAGAAGCGGGCGACGCTCGGCGGGACGTGCCTGAACATCGGCTGCATCCCGAGCAAGGCGCTGCTCGACTCCAGCGAGCTGTACCACCTGGCCAAGGAGCGGTTCGCCCGCCACGGCATCCGCGTCGGCGACCTCGGCCTCGACCTCGCCGCGATGCTGGCGCGCAAGGACAAGGTCGTCAAGGAGCTGACCGACGGCGTCCGCTTCCTCTTCAAGAAGAACAAGATCGACGCCGTCTTCGGCACCGCGCGCGTGGCCTCGCCGACGGCCGTCGCGGTCAAGAGCAACGACGGCGCCGAGACGACGCTGGAGACGATGCACATCCTCCTCGCGACCGGCAGCGAGCCGGTGGCGCTCCCGTCCCTGCCGTTCGACGGCCGCGTCGTCGTCGGCTCGACCGAGGCATTGGCCTTCGAGCGCGTGCCCGAGCACCTCGTCGTCGTCGGCGGCGGCTACATCGGCCTGGAATTGGGCTCGGTCTGGCGACGCCTCGGCGCCAAGGTCACGGTCGTCGAGTTCCTGCCGCGGATCGTCCCGCCGGCGGATATCGAAGTCGGCGCGATTCTATACAAGAGCCTGATGAAGCAAGGCCTCGAGTTCCACCTCGAGACGGAGGTCACCGGCGCGAAGGTCCAGGGGATTCGGGCGACGGTGACGGCCGAGGCGAAGGACGGCAAGGCCGTCGCGTTCGAGTGCGACCGCGTGCTCGTGAGCGTCGGCCGGCGGGCGTACACGAGCGGGCTCGACCTCGACAAGGTCGGCGTCGCGACCGACCCGAAGACCGGGCGCGTGGCCGTCGACAAGGGCTTCCGCACGAGCGTGCCGACGATCTCGGCGATCGGCGACCTGATCGACGGCCCGATGCTGGCGCACAAGGCCGAGGACGAGGGAATCGCCTGCGCCGAGATCCTCGCGGGCAAGGCCGGCCACGTCGACTACGACACGATCCCCAGCGTCGTCTACACCTGGCCCGAGCTGGCCAGCGTCGGCATCACCGAGGAGCAGGCGAAGGGGCGCGGGCTCGACTACCGCGTCGGCAAGTTCCCCTTCCTCGCCAACGGCCGCGCCAAGGCGATGGACGAGACCGAGGGCCTGGTGAAGGTCCTCGCCGACGCCAAGACCGACCGCCTGCTCGGCGTCCACGTCGTCGGCCCCCGCGCCTCCGACCTGATCGCCGAGGCCGTCACCACGATGGAGTTCGCCGGCAGCGCCGAGGACATCGCCCGGATCTGCCACGCCCACCCCACCCTCTCCGAGGCCGTCCGCGAGGCCGCCCTCGCCGTCGACCGCCGCGCCATCCACGCTTGACGGGTCACGAGGAGGACGTCGTGGCGAGGGTTCCCACGGAGCGTTGGGTCGGATTCGGCGCCCTCGCGAACGTCGCCCTGCTGGCCGTCGGCGTCGTGCGGACGCCGACGGCCCTGACCGCCTCGCGAAACGGCCCCCTCGGCCTGGGGGCCGCGCTCGGCATGCTCGCGCTGTATGCCTGGCTCGTGCGATCGGGCCCGCTCTCTTCCCGGCGGAATCACGACGGGGCCGTGGACGCGGGCGCGAAGCTCGGCCTGGCCCTCGGGGCGTTCTTCGCGGCGCAGGTCCTGGTCGAGTACATCATCCCCGTCACCCCTCGGATCGACTCGGCGCTCGGCATGGTGGTCTTCGGGTCCCTGCCGATCTGGTTCCTGGCGTCGGGAATCGTCGGCGGCCGGCGCGGCGGCTCCGTCCGCGCGGGGATCGCGTCGGCGAGCCTCACCGCGGTCTTCGGGACCCTGGCCTGGTTCCTGATCATCCTGTTGAGCCTCGAGGCCTTCCGGGGCACACCGCAGCAAGAGCGCGTGCTGAATGCCGACATGGTCGTCGATGACTTCCGGAGGAGCGGCATGACCGACTTCCGCGCCTTCGTGCTCCAGGACTACTGGGGCGGCGGCTTCTTCCACATGCTCCTCAGCCCGATCCTGGCCACGCCGTTCGGGGCCCTTGGCGGCTGGCTGAGGTCGCTCGGCCGGCGGGCCGAGGGCCGATGCCGAACCGCTCGTTGACCCGGAGCGTCTCAAGAGGTTGAGGGCGGACGCCGCGCGGCCCGTTCCTGGGGGTCCATCGCATGCTCGACGAAGCGCGCGTGGCGCGCGTCCTGAGACTTCACGAGATGTCGTATGCCCTGCTGCGCTGGGTACAGGCGGCGTTGCGGGAGGGACGGCTGTCGTTCGACGTCGTCCACGACGCGGGCGATTCCGCCGCCGCGGCCGAGGAGTGGATCCGCCGCCACCGGGCGAACCTGCCGCTCGCGGAGCGGCCGGCCGAGCCGGACGTCCCGGCGTTCGTTTGTTTATTCGTCTCATTCCTGAAGACGTCGTTCCGGCTCAACGCCGACTCGACGCGGCTCGTCTCCGATCGCGGCTGCCGCTGCCCGTTCTGCTCGTACCTCCAGGCCGGGCCGCGCCTGGAGCCGCGGACGCCGTCGCGGAAGCATGCCGAATCGGCGCGGGCGCTGGAGCGGATCTACCTGACCCGGCTGGCCTCGGAGCTACCGACGTCGCCGCCGTCGGAGCTCGTCGAGGCCATCGTCGACGTGGGCGACCTGCGGGAGAGCGTCGCCTTGGCGACGTGGGGGGCGGAGATGCTGCGGCGGGCCGAGTTCGCGAGCCAGGGCGAGGCGGTCCTGGCCCTCTGGCGCGCGTTCGCCTGGAAGGATGGCCGGCCGAGGAAGGATTTCAAGCTCACCGCCCGCGCCCTCTGCGCGGCCGAACGGCGGGTCCGCGACGCCCTCCTCCAGGCCACCCGCGAAGTCCTCGGAGCGACCAGGATACGACGATGACGACCCCGGCTCAGCGTCGACTTGCCGCGCGCCAGCGGTCGAGCCACTCGGCGGCCGAGAGGTTGACCGTGCCGCCCCCCTCGTGCAGCCGCTGGCCGGCCAGGAGCTCGGCCCAGCGGCAGAGCGCATCGGGGTCGACGGCGGCCGGGGCCAGCTCGCCCAGGTCGAGCACGGCCAGGGCGCTCTGGCCCCCACCGACGACCGCGTGCTTGCTGTCCGGGGTCACGGCGATGCTCAAGGGTTCGCCCTCGATCGGCAGCGGCGGCGTGACCGGCAAGCCGGTCCGCCAGTCCCAGGCGCGGGCGGTGCCGTCGACGCTCACCGAGAGGACCCAGCGGCCGTCGGGGGTGAAGGTCGCGGCGTTGGTCTCCTTGGTGTGCTCGAACGGCGGGCAGACGAGCCGGCCGGCGCGCCAGTCCCAGACCCGCGCCGTGCGGTCGCGGCAGGCCGTGACGAGGAGCCGGCCGTCGGGGCTGAACGCGGCAGCGTACACGAGGTCCGGATGGTCGGGAAGCGCGGCCACGACCGCCCCCGTCGCGAGGTTGCGGACCCGGACCGAGCCGTCGTAGGACGCGAGCGCCATGAGCCGGCCGTCCGGGGAGAACTCGACGTCGTGGCACTTGTCCCGATGACTCATGGGTGCATAGCGCAGCCGGCCCGTGTCGGCCTCCCAGACGCGGAGGTCGTTGCCCATCCCCCAGGTCAGGACGCTCCGGCCGTCGGGGCTGAAGCGGACCGCGCCGTTGTTGATCCAGTGGTGGGCGGGCTCGCGGTCGTGGGCGCGCCAGCGTCTCAGCTCGCGGCCGGCCTCGGCGTCGAGGAGCAAGAGCTCTCCCCCGCCGCAGAGCACGGCGAGGCGGCGGCCGTCGGGACGGTAGGACACGCTCCGCGGCTCGGAGGGGAGCGACCCCCGCCATCGCGGCCGGCCGCTCGCCCAGTCCCAGACACCGACGTCCTGCCCTCCCGGCGACGTGCCGTCGCGCGCGGCGACGACGGCGACCGATCGCCCGTCGGGCGCGAAGGCCGCGTGAACGATCAGGCCCCCGGGGCGGATGGGCGGCCCGGCCGGTCGGCCGGTCGCGACGTGGTAGGCCCTCGTGCTCCGGAGCGTATGCTCGGGCTCGAAGGTCAGCCCCGACGGGATCGCGAGCGTGCCGTCGGGGCTGAGCGCGGCGAACGAGCCCCGGCCGTCCAGCGGCAATCGGGCCGTCGGCAACCCCTCCTCGGGGAGCGCCCAGAGGCGGACCAGCTCGGAATCCTGCGTGGCCAGCGACCGCCCCCCGGGCGCGAACGCGACGAGGTGGACGGCGCGGTGGAGGTCGAGCGGTTGGCCCAGCGGCTGGCCGTCGGGGACGGACCAGAGCCGGACGGTGGCGTCGGTCGAGCCGGTCGCGAGCGTCCGGCCGTCGGGGCCGAAGGCCGCGCCCATGATCGTATTCTTGTGTTCCAGCGCCGGCCCGACGTCACGGCCGGTGGCGGCCTCGATGAGTCGGACCCGGGCGGGCAGCATGACGCCGAAGAGGGCGAGGTACCGCCCGTCGGGGCTGGGCACGATCGAGCCGATCCCCCGGCTCCAGTCCGAGACCTCCCGCGACCGGACCTCCGCCCCCGTCGCCACGGCGCGCCAGGAGAGCACCGACTTGTCGCGGCAGGTGATCAGCTCGCGGCCGTCGTCGGCGAACAGGGGCGGGGCGGCGAACTCTCGATAATAGGCGGTGCCGCCCCACTGGATGTGCGGGACGGGCGGCCAGAGCGGGCCCGCGTCGTCGCCGGGCACCGCGAAGAGGCGGGCCCACTGGTCCAGGCAACCGGTCGCGAGGAACCGGCCCCCGGGGTGGAACGCGAGCGACGTCACCACGGCGGGATGGGCCAGCTCGGGGGTCGCGAACGCGCGCGCGAGGACGTCCCAGACGCGGGCCGACTTCCCGCCCGCGATCGCCAGGCAACGCCCGTCGGGGCTGTAGGCCAAGGCGCGGATGGGCGCGGGGAACGGGATGCGAATCGGGCCATCGCCGCCGGGGAAGCCGGCGACGACGACGTCCCCGTCCTTCAGGCCCACGGCCAGGGCCTTCCCGTCGGGACTCCAGGCCGCGGCCCGGACCCTTGCGTGGCCGCCGGGGAACGGGAGCGACTGCCCCGACTCCAGGTCCCGGAGCGAGTGATCGGCGATCCTGTCCTTGCCATCGGCGACATTTGCCGTGATCACGTATCGCCCACTTGGATGGAAGACGAGCCCCACGGGCCACGACCCGTCGACGGCCGCGGCGCGGAGCGGGCGGGGCGCGAGGCGGCCCCAGGTCCGGGCGCGGATCGCGCCGGATAACCTACGGTCGGGGTCGGCCGTCGCCCGCCTCGCGGCGTTGGCGAACCAGAGGGCCGCCCGCGCCGGCTCCCCCTGGTCGCCGGCGGCGATCCCACTGGTCGTGTACATATCCACCAGCGTTGTCTCGGCCTCCCGCCGCGCCGACGCCTCGGCGACGGCCCGCGTCGAGGCCAGGTCGCGGGCCCGGACCGCCTCGCGCCACTGCCAGAGGATGCCGGCCAGCCCGAGCGCGGCCACCAGGACGATCGCCGCGGTCAGGGCGGCCGGAGCCGGGTGGCGCCGGCACCAGCGCCAGGCCCGCTCGATCGGCCCGAACGGCCGCGCCAGGATCGTCTCGCCGTCGAGGAACCGTTGCAGGTCGTCGGCCAGCGCGGCGGCCGAGTCGTAGCGCCGGCCGGGCGCCTTCTGGAGGCACTTCAGCGCGATCGTCTCGACGTCGCGCGGCAGCCGCGGGACCAGCCGCGACGGCGGCACCGGCTCGGCCGTCCGGACCTGTTCGAGCGTCTCCAGGACCGTCGCGCCGCGGAACGGCGGGCGGCCGGTCAAGAGCTCGTAGAGGATGGCCCCCAACGCGTAGACGTCGGCCGGCAGGCCGACCTCCCGCGTCCGGCCCTCGGCCTGCTCGGGGGCCATGTAGCCGGGCGAGCCCATGATCGAGTCGGTCCGCGTCAGACCGGAGTCCTTGGTCAACGACTTCGCGAGGCCGAAGTCGGCGATCTTGGGCAGCCCTCGGGCCGTCAGCAGGATGTTGGCCGGCTTGAGGTCGCGGTGGACGATCCCCTGCCGGTGCGCCTCGGCGACGCCCCGCGCCAGGGCCACGACCATCCCGGCCGCGCGCAGGGCGGCCCAGGGGGTGCCGTCGAGCCGGTGGTCCAGGCTGCCGCCGTCGACGTACTCCAGCTCGAAGTACGGCAGGCCGTCGGCCTGGCCGATGTGGTGGATCTGGACGATGTTGGGGTGCTGGAGGCGGGCGACCGCCTCGGCCTCGGCCAGGAACCGGACGATCGACTCGGCGTCGGCGTGGACGCCCGCCAGGACCATCTTCAGCACGCAGGGGCGGTTCAGCAGGACCTCGCGCGCCCGATAGACGACCCCCATCCCGCCCCGGCCGAGCTCGCCCAGGATCTCGTAGCCCTCGACCGTCGGCAGCGGCCGTTCCCGGGGGGCCGGGGGCGGCGGGCCGCCGGCGCCCGGCAAGGTCGGGCCGGCCGTGAGTTCTTCGGGCCCCGCCGCCGACACGAGCAGGTCGACGCCGATCGTGAGCCCCGCTCGATCGCGCGCGACGTGTTCGGTGCGCCCCGACACGACGATCGTCTCGTCGACGTCGGCGAAGGTCGTGTCGGTCGCGGCGCCTTCCGGGCGCGTGTTCTCGTGGGGGTTCGCCCCGCCCATCGTCCGTCCTTCCGAGTCGGCTCGATCGAGGATGGCGTGTCGCCGGGATCCCGGGCCGCGGCCGCGATTATCCCACCCCGAGATCGTTCCAACAACCGATGAACCGATGGGAAAAAGACACGTGCGATCCCAACGATCCGGCGATGGCCGGGATTCTCGGCGGCCCGGCCCGGTGGGCTTGCGTCGTCGCGGGGTCGGAGCGGTATAACCACCGTAGCCCCGGCCGACGTCCGTCCGCGCCCGGGGAAAGGGGGGGTGACGACGATGCCGCTCGCGCAGGACAACATCGGGCCCGACACGCCGCTGGGGGCGAACCTGGTCGCGGGTGGGGCGACGTTTCGCGTCTGGGCGCCGCGGGCCCACGCGGTCCATCTCAAGGTCGGCGCGGCCCTGGGCTGGGAGCCGAATGACGACAGCCTGCTCGTCAAGGACGACGCGACCGGCACCTGGGCCGGGTTCGTGCGCTTCGTCCAGGACGGCGACCCGTACCGCTTCTACGTCGTCGGCGACGGCGGCGAGGGCTTCAAGCGCGACCCCAGGGCGCGGGAGTTGGGCCCCAACTTCCCCGATTGCGACTGCCTCGTGCACGACCCGAACACCTACCCGTGGCACGACGAGGGCTATCGGCCGCCGGCGTTCAACGACCTCGTCGTCTATCAGTTTCACGTCGGCACCTATTACGCCGTCGATGCCGCGGGCAACGACGCCCGCGCGGGCGGGGCGCACTTCCTCGACGTGATCGACCGCGTGCCGTACCTGGCCGAGCTCGGCGTCAACGCGATCGAGCCGCTGCCGATCGTCGAGTTCGAGACCCATTACAGCATGGGCTACAACGGCACCGACGACTACTCGCCCGAGATGGACTACGAGGTCCCGGCCGCGGACCTGGACCGCTACCGCGACAAGGTGAATGCGCTCCTCGCGACGAAGGGGCTCGGCCCGCCGCTGACGTCCGCCGACCTGGCGAGCCAGTCGAACCAGCTCCGCGCGCTCGTCGACGTCTGCCACGCCTTCGGGATCGCGGTGCTGCTGGACGTCGTCTACAACCACGCCGGCGGCGGCTTCGACGACCAGAGCCTCTATTTCCTCGACCGCGCGCCGAACACCTCAAACAACAACAGCCGCTACTTCACCGACCAGGGCTGGGCCGGCGGGCTCGTCTTCGCCTACTGGAACGCCGACGTCCGCCAGTTCCTGATCGATAATGCGAGATTCTTCCTCGGCGAATACCACGTCGACGGCTTCCGCTACGACGAGGTGACGGTCATCGACCGCTTCGGCGGCTGGGGCTTCTGCCAGGACCTCACCGACACGCTCCGGTTCATCAACCCGGCCGGCATCCAGGTCGCCGAGTACTGGGGCGACGACCCGTCGTATGCGATCAGGCCGCGCTCGCAGGGGGGCGCCGGCTTCGACGCGGTCTGGCACGCGGGCCTGCGCGATTCCCTCCGGGCCGCGATCGCGCAGGCGGCCTCGGGCCGCGAGACGCGGGTGGATCTCGACGCCGTCGCCGGCGCGCTCGGCCCGCCGCCGGGGTTCCCGGCGTCGTGGCGGACGGTGCGACACCTGGAGAACCACGACCTCGTCTATGCCGGCCACGACAACCGCGTCCCGCGCGTCGCCGCCCTGGGGGACGCGAACGACCACCGCTCGTGGTACGCCCGCAGCCGGGCCCGCGTCGCGAATGGACTGCTCCTGACGGCGCCGGGGGTCCCGATGCTGTTCATGGGGCAGGAGTTCCTCGAGGACAAGCCCTGGACCGACGGCCCCGACCCCTCCTTCTTCCTCTGGTGGGCCGGGCTCGACTCGGACAAGGTCATGGCCGACCACCTCCATTTCCTCCGCGACCTGCTCGCCGTCCGCCGCCGCCAGCCGGCCCTCCGCGGCGAAGGGCTGGACGCCTTCCACGTCCACGACGACAACCGCGTCCTCGCCTTCCGGCGCTGGGTCGAGGGGGCCGGCCGCGACGTGGTCGTCGTCGCCAGCCTCAACGAGTCGACATTTTACAACTATTCGCTCGGATTCCCCTCCGCCGGCCGCTGGCTCGAGGTCTTCAACGGCGACCTCTACGACACCTTCCCGAACCCGAACGTCGCCGGCAACGGCGGCTCGGTCGAGGCCGACGGCCCCCCCTTGCACGGCCTGCCCGCCTCCGCCTCGATCGTCATCCCCGCCGACGGCCTGCTCGTCTTCGCCCGCGACGTCGGCGACGCGCCCTCGTGACGGCGGCTCAGCGCGGGCCGGGCGGCGTCGTGCTGTTGGTCCACTGGCTGACCCGCTGGAAGAGCGTGACGAACCGGCGCGGGTCGTAGCCGATGGCGAAGCTGAGCACCGAGACCAGGCCGCTCAGCTTCAAATATTGTTCGATCGAGATATCATCGAACTTCTGATCGGCGAGGATCAAGGTCCCGGAGAGGATCACGAGGAACAGGAAGAAGCCGCGGATCATCCCCGAGATGCAGAGGGTGCGCAGGTCGGTGGCCGGGTCGTCCCGCGCGACGTCGTCGATCTGGGCGCTGCGGCCGATCGCGCCGACGACCGCCGCCAGGCAGCAGAGGGCGGCGACGTTGGTGAAGGTGTAGCAGGTCAGGATCACGAACACCGCCTTCGCCAGCTCGAGGGGCGTGGGCTTCGCGGTGGGGCTGGCCAGCAGGTCGATGTAGGGCTTCGTCGGGACCGCGACCCCGGCGGCCACGAGGGCCATCCAGGCGACGATGGCGGCGACGCCGATGACGGCCTCGGCCCTCGTCAAGGGCCGGCGCGGGAGGAAGCCCCGGTCCGGCTCGCGGCGGGGACGATCCCCGCTCGCCTCGTCCGCCGCGGCCGGCGTCTCTTGCGACGTCGTCGTGCCGTTCGCCCCGGTCCCGTCCGCCGCGACGCCGGTCGTCGCCTCCTCGCCCGCGTTCATGGCCGTCCCCCCATCGCCCCGGGTCGCCCTCCCCGTCCCCGACATCGCGCGGACGCCGGGAGGGCTCGACCCGATTCTACAAGGGAGCGGCCGGACAAGCTCTCCGGAACCGCGGGCGGTTGGTCTTTCCCCCTCTCCCCCCCGTGATTGGACGGCCCGGCCGATTGTGATAGGATCCATCTTCGAGCTATTCGACCGTCGCGCGTGGATCGAATCGGGAGGGGTGGCGATGGAGATCGCGATCAGCGACGACCTCCGCGAGTTCGTCCGAGAGCAGGTCGCTGGCGGTCGGTTCCCCTCCGAGGACGCGGTGGTCGAGGCCGCCTTGGAGCGGCTCCGGGGCCGCGGGGCGACATCTCCGGACGACTGGATCGACGACGAATTCCTCGCCTATTGCGCCGTCGAGGGGGATGATCGAGTCGCCCTCGACGACGTGCTCCGGGGTACGGCCAAGATCGCCGGCTCCATGGCGCACGCCATCATCGAGGATCGCGCGGACCGCATCTGATGCCCCGGCTCTACTTCGACACGAGCGCCCTGGTCAAGTTCTACCACGTCGAGGCCGGGACGGACGAGGTCCGGCGGCTCCTGGGCGAGCCCGGCGTCGAGTCCTTCATCGCCCGGCTCGCGACCGTCGAGATGCTCTCGGGGTTCGCGAGCAAGGTCCGGGTCGGGGCGTTCACCAGCGAAGATTACGACAGGCTACGCCGTCGCTTCCTCGCCGACGTGAGGAAACGACTGGTCCGGCCGATCCGGGTCCTGAACGTCCACTTCCAGGCGGCCGGCGAGCTCATCGGGAAGCACGCGATGAGCCGCCAACTCCGGACCCTCGACGCGCTCCAACTGGCCGTCGCCCTCCACTTCCACCGCGCGTTCCCGATCGATCACTTCGTCTGCTCCGACCAACGGCTCTGCGACGTGGCGGCCCTGGAAGGGTTGGCCGTCGTCCAACCGTGAAGCGGGGTGGCCGGGACTTGAGACGGGACTTCCACCGAGCCCCCTCTCGCGGCGGCGCCGCCCGGACGGCCTCGGCGTCCGGGCCATCCCGCGAGGTCCGTGCTGATCCGGGCTATCCCAGCTTTAGGGCGTCTTCTTGTTGTCGACGGGGGCCGAGATCGGGGCGGACTTGGCGCGCTCCACGTAATGGAGGCGCATCCGGCGGTGCCAGGCAGATTCGGCCTGATAGTAAGCCTCGATCCCCTTGTAGCGTACGAGGTCTGGGCTTGGCTCGATGGCCGAGGCCTCGGCTTCGAGGGCCCCGTTGAACTTGGGGGGATTGTATCCGGACGGATCGATCCCGTGCTGCGACGCCTCACTGAAGTACCGCTCGTGATCGGAGTGGTAGGCGACACGACGGCGGAAATCGGCCCGGGTCACGGGCGGTGGCTCCCAGTCCTCGCCCCCCTCGCGATAGGGCTTGTGCGATTCGTAGAGGGCCAGACGGGATTTGAGCGGGTCGACGAGCCAGGGCTGGCCGGGGTTGGCCGGGAAGAGGGCGATGGCCCGCTGCTGCCGGCGGACCGCCGCGTCGAAGTCGCCGGCCTCGGCCTGCGCGGCCGCGAGGCTGTCGACGAACTCGGCCGTCTTCCCGCCGTCGAGCTCGCAGGCGCGCGTCGCCTCGGCGACCGCCGTCTTGCCGTCCCGATACTTTGCCTCGGGGCAGGTCGCCAGGAACCTGGCGAGGCCGTCGTGGCCGGCGGCGTAGGCGGGGTTGATGCGCACAGCCTTCTGGAACGCGGCGAGGGCCCCCGCGTAGTCCGCGCGCGTCGTCAGCAGACCCCCGCGGCCCTTGGCGAACACCTCCGGGCTCAGGACGGCAATCGGATTGCCCATATCGCCGCCACCCTGGTCGGTTCTCTTCAGCGGATCGACCAGGGTGATATTGAAGAAGGCTTGATAACGACCGGGCCGGGGGACGCGGGGCCGCCAGGTGACGTCGGCGCCACGCTCGTTCCGTATACCGGCCACCAGGAGGTCGCGGAAGGTCTCGCGCGCGACGACCGTCCCCGTCGACTCCTCCTCGATCCTCCCATCGATCTCGATCCGGACCGGCAGGCCGAACGGCGGCCGGTCTTTCTGGAACCAGAAAAGATACCGCAGCGTGAGGGTGAGGGGCTCGCCGACGTCGAAACCAACGTCCTCGCCGTATTGGCCCCTCTCCATCCAGAGGTTTTCCGTCACCGGGTCGCGATGGACTCGGAGCCAGTTCGTCCAGCTCCTCCATACGCCCAGGGCGACGGCCGCCAGCGCGATCAAGATCAGGATCGAGCGGAGCCGGAGCCGGAACCTCGGGAATCTCATGGTCTTTCTCCGTCGTTAGGGTTGACAGAGAGGATCGGGGCAGACGAACCGACTCTATCTGGAGATGCGTCTCAGATCGATGGCCAAGCGAACCGAACATGATGGCGTCGATCGACCCCTTACGAGCGCCTTGGTCCAGTTCGACCACGTCGAGTCCGGGACGGCCGGGGCCCGTCGTCTGGGCCAACACTGACATCCGAACGGCACTCGCGCGGTCGATTTCGCTCGGTGGAGGTTGTTGGATCAGACCCTCACCCCGGCGGGGGCCGGGGTGAGGGTTTACTGACGGAATCGCCACGAGCGAGGAGGGGGTGCAACCCGGCGCCCCTGTCGGTAGGATGGTGGGGATCGGCGCGGGGGGACGTGCGAGAGACAGGACAGGGAGAACATCGAGGACGGTCATGCCCGAGACGCTGTTCGAGAAGGTGTGGGAGCGGCACGAGGTGGCGGCGACGGAGGAGGCGACGCTCCTTTATATCGACAGGCACCTGATCCACGAGGTCACGAGCCCGCAGGCGTTCGAGGGGTTGAGGCTGGCGAGGCGGGAGGTCCGGAGGCCGGACCTGACGTTCGCGACGCTCGACCACAACGTGCCGACGGAGAACCAGCTCGATATCAAGGACCCGCTCTCGCGCAAGCAGATCGAGACCTTGCGCAAGAACTGCGCGGAGTTCGGCATCACGCTGTACGACATCGGCAGCGGGCACCAGGGGATCGTCCACGTCATCGGCCCGGAGCTGGGACTGACCCTGCCGGGCCTGACGATCGTCTGCGGCGATAGTCATACGAGCACCCATGGGGCTTTCGGGGCGCTCGCCTTCGGCATCGGCACCAGCGAGGTCGAACACGTCCTAGCGACGCAGACGCTCTGGCAAGGGGCGCGGCCGAAGTCGATCGGCGTCGAGGTGACGGGCAAGCTCGGCCCGGGCCTGGAGCCGAAGGACATCATCCTCGCCGTCATCCGCGCCATCGGCACCGGCGGCGGCACCGGCGGCGTGCTCGAATACTACGGCCCGGCGATCGCGGCCCTGTCGATGGAAGGGCGGATGACCGTCTGCAACATGTCGATCGAGGCCGGCGCCCGCGCGGGCCTGATCGCGCCCGACGACACCACGTTCGAATACATCCGCCGCGGCAACCGCCCCTTCGCCCCCAAGGGCAAGGCCCTGGATGCCGCCATCGCCGACTGGAAGACGCTCCGGACCGACGACCCCTCGGCCTTCGACCGGCACGTCGGCATCGACGCCTCGATCCTCGTGCCGCAGGTGACGTGGGGGACCAACCCGGCGATGACCGTCGATGTGACCGGCCGCGTCCCCGACCCGGGCGAGGTGCCGTTCGCGAGCCGCGAGGACGCCTCGCGGGCCCTGGAGTACATGGGCCTGACCCCCGGCACGCCGATCGGCGCGATCCCGATCGACGTCGTCTTCATCGGCTCGTGCACCAACGGCCGGATCGAGGACCTCCGCTCCGCCGCGAAGGTCCTCCGCGGCCGGAAGGTGGCCGAGAAGGTCCGGGCGCTGGTCGTCCCCGGCAGCGAGGAGGTCCGCGCGCAGGCGGTGGCCGAGGGGCTCGACCGCGTCTTCGTCGAGGCCGGCGCCGAGTGGCGGCAGGCCGGTTGCAGCATGTGCCTGGCGATGAACCCCGACCGCCTCGCCCCCGGCCAGCGCGCCGCCAGCACCTCCAACCGCAACTTCGAGGGCCGCCAGGGGCCCGGCGGCCGCACCCACCTCGTCAGCCCCGCCATGGCCGCCGCCGCCGCCGTCGCGGGGCACTTCACCGACGTGAGGATGATGCTGAATTGACTTGCCACAGAGGACACAGAGAGAATCCAAGAAGAAATGCGATTCTTGATTCATGATCCTCTCTTCTCCTCTGTGTCCTCTGTGATCTCTGTGGCAAATCTTCCATCCCCGGAGTACAGCCTTGGAACCGTTCGTGACGCATCGCGGGCGCGTCGCTTTGCTCGACTGGAGCGACGTGAACACGGACCTGATCATCCCGGCGCGATACCTGAAGCGGGTCGAGCGGACGGGGTACGGGCCGCTCCTCTTCGCCGACAAGCGGTACGAGACGGGGACGGCCCCGCCGCCGGGCGAGCCCGAGAAGCACGGGCCCGAAGTCGCCGACTTCCCCCTGAACAAGCCCGAGGCGCGCGGGGCGACGGTGCTGGTCGTCGGCCGCAACTTCGGCTGCGGCTCCAGCCGCGAGCACGCCGTCTGGGCCGTCGCGCAGGCGGGCTATCGCGCCTTGATCGCGCCGGGCAAAGGAGGAGGCTTCGCCGACATCTTCGAGGGCAACGCCTTCAACAACGGCCTCCTTCCCATCGAGCTGCCCGACGCCGACTGGCACGCCATCGCCGACGCCTCCCGTGCCCCCGGCGGCGCCGAGGTCACGATCGACTTGAAGGAGGGGGAGATCACCCTCCATCCCTCGGCGGGTCCCGAGTGCACCTTCGCCTTCGACGTCCCCGAGTCGAACCGCCACCGCCTCTTGAATGGCCTCGACTTCATCGCCGAGACCCTCCAGCACGACCCGGCCATCTCGTCGTATGAACGTGGCGCGCCGGCGTGGTCGGTGCCGGCGAGGGTCTGAGCGATCGCGGAGGGCCCGGCGATGCTGCGCGTCCGGTTGAGCACGCTGCTGCTGCTGGTGGCGATTGCCGCGGTCGGCGTCGCGTGGTATGCCGAGGCGCGTCGCCGGGCGAGGCTCGAGGCCGACTGGCGGACCGTCCAGCAGGAGCTCATCGTCCGCCGGCTCGAGCGGGCCATCGCCGTCCAGAACGACGGGTTCACGATCCGGATGGACAGCATCGCCGGCGCCTGGAAGTCGGTCGAGTCGGCCGATGACGCGGCCGAGAGGAAGCGGATTGCGGGGACCTGGGCGCTGGTAGCGACGGAGGAGGGGCGCAAGCCGCCGGCCGGCGGGCCATCGATCCTCGGGATCGATCCCAACGGGGTCCTGTCCGAAGATTCCGCGGCCGCCGACGGGTCGCCGCCCCATCGCCGGGCCTATTACCGCGTCGTCTCGGGGACGGACCCCGCGGCCATCGACCAGACCACCGACGACCTCCGCCGCCCGATCCTCAAGGGCATCTACCGCCTCGACGGCGAAACCCTGACGATCTGCTGGGGACGCTCGGGCGACCGGCCCGCGGACTTCCGGCCCGGCAAGGATCGTCGCCTGCTCACCTATCGACGGAAGGGGCCATGACCGGACCCGACGCCTCGACGCAGGTGACCCCGGATCGCCCGCGACCCCGCTTCGCCCGGCCCTCGCCGCGCTGGCTCCTCCTCGTCCCGGCGATCGGCCTGACGATCGGCTGGCTTCGCGAGGCCGGCCGCGCCGCGCGCGTGGCCGTCGCCGCCTCGCGGCGGGAGCTGGACGAGGTCGACGCGGCGATCCGCAGGATCGACGAGGAGTCGAAGCGGGTCGACGCGGACTATAACCGCGCGATCGAGCGCGCCTGGCTCGACTTCGACCCGCCGACGTCCGAGGCGGCACGCCAGGAGCGGGCGCGGCTCGCGGGCTCCTGGGAGATCGAGTCGATCCAGGGTAGGGTCCGCCGGAGCCAGGAGCCCGTCTTCTGGCGGCTGACCTTCGCCGACGACGGGACGGTCACCGAGGAGATCCGCCATGCGAAGCCGTTCGATCAACTCCGCACGACCACACATTATTTCCGGATCGACCCCGGCCGCTCGCCCGGGTCGATCGATATGACCAACGGCAGCATCGGCCCGCCCTACAACCGCGGCTTCTACCGGCTCGACGGCGACCGTCTCACCCTCGCCTTCGACCGCTCGCAGCGCCGTCCCGACGACTTCGGCAAGTCGCCGGGGCGGCGCATCCTCGTCTTCCGCAGGGTCGACCCGAAGAAGGCGGCGAAGTGAGAGCTACCCGGCCAGGATTCGAACCTGGAAAAGCAGGACCAAAACCTGCTGTGATACCGTTTCACCACCGGGTAAATCGCCGGAAAAGCCGGCCCGGATAGTGTAGCAGGCCCGGGCGGCTTGGGGAAGCCGTCCGGGCCGGGGCGAAGGGGGCCGATCGGGGGCCCTTGGCGGCGTCGGCTCAGCCGCCGAGGCAGCGGCGGTAGAAGACGGGCCAGGGGAAGGGGCCGGGGCCGGTGACGAGGGGGTCGAGGTCATAGATCGGCACGTAGTTGCCCATCGAGTAGTAGTAGCCGACCGGCCGCCACGGGTGGAGGATGTTCTCGATGAGGCGGTGGGCCTTGGGCGGGGGGCAGCACTGCGGGCCGATGGTGCTCTGGCCGGGGTAGCCCTGGAAGTAGGGGGAGACGGTCGCGGTGCAGGCGCCGCGGTAGCGGAGGCCGTAGAGGCCGCCGTGCTTGTAGAGGTTGGGCCAGTCCACCTCGGGGTAGTTGGCCCAGCGGGTGCCGTCGTAGAAGCCGTCGCGCTTCGGGTCGGGGGGGAGCGTGGGGATCACCGGCGTCGAGCGCATCAGGTGGCCGCTGCGGGTCTCGGCGTCTAGGATCGGCCCCGGCGTCGCCGGGAGCGCCGGCGGCATGCGCCGGGGCGGGGGATACTGGGCCAGGGCCGGCGCCGACAGCCCCAACAGGGCCGCCAGGGCGATCGGCGCGGGCCGTGCGAGTCTCCTGATCATCAACGGGCACGTCCTTCCTGGTCAGGCCGAAAGGGGGCGGCAGGCGTCGCCGACGACGAGGCGACGCCTGCCGCCTTCCGAAGGATTATCGTCAGGGCGCGGTGGGGTCGCTGAACGGCGGGAACGCGAAGTAGTCGCGGGGCGATCGGGTCGTGACGATGTAGGGGACGTAGCCGGGCGTCAGCGGCACCGGGCCCCCCGCGCCGACGAAGTACTTGACGCCGTGGCGGCCCCGGAGCCCGCCGAGCAGGCCGTGCAGGCCGCGGCAGAGCTTGCAGCCCCGGCCGCCGCAGTTGGCGCAGGGGTCCTTGCCGTGGCCGTGGCCGAGGCCCATGCCGCCGCCCGGGTCGCCACAGGCGCCGTCGCCGTGGTGGCCGAAGAGGCCGCCGCCGTGGCCGCCGTGGCCGCCGCCGTTGCAGAGGCCGCAGCCCCGGCCGCCGCAGGCGCCGCAACCGGCGCTCTGCATCGAGCCGACGACCGCGTTCGGGTCGACGACCGCGACGCCCGTCGCCGGCATCGTCGCGACGACGTGCCCGTGGCCCAGGCCGAGCCCGTGCTTCTTGCCGCCGCCGTTGCCGCAGAGGCCGCCGCCGTTGCCGCAGAGGCCGCCGGCGCCGTTGTCGCACATCCCATCGCCGCCGCAGAGGCCCGAGCCGCCGCAGAGGCCGCAGCCCCGGCCGCCGCAGGCGCCGCAGGCCTTGTTGCCGTGGTGGAAGAGGCCGCCGTGGAACAGGCCCTTGGCCTTGGCGCAGGTGCCGTAGAGGGAGCCGGCGTAGTCCTTGGCGTAGCAGCCGTAGGGGACCGGCGGCTGCATGATCGGGCCGCCGGTGTCGAGGTTGATCGCCGGCACTTCGCGCGGGATCGCGTAGTTGTGGAACAGCTCGCCCGCCGTGGCCGAGGCCGTCCAGGCGCAGAGCAGGGCGAAGGCCGCCGCCCGCAAGGTTCCGAGACGCATTGATCCATCCCTTCCGATCGTTCGGTGTCCCCTCCTGGAAGTCCGTGTCCGGGAGCCCGCGGGGCGACCGCGCCGCGCCCTCCTCCGCGCGACCGGGGCCGTCCTCTCCGGCGCGGGGGCCCCGCTCAGCTCGGGCCGCTCCGCGCCTTGCTTGCATCGGAATGCGACGCCCGGCCTCTTGAAGCCAATCCCCGGCGCGCGGCCCGGGCCGGCCCGCGCCACCGCTCTCGATGGCAAGCGGGCCGGCCCGGGTTCGCGTCGGCCGGGGACGGGCCGTCGGCCCGGCTCAGCGGCCGAAGACCATCGTCGCGGGAAGCTCGCTGGGGACGCCGGCGGGGCCGTAGGCGATGGCGGCGTGGGCGTCGCGCATCCGCTGCTCGCGGCGGGCGGAGAAGAGGCGGAAGCCGAAGAGCCGCGAGATCATCCCCGGGTGCTCGCCGCCGGGCGAGGCGTAGAGCGGGGGCGACGGGACCGCTCCCGGGTTGGGCGGGCCCCACGAGCCGGGCGTCGGGCCGCCGACGACGGCATAGCCGGGGGCGCCGCCGTTGCCGAACGGGCCGCCCATGCCGGTGGCGTACATGTTCGCCACGGCGTTCGTGGCCGGGGCCCCTTGATTGTAGTTCGTCCGCATCACGCCGATCGGCATCGGCTCGCCGCTGACAGGCATCGGGCCGCCGACGGTGGCATAGCCCGGCGCGCCGGCCGCGACCGGCACCGGGGCGCCGGCCGCGGCGCCGGCCACGGCCACGCCCGGCGGGGGCACCGACTCGCCCGCGGCCACCTGCTGGCAGGTGGCGCAGCCGTCGGCGGCGGTCGTCGGCGGCATCGGGATGCGGCCGTGGGACGCCTTGGCCTGCTCCATGCAGATCGGGCAGACGCCCGACCGCGACCACTTGTGGCGGTGCGGCTTCGCCGCGGGCGCCGCAGGGCCCGGGGCCGTCGCCGCGTCGTCCCCCGCGATCGCCAGCAGGGGCGCCAGGGCCAGGCCGAAGGCGGCCAGGCCGATCCGAGTTCGCACGCGCATTTTGGGGAACCTCCTCCTCCCACTCTTCGGGCGACCGCCCGCGCTCCTCCGGGCGGGCCCGGGGCGTGGCCCCGACATTACCCTGTTGATCGGCGTCTCCGGGCCGTATCCTTTGCGAAAATCGCCCCGACCCGCACGATCGCCACCCGGCGACGCGCCCCCGGAGCCGACCCGCGATGCGCCTCTACCTCGCCGGACCCCTGTTCACCCAGGCCGAACGCGCCTGGAACCGCGACCTCGCCGCCGCCTTGCGACGCGACGGCCACGACGTCTTCTTGCCCCAGGACGAGGTGAAGAACCTCGACGCGCTCGACGCCGACGCCATCTTCCGGCTCGACGTCGCCGGCGTCCGCGACGCCGAGGCCGTCGTCGCCGTGCTCGACGGCGCCGACGCCGACAGCGGCACCTGCTTCGAGTGCGGCCTCGCCTTCGCCCTCGGCATCCCCATCGTCGCCGTCCGTACCGACTTCCGCGGCGGCGGCGACGCCTTGCCGAACCAGCGGCTCGCCACCGTCAACCTCATGCTCTCCCAGGCCGCCTCCGCCGTCGTCCACCTCCCCGACCCCGCCGCCGACGCGTCGGCCGTCGCCGCGGCCATCCTCTCGGCCCTATCGGGACTGGTTTGATTGCGGAATTCGGAATTCGGATGCGGGATTCGGGAGGCCCTCGGCCCATGAGCCGGGCCTAATAGCCAAGGCCACATCAGGCAAGCGTGTCGAATTCCATTCCGCAATCCGAATTGCGCAATCCGAATCCCGAATTCCGCAATCAGCGTTTCGGCTGCGGGGCCGCCGCGTCGGCGACGACGGGCCGGCCGTTGGAGGCGCCGGCGCGGCGGGCCTGGAGGACGAGCTCGCGGAAGGTCTGACGGGTCTGGGGGGGGAGCTGGTCCTGGCCGTTGCCGACCTGGATGGCCCAGTTCGGATAGGTCGCGACGAGGCGGGCCATCAGCGAGATGAACCAGCCGCCTTCCTGGACCTGCTCCTCCATGTACTTCTCGATGACCGGCCGCGCCGTCCTGGCCAATGTGCGGAGGCCCTTGGTGTCGACCTTGACGAAGACCTCCAGCTCGTGGCGGACCCAGTAGTCGCCGGCCGGCTCGCGGAAGTAGGAGGTGCGGAGGACCAGGACGACCCGGCCGGCCAGGTGGAGGTTGCCGCGCGGGCCGGCGGTGTCGAAGTCGGCGAGCACGACGTTGAGCTTCGGCGAGCGATACACGAACTCGCCGTTGGCCTTCGCGCCGCCGTCGTTGGTGCCCTGGAACCGGGTCGGGCCGACCTGCTGGAGCTTCACCGGGCTGGGGCTGAGGTCCTTCCAGAGGGCCAGGGTCAGGATCGGCTCATTGACCAGGGTCAGATAGAGCCTCGGGTGGCACGGGAACGACTCCGGCGCCCCGCGGCGGTGGAAGGTCGGCTCGGAGATCACCTCGGCCAGGCTGGCGCGGTGCTGCGGCGCGACCTTGTCGAGCGGCACGACCTGCGCCGGGTCCTGCCGGCGTAGGCCCCCCTCGACGTCCGTCGCGCCGCCCAGTCCCACCCCCGCGACCAGCACCAGGCCCGCCAGCGACCCGCGCAACCCGTGGCAGAGCATGGTCCGTTCCTCGACGATCCGATCGGTCGATGTTGTCCCAACGCGGCCGAGGTCCCCCCGGCCCGTCCCCCGACGGGTCACTCTCCCGTCCTGCCTATTGATCGGATCGGCCCGCCCCAAACTGTGCCCCCAACCCCGCGCGCAGGCAAGATTCGGGCTCGCCGCGAATCTGGGAAAGCTGGCGAAAATCGACCTGCCACCGTGGGTCTCTCACCGTGATCCCGGATCGCGTGGATCGGTCGCTCTTCGTGGGGCCCGCTCTTGCGGACCTCTCCTGTCCGGGAAGAAGGAAGAGGTCCGCTGGGGTGCGACGGCCGCCCCAGGGCAAACGCATCTAATTCACAAATCCTTGTCTGCAAAGAACTTGCGACTAGTTGAATTCCGTGCACTAGATTGCAAATCCTTGCAGGACAAGGATTTGCGAAACACGTGCGTTCGCCCTGCCGGTCGCGAGGATTCCGCGAAAAAAAACAGGAATTCGGGAATAAATTTCGGCGCCGGAAACGAGATTAAGGAGGCAACGAGGATCGCGGCCGGGG
>DASZMJ010000449.1:0-4931 GCA_035551935.1 Isosphaeraceae bacterium
GCCTGACCCTCGCCTCGGCCGGCGAAGGCAAGTTCGTCACGCTCTGGGACGTGGCGACCGGCGACGAGCGGGCGCGGCTGACCGACTTCCGCGGGAACGTCCACCGCGTCGCCTTCTCCCCCGACGGCACCCGCCTCGCGACCGGCGGCGGGTTCGGCAACGGCGCCGATGCCCGGGGCGAGGTCAAGATCTGGGACCTTGCCACCCGGTCCGCGTCGGCCAGCCTCGAGGGCCACGCGCGGTCGGTCCTGGCGCTGGCCTTCGCGCCCGACGGCCGGTCGCTCGCCAGCGGCGGGATGGACGAGACCGTGCGGGTCTGGGACGTGGCCACGGGCCTCGGGCGCGTCACGCTCGGCGGCCTGCCGGGCTGCGTCCAGTCGCTGGCCTTCTCGCGCGACGGCCGCCTGCTCGCGTGGTCGGGGCGCGGCGACGGGCTCGTGGCGATCCACGATGCAGCGTCGGGCGCCGAGGTTACCCGCCTGGTCGGCCATCGCGCCACGGTCCGTGCACTAGCATTCTCCCCCGATGGGAGGGGCCTCGCCACCGGTGGCGCCGACCGCACGGTAAGGCTGTGGGATGTGCCCGGGCCGGCGCGTCCCCTGGTGGCGAAACGTTGAGGGAGTCCGAGACGATGCGCAACCGTTGGTCATGGGTCGGTGCGGCGTTCTTGGTGATGTGCGGGTTCCCGGCGGGGGAGGCGTCGGCGGCGGACCTCGGCCCGGCCGGGGGGGGTCGGTCGGTCGCGCCGGCGGGGGACGCCAAGGCCCTCGCGAGGTCGATCGACGCGTACTTCCGTGCCAGGTGGGACGCGGCCCATGTCCGGCCCGCCGCGCCCGCCGACGACGCGGAATACCTGCGCCGGGTCTACCTCGACCTCGTCGGCAAGATCCCGACGGCGGCCGAGGCCCGCGACTTCCTCGACGACCCAGGGCCCGATAAGCGTGCCCGGCTGGTCGACGGCCTGCTCGATAGCTCGGCCTACCTGACCCGCGCGACGGAGATCTACCGGGCGATGCTCCTGCCGGAGGCCGATTCCGACGCGCAGGTCCGGGGCCTGGCGCCGACGTTCGAGGCGTGGCTCCGCAAGCGGGTCGCCGACGACGCGGGCTACGACAAGATCGTCCGCGAGGTGCTCACGGTGAAGTTCGGCAGCCGGGGCCGCCGGGGCGGCAACGCCTTCGACCCCCGCGCCGAGCCGTCGCCGCTGGCCTACTACGTCGCCAAGGAGGCCAAGCCCGAGAACCTCGCCGCCAACGCCGCGCGGGTCTTCCTCGGCCTGCGCCTCGAGTGCGCCCAGTGCCACAACCACCCGTTCGCGCAGTGGAAGCGCGAGGAGTTCTGGGGGATGGCCGCGTTCTTCGCGGGCGTCGGCAAGCAGGGCAAGGATGACGGCCTCGGCCCGATCCGCGAGCTCCCCAACCTCCACGAGCTGACGATCCCCGGCACGACCAGGATCGTCCCCGCGTCGTTCCTCGGCGGCAAGGCGGTCGACTGGCGGTCGCGCGCCGGCGGCCGGGAGCTGCTGGCCGACTGGGTCACGGCGCCCGACAACCCCTACTTCGCCCGCGCGGCGGTCAACCGCGCCTGGGCCCGGTTCTTCGGGGTCGGCCTGATCGAACCGTTCGACGACATGACCGACGCCGGCCCCGAGTCCCAGCCCGAGTTGCTCGACGCGCTGGCCCGCGCGTTCCGCGAGCACGATTACGACCTGAAATACCTGATCCGCGCCATCACGGCGTCCCGGCCGTACGCCCTGACGAGCGCCGTGGGCCGCTCGGAGCTGGCGCCGGCCCACCTGTTCGCCGCGATGCCGGTCCGCACCCTGTCCCCCGACCAGCTCTTCGACTCCCTCGTCCAGGCGACCGGCATCCGCGCCGGTCCGGGCCGCGAGCCGTTCTTCGACGGCGACTCGGCCAGGTCCCGGTTCCTCGAGCTGTTCGCCGATCGCGACGAGAGGCCGACCGAGGGCCAGACCTCGATCCTCCAGGCACTCGCCCTGATGAACGGCCGGCTCATTACCGACGCGACCAGCGTGGCGACCGGCGACACCCTCGCCGCCGTGGCCGAGGTCCCTTACCTCGACACCCCCGGCCGGATCGAGACCCTCTACCTCGCCGCGCTCGCCCGCCGGCCCCGAGCCGACGAGATGTCCCTGATGTCCGGATACGTCGACCGCTGCAAGACCGAGTCCGACCGCTCGAATGCCCTGGCCGACGTGTTCTGGGCCTTGCTCAACAGCCCGGAGTTCCGGTTCAACCATTGATCCCGCGATCGGGAATGGTCACCGCCCGCCGAGTCGACCCACGATCTGACGTTGCCCGACACCCCGCCGCCTCCTCTCGCGGAGAGACGCAATGAACCGAACGACCCGCAACATCCCCCCCCTGTCCCGCCGCGACCTCCTCCGCCTGGCCGCGGCCGGGTGCGTCGGCTTCTCCACCTCGGGATGGATCGAGGCGATGGCCGCCGACACGGCCGGCGACCCGAAGCGGAGGAAGTCGGTGATCCTGCTCTGGATGACGGGCGGCCCAAGCCAGACGGACACGTTCGACCCCAAGCCGAAGCACGCCAACGGCGGCCAGTTCAAGGCGATCGAGACGGCGGTGCCCGGCATCCTCGTGAGCGAGCACCTGCCGAAACTGGCGAAGCAGATGAATGATATCGCCATCATCCGCTCGATGAGCACCAAGGAAGGCGACCACGGCCGGGCCACGTACAACCTCCGCACGGGCTACATGCCGCAAGGGCCGGTGCGATACCCGACGCTCGGCTCGCTCGTGTCGAAGGAGCTGGGGACGGACGAGGCCGAGCTGCCGAACTTCGTGAGCATCGCCCCGGTCCGCTCGTTCAACCCGGCCGCGTTCGGGCCGGGCTTCCTCGGGCCCCAGTTCGCCCCGCTCGTCGTCGGCGAGCGCGGGGTGATCGACCCGCAGGCGGCGGAGGACGCGCGCAACCTGTCGTTCAAGGTGGAAGACCTGAACTCCCCCGCCGGCGTCGACGCGCCCCGGACCGTCTCCCGGCTCGGGCTGCTGGAATCGCTCCGCAAGGATTTCCTCGACCATCATCCCGGCATCATCCCGGTGAGCCACCAGGATGCCTATCAACGCGCCGTCCGCCTGATGCGATCGGCCGCCGCCAGGGCGTTCGAGCTGGACGAGGAGCCCGCCAGGCTGCGCGACGCCTACGGCCGGACGACGTTCGGCCAGGGGTGCCTGCTGGCGCGGAGGCTCGTCGAGCGGGGCGTGCCGTTCGTCGAGGTCACGCTCTCGTCGGCCGAGGGGGAGCAGGCGTTCGGCTGGGACACGCACCAGCAGAATTTCGACGCGGTGAAGCGGCTCAGCGGCGTGCTCGACCCGGCCTGGTCGACCTTGATGGACGACCTCCGAAGCCGCGGGCTGCTCGACTCGACCTTGATCGTCTGGATGGGCGAGTTCGGTCGCACCCCCAAGATCAACGCCAACGCCGGCCGCGACCACTTCCCCAACGCCTGGACCACCGTGCTCGCCGGGGGCGGCATCAAGGGGGGCCGGGTGATCGGCGACACGGGGGTCGACGGCATGCTCGTCAAGGACCGGCCGGTGGCGGTCCCCGACCTGCTGGCGACCGTCTGCAAGGCCGTCGGCGTCGATCCCCAGGGGCAGAACATGTCGGACGTCGGCCGGCCGATCCGGGTCGTCGACCCGAAGGCGAAGCCCCTTGAGGAGGTGCTCGCATGAACACACGAACCGGCGCATGGGCCATCGCCGTCCTGGCCTCGCTGACCACCCCCGCGGGCGCGACCGACCGGCCCGCGCCGGCCTCGACCGAGGCCGAGCGAGACGCCGTGCAGGACGTGATCTTCCTGGGCGATGCCCGGCCGATCTTCATCCGCCTGAGGATGATCGCGGGGGGCAAGGGGTTCCGCTCGTCCTGGGTTGATGCGGTCAAGGCGATCCACGCCTACCTCGACCGGGACGGCGACGGCACCCTGACCCGGGCCGAGGCCGACCGCGGCGGCCTCCCGACGATGGTCCGCGCCGCGACCGGGGGCGCCGCGGCCTTGCCGCGCGCCGACCTCGACACGAGCCCGCGCGACGGCAAGGTCTCGTTCGAAGAGCTGGCCGACGTGCTCCGCCCCGCCCTCGGCCCGTTCCGCGTCCAGGTCGGCCAGGCCAGCGCCGAGCGGACCGACGCCCTGTTCGGCCACATCGACCGCGACAAGGATGGCGCGCTGACCAAGGACGAGCTGGCCGCGGCCGTCTCGTCGCTCCGTCGGTTCGACCTTGACGACGACGAGATGATCGGCCCGGCCGAGCTGGACCCGTTCAGCAACCCGCTGGCCACCCAGTACAACGACGACCAGTCCCGCCGGGCCCGGTTCACGGCCATCGCGCCCGTCATCGAGCTGTCCCCCGACGACCCCTCATTCCGCCCCGTCCGCTTGCTCCTCAAGCGCTACGACAAGGGGAACACGCAAGGCGCGCTCGCCGACGACAACCGGCTCGCCCGCTCCGAATTCGGGATCGACCCGGGCGACTTCAAGGCGGCCGACACCGACGGCGACGGCGCGCTCGACGCCGAGGAGCTCCGCCGCTACCTCGGCCGGGTCGGCCCCGACCTGGAGATGACCGTCACGCTCCCCGAGGGCGGCGCATCCCCCGCGACGATCGCCGTCAACGGCGCCGGTGCCCGCCCGCTCCCGCCCGGGGTCTCGGCCCGCCGGATCTCGCCCGGCGACGTCGAGATCAACGTCGGCGAGGTGAGCCTCGAGTTCCACGCCGACGGCGGCGAGCGCTCCGTCGAGAATGCCAAGCGTTACTACGCCAGCCAGTTCCGGGCCGCCGACACCGACAACAATAAATATCTCGAGAAATCGGAATTGAAGGACCACGGCCCCTTCGTCGCGACGTTCGACCTGATGGACCGCGACGGCGACGGCAAGCTCTACATGA
>DASZMJ010000450.1:0-9747 GCA_035551935.1 Isosphaeraceae bacterium
GGGGGGCGTGGGGGTCGCCCGGGGGCGCTGGCGAGGGCGGTCGGCGAAGGGGTTGGAGGGGGTGCCGACGGCGGTGGTGCAGCGCACCGATATCGCCGTCACGCTGCGAGCCGGGGGCAAGGTCGCGAGCCGCCAGGAGACGCGGATCGAGTGCGAGCTGGAGAACGTCCTGGGGGGTCAGCCGGGCCACGGGGCCGGGGCCAACGGCGCCTCGGTCCTGATCTGGATCATCCCCGAGGGGACGGTCGTCCGCCCAGGGGACGTGATCGCCCGGCTCGACGCCAGCGAGTACGAGGACCTCGTCCAGCAGCAGGAGGTCAAGGTCGAGGCCAGCCGCGGGCAGGCCGCCGCCGCCGAGCAGGACCTCAAGACCGCCAAGCTCGCCCTCGTCGAGTTCCGCGACGGCCTCCTGAAGCTCCAGGCCTCGATCCTCAACGGCCAGCTCGTCACCGCCGAGGCCAACGTCGACCGCGCCAGGGACCGCGTCGCCTGGGCCGGGCGGATGGTCGCCAAGAAGTACCTGGCGCCGTCGCAGGCCTTCGACGACGAGCGGGCGCGGGTCCAGGCCGAGACCCAGTTCGAGACGGCCCGCACCCAACTGGAGACCTTCCGCAAGTACACCGGGCCGACGACCCTCCGCTCGCTCGAGGTCGCCGCCGACGTGGCGCGGGCCGAGGCCCAGTTCCAGCGGGGGCGGCTGGTCGAGCAGGAGCTGCAGCTCAAGCGGTTCCGACGCCTGGTCGACCGCTGCACGATCCGGGCGCCGCACGACGGGATGGTCGTCTACGCGACCAAGGGGGACGGCACGCCGCGGGTCTTCGAGGGGGCGATCGTCCGCCAGCACCAGCGCCTCTTCCTCCTGCCCGACCCGTCGCAGATGGAGGTGCAGGCGCTGCTGAACGAGACGATCGTCAACCGGGTCCGGCCCGGCATGGCGGCCCTGGTGACCGTCGAGTCGATGCCCGCCGAGCGCCTGGAGGCGCGGGTCGAGGCGATCGCGCCCCTGGCGCTGACGAGCACCAACCCGTTCTACAACAACGACGTCAAGAACTACATCGGCTACGTCCGGGTGCTGCGGCCGCCGGCCTGGCTCCGGCCGGGGATGACCGCCGAGGTCGAGATCGTGACCGACCGCCGGCCCAAGGCGCTGGTCGTGCCGCCGGGGGCGGTGGCCTTCGAGGGGGGCCGCGAGTTCTGCTTCGTGGCCGAGCCCGACGGCGACGGCGTCGAGAAGCGGCCCGTCGCCGTCGAGCCGGCCTCGCCCAACTTCCTCGAGGTGACCGAGGGGCTCAAGGAAGGCGAGCAGGTCGTCCTCGACCCCGACCACCTCGGCCCCGATGTCGAAGTCAACGACGCACCGGCCTTGGACACCCGACGCTGAGCGCGGGGCCGCCCCGGGATGACCCCTTCGGAATTCGGAGAAACTTGTTGACTTGCGCGGATTCGAGGGCATAGCATCGCATCGATTTTTGCGTTCATCCCGTCGCGAATCATCTCCCTCGCGGGAGGGCGTTGCCATGCCCATCCGGATCCTCTGCCCGTCCTGTCAGCGCAAGGGCTCGCTCCCGGACAACTTCCCCGGCGGCCGCGTGAAGTGCCCCGGCTGCGGCGTCGTGTCCGACATCCCCGCCCCCCGGCCGGCGTCGCGGCCGGCGTTCGAGCGATTCGACGACGAGGACATCCCGGCGCCGGCACCGGCCCCTCGGTCCCGGCCCGCCGCCCCGGCCCGGCCGGTCGCCCCGGCCCGGCCGGTCGCGCCGGCCGCCGCGTCGGCCTATGACGACCTGGACGAGGAGGACGACTCCGAGCCGATGCCGGCGCCGCCGCCCCGCAACGCCTTCGCGGGCCGCTCGGCGCGGCCGGCGGCGGCGCCGAGCCGGTCGAACAGCGGCCTGATCCTCGGCCTGGCCGTCGGCGGCGGCGTGCTCGGGTTCGTCGCGGTCGTCGGCCTGGTCTTCGCCCTGACCCTGTCGAGCCAGCCCAAGCCGGTCGTCCAGGACGACGCAACCCCGCCGGCCGAGTTCCACCCGGGGCCCCCGCCCAACGCCGGCCCGGCGTCGCGGCCGCCGGTCGAGGTGACCACCGCGCGGAACTCCAGCGGCGCGCCGGTGACCACGGTCGGGTCGCCGCTCGACCAGATGCGCGGCCGATTGACCGGCGGCCGCGGCCCCGGCACGCCCCTCGGGGCGCCGACGGCCCCCGCCGGCCCCGAGACGGCCGACCAGATCACGAAGCGGATGAAGGAGCTGACCGTCTTCATCAAGCTCAAGTACAAGGAAGGCGAGAGCAGCGGCACCGGCTTCGTCATCGAGGCCAACGGCTCCGACGTCGTGATCGCGACGAATAATCACGTCGTCAACCATCACGAGAACGAGCACGGCGACGACGACGAGGAGGTCAAGGACCCCAACGGCCCGATGGCGCCGATCACCGTCGTCTTCCGCAGCGGCGAGGGGCCCGCGCGCGAGCAGTCGCTGCCGGGGACGATCCTCGCGACCGACGTCGACCGCGACCTGGCCCTGGTCGTCGTCAAGGGGGTCAGGGACGTGCCCCGGCCGCTCGACCTGACCCGGAAGGCCGAGCTGACCGAGCGTCGCAACATCACCGCCTTCGGCTTCCCGTTCGGCCGGATGCTCGACCGCCGGATGAACAACCCGGCCATCACGATCACCGACGGCAAGATCTCCAGCCTCCGCCGCAACGAGCGCGGCGACATCGACCGCGTGCAGGTCGACCTGTCGATCGACCCGGGCAACAGCGGCGGGCCGATCATCGACGAGCAGGGGCGGCTGGTCGGCGTCGCCGTGGCCAAGGTCCGCGAGTCGCACATCGGCTTCGCCGTGCCGCCGGAGGACCTCGACCGCGTCCTCTTCGGCAAGGTCGGCAACCTCCGGCTCGACCTCAAGACGATCCAGGGCACGACGGCCGAGCTGAGCCTGAAGCTCGACCTGATCGACCCCAAGGAGCAGGTCCAGACGGTCACCGTCCTGTTCAAGCCGGTCCCCGGCAAGCAGGACCCCCCCGGGCCGAGCGACCCGGCCGCCTTCCAGGAGATCCCGGGCGCCGACCGCGTCGAGCTGGCCCTGGACCGCTCGAAGCGCCTCGCCGAGTGCAACCTCCGGGTCAACCTGTCGAGCCAGAACGACCGCCGGGTCTTCCTCCAGTGGCGGTACACGACCCGCTCGGGGCACAACGGCAGCACCAACCACATCCCGTTCGACATGCCGACCAGCCCCGGCCCGGTCGGCCGCTCGGGGATCGACCCGAAGCTGGCGAGCCTGCTGAAGAAGGCCGTCGAGTCGTACAAGCAGCTCGGCGAGCTCATCGACAAGCTCAAGGACTGCAAGATCAAGAAGAGCGAGAAGGAGATCACCATGTCGGTCCCCGGCGGGACCGTGGTGCACCTCAACAGCGACTACCCCAAGATCAAGTTCAAGACGGCGCCGATGGCCCTGATGGGCGTCAAGGGGGACTTCCTCTGCGCCGTCAAGATCCCCGACAAGATCCGGCCCGGGCCCGACCCGGCCAAGAAGAAGGTGCCGTTCTCGTACCAGGGGGCCGGCCTGATCCTCTGGGAGGACGAGCGCAACTACGTGATCCTCGAGCGCGGCGTCCGCGTCGTCCCCGGCGGCGCCACCCAGTCGCACATCCTCTCGCTCGAGATCTGCAAGGACGGCAAGCCGGTCGGCAACGATATCCACATCGATATCCCCGACCAGGAAACCTATCTGATGATCTATCGCGACGAGGGGGACATCCACTGCATGTTCGGCCCCGACGGCCACAACTGGATCGCCTTCCGGACCCTCTCCGTCGAGTTCTCCGACCGCGTCAAGATCGGCATCTCGGCGACCAACACCTCCAAGAAGGCGTTCTCCCCCCGGTTCACCGACTTCCTCGTCTTCCAGAAGCCGGCGGACAAGGAGAAGAAGGGCAAGAGCGAGGGCAAGGACGACGAGTGAGGCCCCACGCCCGTGGGGTCCGCTCTTGCGGGCCGATCTCCTTGGTGTCTACGGGGATCGGCCCGCAAGAGTGGACCCGACGAATTCTGGAGAATCGGGCCGCGATTCTCCAGAATTCGCTTGCAAGGGGGTCCCGGCGGGCGGTAGGATGATCGGGTCGGACCGCATGCCGACCCCGCCGACCCTCCCCCGCCCGCCTTGCCCGGAGCCCGCCTTGACCGTCCTGAACGGAGCCGACGCCGGCAACGGCACCTTGAAGTGCGACCACGGCCGTCGCCGGCACATGATCGTCGAGTCGCTCCTGAAGGAGATCGTCCAGGGCCACCTGCGGCCGGGCCAGCACCTGGTCACGCAGGCGTTGGCGCGGCGGTTCGGGGTCAGCCACACGCCGGTCCGCGAGGCCCTGATCGCGTTGGCGGGGGTCGGGCTGGTCGACCTGCCCCCCAACCGCGGCGCGGTCGTGCGCCGGGTCACTCCCAGGGACATCCGCGAGATCTGCCAGGTCCGCCGGGCCCTGGAATGCGAGGCCGTCCGGCTGGCCTGCGGCCGGATCGACCCGGCCATCTTGCGCGAGCTGCGCGGGGCGTTGCTCGGCGTCCTGGCCGCCGCCGACTCGGCCGACCCGAGGCTCGTCGAGGAGGCTCGGGCGCTGGACAGCCGGCTCCACGACCGGATCGCCGCGTCGAGCGGCAACGCCTTCCTGGCCAAGGAACTGGGCCGCCTGAAGACGCTGTTTCGTACCTTCCGCGACGCCGCCTGGGAGCACGAGGAGGCCCGCAACGACTACGGCCGGCTGGCCGTCGAGGCCCGCGAGCACCTGGCGATCGTCGAGGCGCTCCTGGCCGGCGACCGCCGCGCCGCCTCGGCCGCCATGACCCGGCACATCCGCTCCGGCGTCCGCTCCTGGAGCCGCGCCCTGCCCGCGACCGCCGCCGCCGACCCCGCCTGAATCGAATCGAGACCGGAGGACGCCCCGATGCGACCGACACCCCCCGACCACCGCCATCCCCGGCCGGCCCTGCTCGCGGCGAGCCTGGCCCTGGCGTCGCTCCTGGCCCCGGGCCGCGCGTCGGCCGACGACGGGCCGCTCGAGTACAACCGCGACATCCGGCCGATCCTGGCCGAGAACTGCTTCGCCTGCCACGGGCCCGACAGCGCCGCCCGCAAGGCCGACCTCCGGCTCGACCGCCGCGAGGTCGCCGTCGAGGCCGGCGCCGTCGCCCCCGGCAAGCCGGACGACAGCGAGTTGATCGATCGCATCAACTCCGACGACCCCAAGCAGGTCATGCCGCCGAAGAAGACCGGCAAGACGCTGACGGCCGCCGAGAAGGACCGCCTCCGCCGCTGGATCGCCGCCGGCGCCGAGTACCAGCCGCACTGGTCCCTGATCGCCCCGAAGCGGCCCGAGCCGCCGCCGGTCAAGGACGCCGCCTGGGTCCGCAACCCGATCGACCGCTTCATCCTCGCCCGGCTCGAGGCCGAGGGGCTCCGACCCGCCCCCGAGGCCGACCGCCGCACCTTGATCCGGCGGCTCAGCCTCGACCTGGGCGGCCTGCCGCCGACCCCGGAGGAGGTCGAGGCGTTCGTCGACGACGACCGGCCCGACGCCTACGACCGCCTCGTCGACCGCCTGATGGCCTCCCCCCGCTGGGGCGAGCACCGCGCCCGCTACTGGCTCGACGCCGCCCGATACGCCGACACCCACGGCCTCCACTTCGACAACTTCCGCGAGATGTGGTCGTACCGCGACTGGGTGATCCACGCCTTCAACAAGAATATGCCCTTCGATCGGTTCACGGTCGAGCAGCTCGCCGGCGACATGCTCCCGGGCGCGACGCTCGACCAGCGGGTCGCCACCGGCTTCGGCCGCTGCAACATCACGACCAACGAGGGCGGCACGATCCTCGAGGAGAACCTGGTCCTCTACAACCGCGACCGCACCGAGACCTTCGCGCAGGTCTTCCTCGGCACCACCGCCGGCTGCGCCGTCTGCCACGATCATAAGTTCGATCCGCTCACGCAGAAGGAGTTCTACTCGCTCGCCGCCTTCTTCAACAACACGACGCACGGCGCCCTCGACGGCAACATCAAGGACACGCCGCCGATCGCCTTCGTCCCCGACCCGCAGGACCGCGGCCGCTGGGACGGGCTGGCCGCCGAGCTCGCCGGCGTCCGCCAGCAGGTCGAATCCCGACGCGCCTCGGCCCGGCCCGACTTCGACCGCTGGCTCGCGGCGCTCGCGCCCGACGCGGCCTCGGCGATGACCCCGACGGCCGGCCTCGAGCTCCGCGCCGGCCTCGCCCGACGCGACGCCGACGCGACGGCCGTCGAGCCCGACGACCGCCGCGAGGCGCCCCTGGAGGTCGCCCACGCGGGCGACTTCGAGAAGGACCGGCCGTTCTCCTTCGGCGCCTGGGTCAAGGCGATCAAGCCGGGGCAGGTCGGCGCCGTCGTCTCCCGGATGGACGAGGGGCACGACCACCGCGGCTGGGACCTCTGGGTCGAGAACGGCCGCGTCGCCACCCACATGATCAGCCACTGGTCCGACGACGCCTTCAAGGTCTCGGCCGAGCTGGCCCTCAAGGCGGGCGAGTGGACGCATCTCTTCGTCTCTTACGACGGCTCGGGCAAGCCGGCCGGCGTCAAGATCTTCGTCGACGGCACGCCGCGACCGACGAGGACCGACGTCGACGCGCTCAAGGGCACGATCCGGGCGCAGGTCCCGTTGAAGGTCGGCCAGCGGAGCGCCGGCGGCAAGCTCAATCAGACGCTCATCCACGACCTCCGCATCTATGATCGCGCCCTGACCGACCAGGAGGTCGAGCGGCTCGTCGGCGGCGAGCTCGCCGGCGGCCTGCTCGCCAAGGCCGCCGACAAGCGGCCCGCGGCCGAGGTCGACGCCCTCTTCCGATGGTGGCTCGCCGCCATCGACCCGCCCTCGCGCGGGCTCCGCGAGCGGCTCGCGGCCCTCGAGGTCGAGGAGCGCGCGATCAAGGGCCGGGGGACGGTCGCGCACGTGATGCAGGAGAAGCCGGGCGAGCCGACGGCCTACGTCCTCTTCCGGGGCGACTACGACAAGCGCCGCGAGCAGGTGAAGGCCGACACGCCCGCGATGCTGCCGCCGTTGCCGACGGACCTGCCCCACAACCGCCTCGGCCTGGCGCAGTGGCTCCTCCGGCCCGAGAACCCCCTGACGGCCCGCGTGACGGTCAACCGCTTCTGGCAGGAGGTCTTCGGCGCCGGCCTCGTGCGGTCGACCGGCGACTTCGGCGTCAGCGGCGAATTGCCGTCGCACCCCGAATTGCTCGACTGGCTCGCCGTCGACTTCCGCGAGTCGGGCTGGGACGTCCAGCGCTTCTTCCGCCAGGTCGTCACCTCGGCGAGCTACCGCCAGGCGGCCACGGCCTCGCCCGAGGCCCTCGAGAAGGACCCGGGCAACCGCCTCCTCTCGCGCGGGCCGAGGTTCCGGATAGACGGCGAGATGGTCCGCGACTACGCCCTGGCCGCCAGCGGCCTGCTCGTCGAGAAGGTCGGCGGGCCGAGCGTCCGGCCGTACCAGCCGCCCGGCATCTGGGAGGCCGTCGCCATGCCCGAGAGCAACACGCGGAATTACAGGCGCGACGACGGCGCCAGCCTCTACCGCCGGAGCCTCTACACCTTCTGGAAGCGGGCCGCGCCCCCGGCCACGATGGAGATCTTCAACGCCCCCTCGCGCGAGACCTGCACCGTCCGCCGCGAGCGCACGAACACCCCGCTCCAGGCCCTCGTCACGTTGAATGACGAGCAGTTCGTCGAGGCCGCCCGGCACCTCGCGCAGGTCGTCCTCCGCCGCGATTGCGGCCGCGACGACGACCGCATCGCCTTCCTCGCCGCCCGCGTCCTCGGCCGCCCCTTGCGCCCCGAGGAGGCCAAGGTCGTCCGCTCCTCGCTCGACGACCTCCTCGCCCACTACCGCGCGAAGGCCGACGACGCGAAGAAGCTCCTCGCCGTCGGCGCCTCCAAGGCCGACCCCACCCTCGACCCTCCCGCCCTCGCGGCCTGGACGATGCTGGCCAACGAGCTGCTGAACCTCGACGAAGCCTTGAACAAGTAGTCCTACCAAATCCCCGTAGGGCAGGGCTCGCCCTGCCTCTTCATCCAGGGCGGCAGGGCGAGCCCTGCCCTACGAATTCCGAGCTGATCGAGGACGAGACATGAGCCCCTTCGAGGAATACATCCGCTCCGAGAGCCGCCGCCAGTTCCTGGGCCGCGGGGTCAACGCGGTCGGCTGGGCGGCCCTGGCGAGCCTGCTCGGCGAGGGCAGGGCGCGGGCCGCCGATACGACCGGGGCGCACGGGCCGGCGACGATCGGCCCGCACTTCGCGCCCAAGGCCAAGCAGGTGATCTACCTGCACATGGTCGGCGGGCCGTCGCAGATGGACCTGTTCGACTACAAGCCGAAGATGGGCGACTGGTATGACAAGGACCTGCCCGACTCGGTCCGCATGGGCCAGCGGCTCACGACGATGACGTCGGGGCAGAAGCGGTTCCCGATCGCGCCGTCGAAATACAAGTTCCAGCAGTTCGGTCAGGGCGGCATGTGGATCTCGGAGATGCTGCCGCACACGTCGAAGATGGCCGACGACCTCTGCTTCATCCGGAGTATGCACACCGAGGCGATCAACCACGAGCCGGCCATCTGCATGATGCAGACCGGCAACCAGATCACCGGCCGGCCGTGCCTGGGGTCGTGGGTCTCGTACGGCCTCGGGTCATTGAATGATAACCTGCCGATGTTCGTCGTGCTGGTGGCCAAGCCGTCGAACAACGAGCAGATCCAGGCGATCTCGGGCCGGCTCTGGTCGTCGGGGTACATGCCGGGCCGGTACGCGGGGGTCACGTTCCGCTCGGGGGGCGACCCGATCCTCGACATCAACAACCCGCCGGGCGTGGATGCGTCGGTCCGCCGCGAGACGCTCGACGGCCTGAAGGCGCTCAACGCGATGAACTACCGGGTCGTCGGCGACCCCGAGACGCACACGCGGATCGAGCAGTACGAGCTGGCCTTCCGGATGCAGTCGAGCATCCCCGAGCTGACCTCGACGGCCAACGAGCCACCCTCGACCCTGGCGCTCTACGGCGAGGACGTGAAGAAGCCCGGCTCGTTCGCCCACTCGGCCTTGCTGGCGCGGCGGATGGTCGAGCGCGGGGTCCGGTTCGTGCAGATCTACCACAACAACTGGGACCACCACGGCAACCTCGGCGGCCGGATGCCCGACCAGTGCCGCGACGTCGACCAGCCGTGCTGGGGCCTCATCCAGGACCTCAAGGCCCGCGGCCTCTTCGACGAGACCCTGGTCATCTGGGGCGGCGAGTTCGGCCGCACGATCTACTCGCAAGGCGGCGTCAGCCACGACAACTACGGCCGCGACCACCACCCCCGCTGCTTCACCATGTGGATGGCCGGCGGCGGCGCCCGGCCGGGGACCGTCTACGGCGAGACCGACGAATTCTCCTATAACATCATCAAAGATCCCGTCCACGTCCACGACTTCCACGCCACCATCCTCCACCTCCTCGGCTACGACCACAGCCACTTCACCTACCGCTACCAGGGGCTCGACCAGCGCCTCAGCGGCGTCGAGCCGGCGAAGGTCATCAAGGAGCTGTTGGCCTGACCCTCGCCCTGTCGTGGGCCGACGCATCGAAAACGGTCCTCGGCCGGGGTGGCACGCCCTGCAAGGGCGTGGTCCCCGGCTCGACCACGCCCTTGCAGGGCGTGCCACCCGGCCGGTGTGGACCCTCC
>DASZMJ010000451.1:0-1973 GCA_035551935.1 Isosphaeraceae bacterium
ACGGACCCAGTGGCCGAGCATCGCGAGCATCGCCGAGGAATCCTGCGCGGGCACGCCGTCGGACGCGAGTCGGTAGGTCGCGGTCGCCGTGTCGTAGAAGTGGGTCGCGGCGACGTCCAGCGCGATCGCGACGTCCTTGCCGAGCGTAAAGCCGGCGGATAGGGCCGCCTCCAGGATCAGTTCGACGGCGTGGGCGTTCGTGCGGAGCCTCGGGCCGTAACCCCCCTCGTCGGCGACGAGCGACGACTCGTGGCCGTACTTCGCGAGGGTCTGCCCGAGCGCCCGGTGGACGTCGGCCGCCATCCTCAGGGCCTCGCCATAGGTCGACGCCCCGACGGGGATGATCAGGAAGTCCTGGAAGTCGAGATTATGCCCGGCGTGGAGCCCGCCGGAGATCATGTTGACCATCGGCATCGGCAGCGACGGCCCGCCCAGGTCGCCCTCGCCATACCGGTCGCGCCAGAGCCGGTGCAGGTGCTCGTACAGGGGCCGTCCCCGCGAGGCCGCCGCCGCGCGGGCCGCGGCCAGCGAGGCGCCGAGGATCGCGTTGGCCCCCAGCCTCGACTTGTTCGGCGTGCCGTCCAGCGCGATCAGGGCCGCGTCGATCGCGGGCTGGTCCTCGACGTCCATGCCGGCGAGGGCCCCGGCGATCTCGGTCCGGACGTTGGCGACGGCCTTGAGCACGCCGAGGCCGCCGTACCGCGCCGGGTCGCCGTCGCGGAGCTCGAGCGCCTCATGCTTGCCGGTGCTGGCGCCGGACGGGACGATCGCGCGACCCGACTCGCCGGTCGAGGTCGTCGCCTCGACCTCCACCGTGGGCCGCCCGCGCGAGTCGAGCACCTCGCGGGCGACGAGCGTCATCAGGGTTGGCATCCGACGACCTCAGACGTGAATACCGAAGGATCGGTCGACGCGAATGCCCCTTCTCTCCGAGATCCATCGGCACTTCTCATGCCAGGTCGTCGATCCCCAGCGAAGGCCGGGCGAGGATCTCCCGCGCGACGGACCGGGCGCGGCCGCGGGCCTCCTCGTCGAGGTAGTCGACTGGGCTGACGCCGTCGACCCGGGCCAGCATACACGCCGCGGCGTGGCGGGTCGAGCGGGCCGAGAGGTCGGGATGCCCCGGCCCGGCCTCGGCGTGGTAGCCGTCCCAGAACGGCTCGACCAGGCCGAGGTACTTGCCCTCGTCGACGCCCGTGCGGAACGCCTTGAGCGTGATGTGGCTCAGGAAGAACCCGACGTCGAACGCCGGGTCGCCCGCATGGGCCGTCTCGAAGTCGACGACGGTCAGGCCCCGGCGATGCACGAGGATGTTCTTCGGGCTGAAATCCGCGTGGACGAACGTCCGGTCGGGCGCGGCGGCCATGCCCGCGATCAGGGCGTCGACCGCCGGCTTCAGGTCGTGATGGACACGGGCGATCGCCCGGTAGAACGGGTCGATCCGCAGCTCGTCGAACACGGTCGTATCCGCGAGTCGCCCCGCCAGCCCCGGGTGGTCGCGGAGCTGCGTGTGCATCCGCCCGAGGATCGCCCCGGCGCGGCGGGCGACGTCCGGCTCGACGACCCCATCGAGCAGTTGCTCCTTCCAGACGACGGCCTCTTTCGGAGCGGCCGTCATGGCGAACAGGTAGTCCTCCGGCACGCTGAAGAGCACGCGCGGGACGGCCCCCTCGGCCAACACGGTCCCGAGCAACTCGAGCGCATCCCGCTCGATCCAGATCCGGTCGAGCCGGCTCGCCCAGTAAGCTTTCGTCCTCAACCGCTCGCGCGACTGCTTCACGACGAACGCGGGCTCCCCCTCGACCTCGACCCGGACGACGACGTTCGACACGCCCCAGCCCAAGGCTTCGGCCCTCGCGGGCTTGTCGGGCGGGATGCGGCCGAGGTGGCGGAGGTGGTCGACGGTGGTCTCGGGGGTGATCTCGTGCATGGTCGCGGCGCTCCTGAGCGGGTCCGTCCCCAACGGACAGCCT
>DASZMJ010000452.1:0-2361 GCA_035551935.1 Isosphaeraceae bacterium
GGCAACGACGACCGCGGCGGGCCCGACAGCTACATCCGGTTCACCGCCCCGAAGGACGGCGAGTACGTCGTCTCGGTGACCGACCACCTCAAGAAGGGCGGGCCCGACTACTTCTACCGGGTCGAGATCGGCCCCGTCGCGCCCCGGCTGGCGCTGAGCACGCCGAACGAGTCGCTCCGCCGAGGCACCTCGACGATGGCCGTGGCCGTGCCGCGGGGGAACCGCCAGGCGATCCTGATCAATGCGACCCGCGCCGACTTCGGCGGCGCGGTGGACCTGGGCGCCTCGGGCCTGCCCGCCGGGGTGAAGTTCGAGGCCGACGTGATGGGCGCCGGCACCGCCGCCGTGCCCGTCATCTTCTCGGCCGCGGCCGACGCCCCGGTGGCCGCGACGCTGGCCAGGGTCTCGGGCAAGCCGGCCGACCCCAAGCTCGACATCCCCGGCGAGTTCACCTCGACGGCCGAGCTGGTCCTCGGCCAGAACAACGTCCCGTTCTGGACCCGCACGGTCGACTCGCTCGCGGTGGCCGTGACCGAGGAGGCGCCGTTCACGATCGACGTCGTCGAGCCGAAGGTGCCGATCGTCCGCGGCGGGACGATGGAGCTGAAGGTCGTCGCCCACCGGAAGCCGGGCTTCACCGCGCCCATCGCGGTCTCGCTGCCGTGGAACCCGCCGGGGGTCGCCTCGAAGGCGGACACCGTCATCCCCGAGGGGAAGGACGAGGCGCGAATCTTGATGAATGCCAACAACGGGGCCGCGCTGAACACGTGGAAGATCGTCGTCAACGGGACCTACACCGAGCCCCCGCCGCCGCCGCCGCCCGGCGCCGCGCGGCGCCGGGGCCCTGGATCCGCGAGGCTCACGGTCTCCTCGGGATTCGCGCGGCTGACGGTCGCGCCCCAGTTCCTGACGCTCAAGTTCGCCGCGGCGAGCGTCGAGCGGGGCAAGGAGGTCGACATGCCGCTGCAGATCAACAAGGCGGCCGACTTCCCCGGCGAGGCGAAGGTGACGCTCGTGGGCCTGCCGAACCGGGTGACGGCCGAGCCCGCCACGATCACGAAGGACAGCACCGAGGTCGTCTTCCGGCTCAAGACCGACCCGGCGACCCCGGTCGGCGAGGCGAAGAACCTGTTCTGCCAGGTCGTGATCACCCGCGACGGCGAGCCGATCATGCACAACCTGGGCACGGGCCGCCTCCGCGTCGACGCGCCGCTGCCGCCGAGGAAGACGGCCGCCGCCACACCCGCGGCGAAGCCTGTCGTCGCCGCGGCCGCGGCCAGGCCGCTCGGCCGGCTGGAGAAGCTCCGCCTCGAGAGCCGGGAGCGGGCCAAGGCCGCGCTCGAGAAGCCCTGAGCGGACGACGGCGCGCTGGGGCATTCGGCCTCTGTCTCCGAACGAAGAGAGGACGAGCACCGGCGGGCAAGCCACCAGGGCCTCCCGGACGCCGGCGCGCACCGCGGGCGCGGCCCGGTCTCGGGACCATCCGTTAATATTCGCGGATATGGATCTCAGCGCGGCGACCCGCCCCCGCCGGCCCTCGCCGCGGCCCGGGACGGGGCCTCCGAGCCCCGCATCGGGGCCGGGACGGGCGTCGGGACGGACCCCGACACGCCATCGCCGAGCGAACCCGGCGCGGCCGGACCGGACGACCCAGGGGCGGCCCGGTCGTTCGACGTAACTGGTTTATCCGTAGAGACTTCCGCCGCACACTCCTCGGCCGAGTCGTCCGCGGACCCCGCCTCCTCCGGCCCCTCCGCCAGGTCCGCCCCCGACCGCTCCAGCATCATCAATTGCTGAATCGTCGCCCGCAGCGACCGATCGATGGCCATCTCGTATTTGTGCCGCAGCTTCCCCTCCTCCGAACCATCGGCGTACGCCGCCGCGACCGCACGACGCCGGAGGTCGTCCGGCTCGGGCGCCATCCGCCGCTGCTCGCGGAGCCCCTCGAGCTGCTCGGCGACCGACCGCCGCAGGGCCTCCGTCGCCGACTCGAACTCCTCCTCCGGCAGCGGGTGGATGACCTCGAGGAAGCCGAGGCCCGGCTTGGCCGCGTACTCGGCGTTGTTGGCGGCGAGCAGCCGCGCCGAGGCCCTCGGCACGCCGCCGGCGTAGGTCGGGTTCTCGTCGAGCCGTCGGCCGATCATGAGCATCAGCCGCGTGTGATAGATGGGGTTATCCCAGCCCGAGGGCCCGGCCTCGAGCGCCCGGGCCATCTCGCCGCACGAGGCGATCAGGCGGTCGAGGCCGTGGGCGTCGAGCTCGAGCAGCGAGACGGCGGCGACCGCGTCGACGTCGGCGCGGGCGATGGCGCGCTCGACGCGGTTGAAGCGGTCGGAATCGAAGGCGTAAGCGGCCGTCTCG
>DASZMJ010000453.1:0-23149 GCA_035551935.1 Isosphaeraceae bacterium
AGCAAGGCGTCGATCGGGTCTGTGGTGCCGTCCATATAGAAACGCCCGTGACGGAGTGATGATTATCCTCGGTGGCCCTCGCCGGACCGCAAAAGAGCATAACTCCCTCGATGGGTAGATTTCCAGGCTCCAGTCGCCTTAAGACGAGGAACGCTTCGCGGCGTCGGATTCTTTCTCAAGTCGGCACGGGTCGATCCAGGGACGGCAAGTCGCACACGCCCTTCTCTTTCAATCATCCATGTCATCGGGCGTGCGAGTTGTTGCCGCTCGCCGATTGGCCCTCGGAAGGAATTCGGTCTGGGAAGTCGCATCGGGTCTGCGCGCGTGAACGAAGGAATTCGTTATGGTGATGAGCCCTGGTGTCACGAAGCGGGCGAGGTCGAGGCGCCGCCGGCGCCAAAACGAACAGTCATGACCCTCGGAAGGCTCACCCCACCCCATGAAAGTGCGTGCTTGCACGCGGACCCCAGAAGGAGACTTTCAGAGGAACCCAATTCCGGGAGCGGAGTCTCCCGGGAAAACCGGCCGATTGTCGAGGAAAACAGGCCGTGGGACGCGGCGCGGAACGAACCGAAGGAGCCGGTGACGAGGCCGAGGGTCGGTGGTTCGGTGGATCGTCGTCGGGTTTGACCTGTCCGGCAGGCGGTCGGGCTTCTAAGATTGAGGTCGGACGAGGGCGGAGGCTTCTCTTGAGGGGGGCGCGGCGTTGAAAGTGCTCGTCGTTGGCCGAGGTGGGCGCGAACACGCGCTCTGCTGGAAGCTGAAGCAGTCGCCCCGCGTCGAGACGGTCTATTGCGCCCCTGGCAACGCCGGGATCGCCCAGGACGCGCAGAACGTCGCGATCGAGCCGGGCGACTTCCGCGCCCTCATGCAGTTCGCGCGACGCGAGGCGGTCGGCCTGACGGTCGTCGGGCCGGAGGAGCCGCTGGTCAACGGCATCGTCGACGCCTTCCAGCGCGAGGGCCTGCGGGTCTTTGGCCCGCGCAAGGACGCCGCCGAGCTCGAGGGGAGCAAGGTCTTCGCCAAGGACCTGATGCGGCAGGCCGGCATCCCGACGGCCGACTACCGGGTCTTCCGGTCGGCCCCCGACGCCGAGCACTACATCCTGTCGCGCGAGGTCTCTCTGGTCGTCCGCTCGCGGGGCCGGTCGACGATCCGGCACACCCAGCTCTGCCGGACCGCCGCCGAGACGCTCGAGCAGGTCGACCGGATCCTCGACCCGCGCGAGATGCTCGCGCCCAACGTCCAGGTCGAGATCGAGGAGCGGGGCCAGCGGCGGGTCTTCGACTCGGCCGCCGAGGCCCGCGACTACGTGCTCGGCCGCCCGCTGGGCCTGGTCCTGAAGGCCGACGGCCTGGCCGCCGGCAAGGGGGTCTTCGTCTGCGACAACCTGCGTCAGGCGCTCGACGCGATCGACCAGGTGATGGTCCGCCGCGTCTTCGGCAAGGCCGGCGACCGCCTGGTCATCGAGGAGCGGCTCGACGGCCAGGAGGCCAGCGTCCTGGCCCTGACCGACGGCCGCACGATCGTCCCGCTGGAGTCGAGCCAGGACCACAAGCGGGCCTTCGACCACGACGAGGGGCCGAACACCGGCGGCATGGGGGCCTACTCGCCGACCCCGGTGCTGACTCCCGAGCTGATGGAGCAGGTCGAGGCCGAGATCCTCGTGCCGGTCGTCCACGCCCTGAAGCGCGGGCGGCGGGGGTTCCGCGGGGTGTTGTACGCCGGCCTGATGCTGACGAACCAGGGGCCGAAGGTCCTGGAGTTCAACGTCCGGCTCGGCGACCCCGAATGCCAGGCCGTGCTGATGCGGCTCAAGAGCGACCTGCTCGAGGTGCTCGAGGCGGTCGTCGACGAGCGGCTCGACCAGGTCGCGTTGCGGTGGGACCCGAGGCCGGCGGTGACCGTCGTGATAGCCTCGGAGGGCTACCCCGGCCACTATGAGCGGGGCCGGGTCGTGAACAACCTGGAGGAGGCCGAGCGGATGCCGGACGTGAAGGTCTTCCACGCCGGTACGTCCTTGCGGACCGACCCGCAGCTCGGCCGCGACGGCCGGATCGTCACCGACGGCGGCCGGGTGCTCGACGTGACGGCCCTGGGCCCGGACCTCGCCGAGGCCCGGTCGCGGGCCTACGAGGCGGTGCGGGCGATCCGGTTCGCCGGGGCGTGGTATCGCCGCGACATCGCCGCCGGGGTGCTGCCGGGTCGGCCCGCGCCGGGCCGATCGTCCTGAGAAATCGGGACTTCGGCCGCCTTGGTGGTTGACGGCCCAGCCCGCGCTCCTTTCCACTACAAGGAGTCGGGGCGGGATAGTACCGCGCCGGCTCAGGCCTTGCCCTTGCCCACCTTGGCCGGGCCCTTGGGGACCGCCGTCGAATGTCGCGTCGTCGCGGCCGCCGAGACCGAAGCGGCCCCCACGCCGGGCGTCGTGCCCGAGCCGCCGGGGTTGGTCCGGCCGTTGCCGCCGCCGCCGTTGGTCTGCGCGGTCGACGAGGTCGAGGAGGCCTGGCCGATGGTCTTGCCGCCGGCCGGGACCGCATGGATGAAGCGACGGGTATCGCGGACGTAGCCCTGGATCGTGGCGGCCGGCAGGGTCGCGGGGTTGACGAGCCGCTGGCCGGGCAGCGGGCGGAGCCCCGCGGCGCGAGTCGGCAGGACGCTCGACCCGAACGGCGGCTCGGGGACGTTGGGCGGCTGGACCGGGCCGTGGACGACGCTCACGTTCTGGGCGTAGAAGGCCTTGGTCGGCGAGCTCGGCGTCGCGGTGGTGTTGCTGATGTTCCCCTCGACCTTGGCGGAGATGTGCCCGTGCGGGAAGAGCAGGTCGTTGCTCGTGCCGAAGAGGCCGCTGGGATCGGGCTGGGCCGACGCGGCGAAGACCGAGTTGGTCACGTCGCCGGCCACCAGCACCGTCATACCGCCGCCGTCCTGGGCGTTGGGCAGCGCGGTGCTCGGGAACTGCTGGGTCTGGAAGACGTTCGTCAGGTTCTGCTGGTAGCCCGAGAGGACCTGGGTATTCACCACGTCGCCGCCGAAGCTGGCGCGGGCGATCGTGCGGTCGGTGATGACCGTCGAGTCCAGCGCCCCGCGGTTGGCCTGGAGGTTGTCGATGACGTGCGAGTTGATCGTTACCTGGTCCATCCCGCGGCCGAAGTAGACGTTGCGCGTGTCGCCGGGGCCCAGCAGCGAGACGTTCTGGGTCTCGCCGCCGACGTAGAAGTTGCCGATGTGGCCGTTGGTCTGGACCGAGAGGTTGGTGGCGTTGCCGCCGACGCGGACGTTGTTGATGTAGCCGGTGACCGTGGCCGCCGTGATCGGCGTGGAGAGGATGATCGTCCCCCCCTGGTTCTGGTTGACGGTGTTGCCCAGGAGGTTGGTGTTGAGGAACCGGCTGTCGGCCTGGTAGAGGCTGGAGTTGCCGTCGATCTCGTTGGCCTGGAACAGGTTGAGCCGGCCGGCGACGTTGACGACGATGCTGTTCTGGGTCGGCGACGTGGCGCCGTTGGTCCCGGTGGCCGGCTGGGCCGAGCTGACCATCTTGTTGACGATGACCGTCGTGCCGAGGAAGGCCGGCAGGCCGAGGTTGATGATGAATTGATCCGAGGTGTTGTCGCCGCTGACCGAGCTGCTGGCGTTGGTCCCGTTGAAGAAGGTCGTGTCGGCGCCGCCGAAGCGGAGCGAGTTGACGCCGTCGGGGATCGAGATCGAGGCCTTGATCGTGGGGGTGGTCTGGTTGATCGCCGCGCCGGTGGCGCTAGTGTTGCCGAGCCAGAAGCCGGGCATGTCGATCGCCAGCAGGCCGTTGCCGCCGGCGGTGGTGGCCTGGGAGGGCCCGCCGAGCTCCTGGAGGTTCTGGAAGAAGACGCGGCCGTCGCTGCCCGGGGCAACCGACGTGACCTTGCCGACCAGCCGAGTGACGAACGGTTCGGCGCCGCCGACGACGATCTGCTGGATGTCGGACGGGCTGGTCAGCGACTGCGGGTTGCCGCTGGCGTCGGGCTGCTTGATGACCGTCAGGGCGCCGGGGCCGATCAACTGGAGGGTCCAGGTGTCCCCCTTGGCGTCGGTGCCCGAGACGGTCTGGGAGAGGAGGCGGCGGTCTTCGAGGGCCTCCGCCGCAGGGCGGAGGCCCGTCGGGCGACGCAACGGCGACGTCATGGTCCAAACTCCCAAGGCGCGGGGGGGCCCCGCGGAGGCGACACGGCCGCGCCGGGCCCCGGCCCGAAGGCCGGCGCGTCGGGCCGACGACCAGCACAGCAGCGATCGGGACCGGCCGCCGCGCCGTCCCTTGCGGCGCGGGGCGACGGCCCGTTCTCGATTTTCGGCAGCACGACCGGCATCCTTGAGGAAATCCGCAAACCCCGCCCGACCGGCACGACACCACCGGCCGCCGCCCGGCTAGGACTCGCCCGATGAGACCCGCGAACCGTCGCCGCCCCTCCATCCATGTCACGCTCAATCGCGCCGCGCGGCTGCACCGGATGGTCACGATCCTGGCCGCCGCGCCCAGGGGGCGCGAGGCGCTGCTCGGCGAGCTGGGTATCGGCCTGCGGACCTTCTACCGGGAGCTTGAGTTCCTCCGCCGCTGGGGGATCCGCATCCGGCTGGCCAAGCGGCTCTACACGCTCCGATCGACCGCCGAGGAGGCCGAGGGGCGCCTGCCCTTCCCGGACCCCCAACTCAGCTTCGCCGAGATGGCCGAGCTGGCCCGCTGCCCCGGCCCGGCCGCTTGGCGCCTGGCCGAGATGCTGGCCAAGGTCACCGGCGGCCCGACCGCCGCGTCCCTGCCCCCGAAGCCGGGGCGCCCGCGCAAGGCCCCCCCCGCTCCCGAGTAGCCTGTCGCGCGGCCATCGTCGATCTCATCTCGAATGCGGCACTTCGGACGCGATCCCGCCCCCTTCGCGGTCGAGGATCTCCCGATACTGCCGGAGGAACGCCGGCTGCCCTCCGCCGGTGGCCGCGTCGTCGGCCAGCGCGTCGCCGAGGCGCCGGCGGGACCGTTGCAGGAGGGGCGCGGCCTCGGGCTCGTCCTTCAGGTTCCACGATTCCGACGGGTCCGCGGCCACCCCGTAGAGCTCCTCCGCGCTCGCCCCGTCGCGGATGTAATGCTCGCCGCCGGCCACGACCGAGGTTACAAACCCGCGATGTCGCGGCCCCAGGCCGTTGCGGGGGTTCAGGACCAGGGGATTGACGACCTCCGACAGCGCCGCCGACGTCGCCGGTCGGGCCGAACCCGACCGCGGCCGCCAGTGTTCGGCGAGCGAACGGCCCGGGAAGGGTCGGCCGCCGGTGTCGCCGACCAGGTCCATGATCGTCGCGGGCAGGTCGCGCAGGCTGACCGGATCGGGCACGACCCGGCCCGCGGGGGTCGACGGCCCGAGGATCAGCAACGGGACGTGGGTTTCCTGCAAGTAGAGGCTATAGCCGTGGTTGAAGCCGCCGTGTTCGCCGAACTGCTCGCCGTGGTCGGAGGTGATGATCACCAGGGTGTCGCGCAACACACCGCGTCGGTCGAGGTCGTCGAGCAGGGCGCCGACCTCGCGGTCGAGGAAGGTGATGCAATCCTCATAGGCATCGATGGCTCGCCGGACGTCGCGAGCGTTGAGCCGGCGCTTGTCGGTCGTCCAGTAGTCGAGGGCCGCGAGCCGGTCCGCCGCCGACTCGGGCCCGAGCCCGATCCGGGCCCGAGACGCCTCCGACAGCACGAACGGCTCGTGGGCGTCGATGAAGTTCAGGAAGGCGAAGAATGGCCGGCCCCCGCGCCGATCGTCGCCGAGCCAGTCGCGGAAGGAGCGGCGGATCTCAGGCGCCGGCCGGGACTGGAAGCGGAGCCACTTGAGCTCCGCGACGTCGAGCGATCCGAGGGCTTGCCGCAGCACCCAGCGACCGATCGGGGAGCTGGCCAGGACCGCCCGCGGCGAGAGGTGATAGTCCTCGAAGTGCGCGAAGCCGCGATCCAGGCCCGTCTCGTAGCTGCAAAACATCGTGTTGGCACAGAAGCCGGCCGTGCGATAGCCCCGCGCCGCCAGGTTCCCGGCGATCGTGGGCACGCCCGGGGGCAAGGACGGCTCCCACTCCAGACCGACTCGATGCGGCCACTGCCCCGTGAAGAAGGAGGCGTGCGACGGGAACGTCCACGGCGCCGGGGCCAGCGCCCGCTCGAACCGGACCCCCCGCCGCGCCCAGCGCTCCAGTTGAGGGCTCGTCGCCCGGTCGCGACCATAGAGGCCGAGGCTCTGGGCGCGGACGGTGTCGAGGACCACCAGCAGGACATTCCGGGCCCCGGCGGGCGGAGGCGGCAACGCCGCCGTCGCCCGCCATTCGGCCACGACCCGACGGCCCGTCGTGGCCGCCGCCAGCGCCCCGACGACCCCGACGAGCACGACCAGGCTCGGCCTCGCGAACCGGCCGAAGCCGACCGGGTGCACCCCGACCCAGAGGCCGAACCGACGGCCCAGCCCCGCGGCCAACAGCAGGCTCGCCCAGCCGATCACCGGGAACCGGAGCAACGGCCCCCAAAGGGCCAGGGTCGCGAACATCCAGGCCGCCGCCCGGTGCGAGACCAGGCCACGCCAGGCCCGGGCCACGCCCGCGACGATCAACCCCGGCACCAGCAACACCACGAGGTTCGCGACCGGGATCGCCCAGGGGAAGAAACTCCCCTGCCAGTAATAGTTGTGATGATACCAATATCTCTTAATGGCCACCATGACGCCGAGGTCGATCAGCCCGCCGGCCAGGCCGAACCAGGCCGCCAGCTCCAGGGCGGATCGGGGAGTGAGCACGCGCGCAGGGTCGGCGTTCAGAGATCGAGCCTCCGCGCAAACCCCGTGACCCTCCGGCCGAGAGATCCCGCCCCCCGGCACGAGCTCCCGGCGAACGATCGAACCACCCGGCCGAAGCGCCGCACACCGTTCGCGGCGAGCCGGATCGGCACCATCCCGACCATCAGCAGGAACCCGACCAGGCCCAGGAACCCCGACAGGATCGGGAGCGAGGAGCCCGGGTCGAGATAGGCAATCAGCAGGGCGCATAGGATCATCGCCGGCCCTCCTCTCGGGTCGATCGTTCTGATGTAGCGACGGTAATCGAGCGGGGACGACCCGCACGGTCCTCCCCCAGACCCCCACCCCTGTAGCGACTCGCAAGCTCGTCGGGTGAGGAGATAAGCTCTGCCTTAAGGGAGCGACAATCGCGCGGAGTCCGGTCCGGGGGTCGGCAAGAATTGCGATCGGGCCGGTGGTCCCTGGAGTCTCGGGGGGTGTCGGCGCAGAATGGGCGGGGCGACGGCGATGGGCCGCTCGCCCCGAACCGGAGGACCTGCGATGACCTCTCCCGCGATCGCCGCCGGACTCGCCTCGCTCCTGACCGCCGGCCTGGCCGACGACCAGCCCGACCTCGCGCGGCTCGACCCCCCGGCCGGCCTCCTCGCCCCCGGGGCCGCCGTCACCGTCGCCGCCCGGACCGCGTTGCTCGAGGGGCCCGCGTTCGACGCGGCGGGAAACCTCTTCTTCAGCGACATTTTCAACAATCATATCTACATGTTTGATCCCGAGGGGAAGCTCTCCGTCTTCCGCGAGGACAGCGGCCGGACCAACGGCAACACCTTCGACGCGCGCGGGCGCCTCGTCAGTTGCGAGGGGGCCGAGCAGGGGCCCGGGGGCCGGCGGCGGATCGTCCGGACGGACCCGGCGACGGGGAAGGTCGAGGTGCTGACCGAACGCTACCTCGGCAAGCGGTACAACAGCCCCAACGACCTCTGCGTCGACGGCCACGGGCGGATCTGGTTCACCGACCCCTTCTACGGCGACGACCGCTCCGCGCTGGAGATGGACGCCGAGGCCGTCTACCGGATCGACCCCGACGGCAAGGTCACGCGGGTCCTGTCGCAGCCCGAGATCGAGCGTCCCAACGGGATCGCGATCACGCCCGACGGCTCGATCCTCTACGTCGTCGACAGCCACGGCCGGCCCGGCGGCAACCGCAAGCTCTGGGCGTTCACCGTCGGCGACGACGGCCGCCTGTCGCATCGTCGCCTCGTCTTCGACTTCGGCAAAGGTCGCGGCGGCGACGGCCTCCGGCTCGACGAGCGGGGCAACCTCTGGGTCGCCGCCGGGATCATGTTCCCCCGCCATTCGGGCGAGTCGGCCGACGTGCCGCCGGGCATCTACGTGATGACCCCCGAGGGCAAGCTCCTGGGCCGCATCCCGATCCCCGAGGACCTCTGCACCAACCTCGCCTTCGGCGGGCCGGACCGGAAGGCTCTCTACGTCACGGCTGGCAAGTCGATGTACAGGATCCCCCTCGAAGTCGCCGGGGCCCCGCTGCCCTCGAAGCCCTCGAAATGATCGAGGGGAAGTCGATCCGGAGGTCACGATATGAGAGGACGTGCGATCCTATCGGTCATGCTCGGCCTGCTCGCCGTCGGCGTGGCGCGCGGGCAGGCGTTCGGGCCGCCGGACCGCGGCGAGCCGGGCGACGCGATGATCCAGGCCTACCTCGCCCGCGCGGCCGACCGGCTCGACGCCGAGCTCCTCGACGTGGTCAAGTCGGCCGACGACTGGAAGCGCCTCCGCCCTCGGTTCCACGAAGAATACATGTCCATGCTCGGACTGGCCCCCGAGCCGGCGCGGACCCCCTTGCAGGCGACCGTCACCGGGACGCTCGAAGGCGAGGGCTTCGTCGTCGAGAAGCTCCATTATCAGAGCGTGCCGGGCCTGTATGTGACGGCCAATCTCTACCGGCCGGCGCGGGTCGAGCCGGGGACGCGCCTGCCGGCGGTCCTCTACGTCTGCGGCCACGCGGGCCGGGGCCGCGACGGCACGAAGACGACGTTCCAGTCGCACGGCCTCTGGTTCGCGCGGCACGGCTACCTCTGCCTGATCGTCGACACGCTCCAGCTCGGCGAGATCCCCGGCATCCACCACGGCACGTACCGCGAGGGGCGTTGGTGGTGGCAATCGAGGGGTTACACGCCGGCCGGTGTCGAGTGCTGGAATGGGGTCCGGGGGATCGACTACCTCGTCGGCCGGCCCGACGTGGACCCCGGCCGGCTCGCCGTCACCGGCATCAGCGGCGGCGGCGCGGCGACGTTCTGGGTGGCCGCGGCCGACGACCGCGTGAAGGTGGCCGTCCCGGTCAGCGGCATGGCCGACCTGTCGTCCTACGTCGGCAACCGCGTCATCAACGGCCATTGCGACTGTATGTTCCTGTATAACACCTTCCAGTGGCCCTGGACGCGGATCGTCGGGCTGATCGCGCCCCGGCCGCTCCTGTTCGTCAACAGCGACGCCGACCGCATCTTCCCGATGGACGCGAACGCCCGCGTGATCGGGCGGCTCGAGCGCCTCTACAGCCTCTTCGGCGCCGGCGACCGCGTGGACGCGGTCGTCCGCGTCGGCGGCCACGCCTATCGCGAGGACATCCGCAAGGCGGCCTATCGCTTTATCAACATCCATTTGAAAGCCGACGCGCGTGACGTCACCGACAGCGAAGTGGACGCCGTCGCCGAGGTCGGCGACCCGAAGCCGTTCCCGATCGAGACGGCCCGGCTCCGCGTCTTCCCGACCGACGCCGACCTGCCGGCCGACCGTAGAAACGCCGAAATCGACCGCGTCTTCGTGCCGATGGCGAAGCTTGAATTGCCGGAATCGGGTGGGTTCGACGCCTGGAAGGGACGACTGCTGGCCGACCTGCGACGGCTCAGCTTCCACCATTTCCCGGATCGCGTACTTCCCGCGAAGTCGGTAACGACCCCACCGCACACCGAGGGACGCCGGGTCGAGACCGAGGAGGGGATCGTCATCCCCGAGGAGCGGGTCTTCGGCGACAGTCGCGAGGCGCCAAAGCGCGTCCTCTTGCTCGTCGCCGGTGCGGAGGCCGATCAACCTCGTCCCAAGGAGATCGCGGAGGAGGGGAACCTTGTCTATCGTGTCGAGACGCGCGGGGTGGACGTGACGCGATGGACGCATAAGGACCCGCCGAACTACGTCGAGCGCGCCCACGCACTGCTCGGCCGGACGATCGACTCGGGACGCGTCTGGGACGTCGCCGCGGTCGCCCGGAGCCTCAAGGCCAGGTTCGGCAAGGAGACGCCGGTCGTCGTCGTCGGCTCTGGGTCAGCCGGTGTGATCGCGACATATGCAGCCCTGCTCGAGCCCGACATCGGCGGCGTCATCCTCATCGCGCCGCCGAATTCCCACATGGATAAGGATGCTCCGGCGCTCTTGAACGTGCTCCGCGTGCTCGACATCCCCGAGGCGATCGGCCTGCTCGCCCCGCGGCCCGTGACCCTCCGCGACGCCGACGCCACCCTTTCGGACCGGGTCGCCGCGATCTATCGCGTGACCGGTGCGCCGGATCGGCTCACCGTGAACAGGTCGAAGGCGGGAGGGGAGCCCTCGCGTTGAGGCTCAGGCCGGCCAGGCTTCGGCCAGGGCGCGGACAGCCTCGCCATGGACGCGGCCGTTGGTCGCGAGGATGCCGCGGCCGTAGAGGTCGTGCGGTTCGCCGGCCAGGCCGGTGACGACGCCGCCGGCCTCGCGGACGAGGACGACGCCCGCCGCGGCGTCCCATGGTTGCATCGAGGTCGCATAGCAGATATCCAGCCCCCCGGCCGCGACCAGAGAGAGGCTCCAGGCCGACGAGCCCAAGCGCCGCAACGAGTGGGTGCCGGTCGAGAATCGCCGGAAGTAGGCCGTCTGTCGGTCGGCCTCGCGGGCGAAGTCCGACGGCAGGCAGGCGCCGGTCAGCGCGACCGACAGGGATTCGGCCTTGCCGACCCGGATCGCCTGGCCGTTGGCCGTCGCCCCCAGTCCCTTGGCGGCGCTATAGGTCGTGTTCAACAAGGGGACGTGGATCACGCCGACGACCGGATCGCCGCGGTACTCCAGGCCGATCGAGACACACCAGCACGGGTTGCCGTGCGCGAAGTTCATCGTGCCGTCGAGCGGGTCGACGATCCAACGCCAGGGGCAATCCGGGTCGGGTGTGACTCCCTCTTCCTCGGCCAGCAGCGTGCTCCCCGGGAAGGCCCGCGCCAGGCGATCGGCGATCAGCCGCTGGCTGTCGAAGTCCGCGGAGGTGACGAGGTCCGCCGGGCCCTTCTCCCGGGCCTCGACCTTGCCGAACGCCGCCAGCAGGAGCCGGCCCGCCTCCTCCGCCACCCGCTCGGCCACCGCGCGCGGCTCGCGATACTCGTCGCTCAAAGCCGATACCCCCGGAACGTCCCCGATCCCCCCGAGACACGACACGACCACCCTAACAGGCCGTCGTCGCGGCCGTCCACCGCAGTCCCTCGCGAAAAAACAGGGAATCTGGGTCGACTATTTGGCATCCGGTCAGGAATCGGGCAAATACTGTTGGGAGACGTCGCGACGCGGGCTCTGCGACGGGCCCCGTGGCGACGTCCTCCCCCCTCCTGAGCCATCATCCCGCGGAACATCTTCGGAGGCACCCCTATGTATGTTTGGGAGATGATCGCGCATCGCCTGAAGGTCGAGGGCTGGAACATCTGGCACACCACCTGCAGGGACGCCTGCGGCCAGACGCACGTCGTCCACCTCTATCGCCCCGGCGCCGAGTGGCAGACGAGCGGACCGACGCTCACGGAGGCCTTCGCCGAGGCCGCCCGCGTCGCCCGTGGGCCGCGCGCCCCGCATGTCTCGTTGGTGACGCAACGGGCCGGTTGAGTCGGTCGGGGCCTCTTTTTCCGGACCGGGAGGGGACAGGCACTTCGAAGACTCGGAGCCGGTCCCCGTTCCCGGCCCGGAAATCGGAGCGTTCGGCGGAGGGGCCGATGTCGGCCCCTCCGCCGCCGTGCCGGTCGCGGCTATTTCTCCTTCGAACCGGGCACCAGCGACTTGGAGTGGGCGAGCTCTTTCCAGTCGGTGAGCCCCTTGCCCTTGGGCTTGTCGGGGTCGTAGCCGAGGTCGTCGCGATCGGTCAGGGCCATGAGGTTGTCGAGGGCGAGTTCGCGGAGGGCGGGCTCGGAGGACTCGAGCAGGCCGACGAGCGAGTCGAGGGTCGCCTCGTCCTTGCCTTCGGCGGGCGTGTAGCCCTTGAGGAGCCGCACGACCTGGTCGGCATACTCGTCGCCGCCGGCCTGCGAGAACGCGGCCCGGAGCGCCTTCTCGGCGTCGGGGGAGGTCGCGAGCTGGGCGCGGAGGGCCTCGATGGCGGCGAGCCGGCCGGGGCGGTCGTTCGGCAGGTTGAGGGCCTGGGCGACGATGTCGAGCTCGTTGCCCAGGGCGGCGAGCCCCGCGACGGCCAGTCGGCGGATCTCCTTGGGGTTGGACGGGTCGAGGGCCTCGGCGAGGCAGGCGCTCGCGGTGAACTCTTGGCCGCCGCGTTCGGTCTTGAAGAACTGGACGAACTGCTGGCCGAGCTCGGCGTCCAGCGGCGGCGTCGAGGTCTCCGAGACCCAGGGCGGCGCGGGCGTCTCGGCCTTCTCGGCGAACTCCGCCGGCGCCCGGAACCGGACGGCTGCCGGCCCCTTGAGCGTCGCGCTTTCGGCCCCGGCGGCGATGGCGACGTTCCCTTCCGGGGCGTAGATCCGCAACGTCGGCGACGGCGCCGACTCGCCCGGGGCGCGTCGGGCGACGCGCTCGAGGCCGACCGGCACGCCCGGCGGTACGCTAACCTGGAGCGTGGCGCCGTCGAAGCCGATCGGGACCGGCTGGGCCGCGTCGGTCCCGCGGATCACGACCCGGCCGCGGACGAGCTCGAGCCGCGGCCGGGCCCCGCCGGCGTCGGCGCGGATGCGAACCTCGGTGTCGCGGATCGGCGCGCCTCCGGCGGCCGGCGTCACCGTCGCGACCAACTCGAACTCGTTCTTGCCGACCTGGAGCGGGACCCGATACGGGGCCAGGGCGAGCACGCGGTCGCCGGCCTTGAGGCTCGCCTTCGGCTCGAGCCGCTTCCAGGACCGACCCTCCTCGTCGTAACGGAGCACGATCCCCGTCGTGTCGCCGAGGACGCCGACGACCCCCACCGGCAGGGACTCCACCTTCGGCGTGCTCGACGCCTCCCGTTTCGGCTTGGCCTCGGCGCGGTCGGCGACGGCCTTGGCCTCGGCCTTGGTCGTCTCGGCCTCATTCTTGGGCTCGGCCGGCTTCGGGGTCGACTCCTTCACCTTCGCGGCCGTCGCCGGCGACGTCAGCTCGCCGACATGGGCCAGCTGGTCGCGGTCGCGGGGATGCATCGAGGGGCCGACGCTCACCCAGGCCGACCAGACCAGGACGCCGAGCAGGGCCACGACCGCCAGCGCCGGCCCGAAACGGTCGAGCCACGGCCGACGCGGCAGGTCGGAAGCGGCCCAGGGGGCGATCGGCTCGGTCAAGTCCTCGTCCTCGGGTGGCGCGAAGGTGCGCGGGACGTCCTCGCCCACCGCCTCGCGGCCCTTGATCAGGTGGTACATCCGGTGCCGGGCCTCGGCCGGCACTTTCGCCCTCTGGCCGATCAGGCTGAGGATCTGGTGCGCGCTGGCGACCTCGGCGAGGTGGACGTCGGAGGTCAGGCAGCGCTTCTCGAACTCGCCGACCTGCTCGGGCGAGAGTTGGTTGTCCAGGTACGAGGCGACGAGGTTTGGGTCGGTCGCGTCGGCCCCCGACCCGTTCGGCACGGTCAGGCGCCGTTGCCGCGTCACGCGGCGAATCTTCTCCACGAGGTCCTGGGCGAATGGCGAGTCGGCGACCTGCTGGCCGATCTCCCGCACCTCGGCCGGCGGCAGTGTGTCGTCGAGCCAGGCCAGTAATGTTCGCAACGTCAAACGCATCGGTCGGGCCTCCTCGTGAAGTGATCCGCTCGACGGCCCGGCCGTGCCCGAACCACGCGAGCGTCCCCTCAACATTACTTATTAGTGGCGGCCCGTGTCTCGTCCCGTATGACGGATGCGGAAAACACGAAAACGGGGGTCATTCTCGGCAACGCCATAGACCGGCTCGAACACATCGGGATGCGTCTCGGCCCAGTAGCGTTCGACCGTGAAACCGAGCGGATCGTCTGCGAAGGGAAGATGTCGCCCTTCGGCAGGGTTGGCGCGGGCGACGACGAGGTAATCGATACTTTCGGCCCGGAGGTTTGCCAGCCATGCGTCGTAGTCTGTGGGGAGACGGTCCCAACCCGGCCGCGAATCTGGCCAGTTCGGCGAGCCCGCCGCCTTATGATAACTGTGCAGGAGCCAGCCCCGATGGCGGTCGAGATTGACGTATCGGACGTCGTTGCGTAAGCCTTTGCCGAACAGATAGTAAGGTATGTTCGTCCCCGCGTAGGCGATCCGCGCCCCCCGCGGGCCGGCCAAGGCGTCGAGGGCTTTCCAGCCGCGGAAGTACTCGAAATCGGGAAAGTCGCGGAAGGGTGACTCGCTCGTCGCGTGACTCACCAGGAGGCCGATGGCGATGGCGAAGGCGAGCGATGTTGAAAGCGCTATGGCGCGCCGGTTCAACGACGTCACGCGCACCGCTCGTCCCCACGTCCAGGCCACGATCAGCGCCCCGACCCCGGGCAAGGCCGCGATCACGGGCGAAAATGAGTCGGGGCCCGTCGGCAGCGTGACGAGGGACGTCATGATGGGGACCCTCGGGCTCAACCGCCGGAGCTGGCCGAAGAGGTCGAGCCGGGTCTGACCGACGATTGATGTTGCCTCCCCGATCACCCGCCTCTTCTCGGAGTCGGTCAGTACGTGCGGGGGCAACAATCCCGGCAGTTGCTGCTTCAGGGTCGCGATCGCAGCCGCCTTATCGGGAAACTGCGTCTCGTCCGCGTCTGTGACCCGCTTACCTCTACCATCGAAGATCCGGATATGGAGCAGGCCCTTGTGGTCGGTGCCGACGATGGCCAGGTTCAGGCCCGAGGTCGGCACTTTGGAGCCATCTCCCCAGGACATCATTCGTAGGTCAAACCCGTCGAGCCCGAAGAACCACCCATGACCGGTCAGGACGTGCAAGATTAACAGGCCCGCCGCCGCCCATCGCAGCCAGCGTCCCCGATCGAGCAGCAATGCCAGCGGGACCGCCGCCAAGCCGACCGCGTGGAAGAGGAAACGCTGCTGGGTCCGGTAGGGGATGAGCCACCAGGCCAGGGCGAGGTTGGCGACCGCCAGGCCCGCGATCGCCCACACCCAACGGTCCTCCGGCCGCCCTCGCCGACCGATCCTCCACGCCCCGCCCAACGCCAGCAGCCAGGCCGGCGCGAGCCTCGGGTCGAAGACCTGCCCCGCCAGGCCCAGGAACGACCGCCAATCGTCCGGGGGCAGGTAATAGACACTGTTTCGCATCGCACGAGCGTCATACCAGCCGCGCAGCCAGACCTTCCCGAAAAGCTCGACTTGCAGGGGATAGAGCGGATTGCCCGTCAGCCACGCATTCCGGACGAACCACGGGATTGCTAGCAGCAACGGCCCGACCATCAGGATACCGAGGCGCAAAAGGCGCCGTCGCCACGGCGACCCCTTCGCAAGGATGATGACTCCGATCACGGCGAGCAAGGGCGGGACGAAGACCGTCCCCGTCGGCTTCGTCCCCCAGGCCCCTCCGGCCGCGAGCCCGGCGAGCAGCAGGGCCGGGCCGTCGTCGTCGCCGAGCGCGTGTCGGATCGCGAAGTAGACCGCCGCGAGGTAGCCCGCGACGAAGATCGTGTCGACGTTCGGCTCGAAGGTGAAGAACAGGAACGGCGAGCACGTCGCGAACCAACAGGCCGCGATCGTCGCGGACGGCGTGGACGCCCCCAGGCGTCGGGCCAGGCCAAAGATGGAGAGCCCCCCCAGCAAAAGGAACGGCGCCTGGCCGACCTTCGCGAGCCGGTCGCCCCCCCAGGCGGTCATCAACCAGGCGAAATCCAGCTCGCCGACCCCCGGGAAATAGGTCGCCGCGCCTTCGCCGAACGGGACCGGCACGAGGAAGACCCGACCCGCCTTCCACCATCGTGCCGCGAAGTAGAGATGATAGATCGGCCCGTCGCTGACGACCTTGACCGGCCCCAGTAACGACACCGCCCCGAACACCGCCGCCGGCCAGATCATCATGCCCAGCGCGACGGTCGCCGCCCATTCCCAGCGGCGGTCGGCCGCCACGTTCTTCCGGGCCGGCCGTGGTCTTCCTCCCGACACCATCGCTACGAGCCATCCCAGCCCGACCCAGGCCAGAAGTCCCCACCGATTGACCAGGCCGACCGGACCCAGCGCCATCATGCCCAGCGTCGCCCACGCCCAGGCCAGGACCCCAGCCCCCAGCCCGCGCGCCAGCCCCTCCATCCCGAACGCTCGGCGCACGACCCGTTCCGCCGCCGTCGCGAGCAGGGCAAGCAACGACGCCGACCAGAGGAGCCCTTCCACGTCGCGATCCAGCAACACCGATGTCCCCCTCGATGCGTCCGGGGCCGGTCCTCAACTTGACGCGAGGCGATCGCGATCCTATCATGCGAGCAGTTTCGATCGCGAGGCGAGGACCGATTCGACGGACAAGCAAAGCTCAACTGTTCATTTTTCGTAGAATAATTATTAGTTTTCGACCGTTCCGTTGCGAGCAGAAACCGACGTCAATCGAAGTTGAACGGAGACCGCTCGATGCTCGGAGCGACCCTCGGCGCCAGGGACTATTTCGACCGCGTCTGCCGGGAGATCCGGCGCCTCGACGTGGCGCAACTGGAGATGGTCTGCGGCCTGATCGAGGCGGCCTACAAGGACGGTCGGTTCGTCTTCATCATCGGCAACGGCGGCTCGGCGGCCAACGCCTCGCACCTCAGCGAGGACCTCTCGAAGTGTACCCTCCGCGACTTCGAGTGCCAGAAGCGGCTCAAGGTGCTGAGCCTGACCGACAACACCGCCGGCATCATGGCCTGGGCCAACGACGAGGGTTACGACCGCGTCTTCGTCGAGCAGCTCAAGAACCTCGCCAGCCCCGGCGACCTCCTGCTGGCGATCTCGGGCTCGGGCAACAGCCCAAATATCCTCAAGGCGGTGGCCTGGGCCAACGAGAACGGCCTGACGACCGTCGGCATCACCGGCTTCTCCGGCGGCAAGCTGCGGGGCCTGGCGCACCACGGCCTGCACGCCGACGTCGACGACATGGGCATGGCCGAGTCGCTCCACTCGGTCGCATTCCACTGGATCATCGACGACGTCTATCGCCGGATCTCCGGCCCGGTGGCCGTCGAGAACGGGGCGCCGTGAGGCGATGGCCCGCCCCTGGCTGCTCGGCATCGAGATCGGCGGCACGAAGCTCCAGGTCGGTCTCGGCCGGGGCGACGGCACCATCGCGCAGTTGCGCAAGGTCGCTGTCGAGCCGGCCAGGGGGGCGTCGGGCATCCTCGAGCAGGTCCGCCGCGAGGCCGATCACGTCGCCTGGCTGGCCGAGACGACGCGCGACCAGGTCGTCTCGGTCGGGATCGGCTTCGGCGGGCCGGTCGACGCGGAGGCGGGCGTCGCGCTGACTTCGTTCCAAGTCCCCGGCTGGGACGACTTCCCGCTCGCCGACTGGGTGCGACGCGAGCTGGGCGTCGAGCATGTCGCCATTCAGAACGACGCCGATACCGCCGGCCTCGGCGAGGACCGCTTCGGCGCCGGCGTCGGCCGATCGCCCCTGGTCTATGTCACCATCGGCAGCGGGATCGGCGGCGGACTCGTGCTCGACGGCCGGATCTACCGCGGCTCGGGGCGAGGGGCGATGGAGATCGGCCACCTGCCGGTGATCGTCGCCGACCTCGACGGCGATGAACGTCGGGCCGAACTCGAACAGGTCGCCTCGGGCTGGTCGATCGCCGCGGCCGGCCGCCGTGCCCTGGAGACGACCGGCCTGGCGAGCACCCTGGCCGACCTCTGCGACGGCGATCCCGCCCAGGTGACCGCCGAGGTCGTCGCCTTCGCCGCGGGGCTCGGCGACAAGGCCTCCCGCCACATCCTCGACGCGGCCGTCGCGGCGATGGCCCAAGCCCTGGCCGCGACCGTCACCCTTCTGGCACCCCAGCGGATCATCCTCGGCGGCGGCGTCTCGCAGATCGGCGACGACCTCTGGTTCGCTCCCATTCGCCGCGCCCTCGACCCCCTCGTCCTCCCCCCGTTCCGCGGCACTTTCGACCTCGTGCCGGCCAGGCTCGGCCAGGACGTCGTCGTCCACGGCGCCCTGGCCCTCGCCCGCGACCTCATCGCTTAAGAACTTTCAAATTACCTATTCCTCCCGCTCTCTCTTGCGGCAGGAGGTCGTCCTCACTACGATCATGGGGAATTGCGCAATCTGGGCGATTATTCCGCCCAATCGAGAGGGCCGAATCCGGCCCCGGTCCAGGCGTTCCGAATTCATAATCCACGGACGATCCTGCACCCATTGAGGAGCAACGAGCGATGGCGCGACGACCTGACGCGCGGGGACGACGTGGGTTGTGTGTCGCGGTCGAAGGTCTGGAAGGACGGGCTCTGTTGTCCGGCGACTTCCTGGCGAAACTGCCGACGACACCGACCCTGACGGCGTCGACCGTGCCCGCTAACGGCGACCTGAATCCCTATGGGGTCGCGGTCGTGCCGCGCGGGGTACTGGTCTCCAACTTCAACAACAGCCAGAACTTGCAGGGGACAGGGACCACCCTCGTCAAGGTCCTCCGCAACGGCAGCACGAGCACCTTCTTTCAGGCTGGTTCCGGTGTCGGTCTGACAACGGCGCTTGGGGTGATGAGGAAAGGCTTCGCGTTCGTCGGCAGCGTGCCGACGATTGACGGGACGTCGGCGACGGTCGGCCAGGGGGAGATCCTGATCGTCAACCGCTTCGGCCAACTGGTCGGCACGATGAAGAACTCCAAGTTGCTCGACGGCCCGTGGGACCTGACCGTCAACGACCAGGGAAATACCGCCCAGATCTTCGTGTCGAACGTCCTGAGCGGGACCATCACCCGAATCGACGTCAAGATTGCCGAAGGCCACGTCTCGCCCACAAGCGCGGTCCAGATCGCGTCCGGCTATACGGCGACCACCGACCCGGCCGCGCTGGTCATCGGGCCGACGGGCCTGGCCTACGACGCCAGGACGGGCGTCCTCTACGTCGCCTCGACCGGCGACAACGCCATCTATGCGATCGCCGATGCCGGCAACCGGAGGACCGACGCGGGCACGGGGACGCTGGTGACGTCCGACTCGACCTACCTCCACGGCCCGCTCGGCCTGGCCTTCGCCCCCAACGGCGACCTGCTCGTCTCCAACGGCGACGCCGTCAACTTCGACGCCAACAACCCGAGCACGATCGTCGAATTCACCCGCAAGGGTCAATTCGTCGACCAGATCTCGCTCTCCTCTTCCCCCGGCGCCGCCTTCGGGATCGCCGTGGGGGGCTACTCGGGCACGGTGGTTCTGCTCGCGGTCAACGACGCGGACAACACCGTCGAGGCGTTCCGCGTGCCGAAGAAGTGAGCTTGACCGCCAGATCGTGCTCACCGGGTTGCAAAAGACCCTCGTCCCGACCCCTCGACATCGTGGAGGGTCGGGGCGAGGGTCTTTTTTTCACGGCAGCCGAGTGATCGGGAGCCTCGGCGGCCTGGAGCGGAGCCGAACGAACTCCCCGACTAGGACTCGAACCTAGAACCTAGCGGTTAACAGCCGCTCGCTCTACCGATTGAGCTATCGGGGAATCGACTCCGCAACTATACCCCGGAGGGGTGGCGCGACACAAGGGAAGACCGGTCCGGGCCACCGAGAGATAGCCCGGCCGAACCACGAGGGCGGCCGGCGGGAGAGGCGCGAGGGACGGCAACCGTCGAGGGAGTCGGGAAGGTGGAGCGGGCCCTGAGCTTAGCTCGAGAGCGACCGCTCCTTGGACGAGCCGGGCGACTTATCGTGATGCTCGATGGCCTTCTCGAGGATGCCGACGATCAGTGCGTTGAGCGAGGCCTTGTCTTCCTTGGCCCAGCTGGCCAGGTGCTCGTGCAGCGACGGGGGCATCCGGATCTGGAAGTGGACGACGGTTTCGGGCATGGACGCAACTCCTCAAGGGGACCTTCTCGGACGGGATTCGCAGGCCTCGAGCGGAGGAGGTCAGGGCATGAGGCGGCCCCAGCCGACGACTCGACAGTGAGGCGTGCCTCTCCATTTTACCCCCGATCGCCCGGATTGCCGCCGGATTTCCCAGTCCCGGCAGGCCCGGGGGGCCGATCGCGCCGGCTTCGCCGGTCGTAGGGCGACCGTCGCGATACCCTATCATAGTTGGACGGGGCCCTCCTGGCGAGGGGGCACAGGATGCGACCCGCCATGAGCGGTCGCCGCCGGCACCGGACGACACCATCTTCCCGGAGGAGTAAGACCTCGATTCGGGGTGCGTGAGACGCGTTCCGGATGGGTGCGCGCACCCCCCTGCCCTTCATTTCGAGGCGGCTCGCAAGGGGCGATACCAGACGATGTTATGACTCTTGCCGCCGATGGCGACCGCGTCGGGCGTGCCGTCGCCGTCGAGGTCGCCGCCGCGGAGATCCTGGGCCGTGATGGCGCGGTCGACGACGGTCCGGGTCCAGGTCTTCGAGGCGCGCTCGAAATCGAAGGCGGAGACCCGCGCGTCGCGGCCCCGGTGACCGGCGAGGATCTCGTCGTCGCCGTCGCCGTCGAAGTCGGCGACCCAGAGGGCGTGGCCGTCGTCGAGGGTGTCGTCGGGGACCGCCCGGGGGCCGAACTTCAGGGCGCCCGGCGTCTCTCCCAGGCAGACGGCGACCTCGCTGCCATGCCACGGCTCGATCGTGGCGACGAAGCGACGGCCGTCGGCGAGCTTGCCGAGGTGGACCTCGCTGCTCCCACGCTTCGGGGCCCGGCCCGGGGCGCCGGCGGTCAGGTCGATCCGTCGCCAGTCGAGGGTACCGGCCCGCTGCGAATACATGCTGACGCCGAGGTTCGAGGCCGTCAGGATCGACGCGTGACCCGGCTCGCCGAGGTCGCGTACCTCGATCGCATGGAGGACCGGCCGATCGCCGACGACCTCCATGATCCAGTTTCCGGCCTTCGGCTGGAAGCCGGCGCGGAAGACGACCAGGGTGGCCGGGGCCTGGTCGTACGACGGCGGCGCGGCGGTCGGGCCGAAGATCGGCGCGACGACTAGCTCGGGCTGGCCGTCGCCGTCGATGTCACCCCAGCGCAATCGGTGGATGCTCTGGATCGTCGCGATGGGCCGCAACGTCCAGGGCGCGTCGGCCGTCGCTCCCTGGGTCGCCAGGGCGAGCTTGCCGCGCCTCGGCCGGTTCATCTCGAAGTCGTAGGCGATGGCGACCTCGGCCTTGCCGTCGCGGTCGAGGTCGGCCGTCGCACTGCTGATGATGCCGGGGGTCTGTTTCGCGCCGGCGATGATCCGCTTCTTCCACGACGGGTTCTCGTACCACGCGCACGTCGCGCCGCCGACGCCGACGATGTCGGGCTTGCCGTCGCCGTTGACGTCGGCCACCTCGACCTGATAGCCGGCCGGGAAATCGGCGTCGATCACCCTCCTCTCGAAGCGCAACTCGCCGGCGATGGAAGAGGTTTGCCACAGAGGGCACAGAGAGCACAGTGAGGAGAAAATCAAAATTGATGGAATTCTTTTCATGGTCTTCCCTCTCTGTGTCCTCTGTGGCAAACCTCTTCATTCCTCATGCTTGCCCCAGCCCGTGGGGGTGCCGGCGGTATCCTCGGGGCGGACCTGGAGCTGGGAGAGGTCGAGGTCGCGGGCGTCCTGGCCGCCCTCGAGGGTCTTGAGGCGGTTCTCGAGCTGGTTGATGCGCTGCTCGAGCAGGTTGATGCGGGCCTCGGCCTCGTCGGGGCGGCGGGGTCGGGGGACCTCGGGGTAGCCGAGTTGGCGCTGGAGGGCGGAGAAGAGGTACAAGGGGTCGCGGCCGCGGTTGGCGCGGGCGATCTTGCCCTCCTTCTCGCCGAAGAGGGTCGGGTATTTCGGCCGGTAGTTGGGGTCGCGGCGGCGGCGCTCGACGAGGTGATAGGCCGAGCGGACGTAGATCAGGTCGGCGAAGTCGACGTCGCCGAGTCGGGATCGGAGTCGGACGATGTAATCGCGCCAGTCCTCGTCATACGACGGGTCGGCGGCGATCGCGTCGAGGCCGCGGGCGTAGCCCAGGCGATTCCGCGAGATCGCCTCGAACTGGTAGACGAACAGGCCGGCCGGCGTCGGCGACTCGGCCTTGTACCGCGCCTCGCGCTCGAGGATGAGCAACGCCTGGTCCATCGCGAACCGGCTGACGTCGTCCTCGGCGCGGGCGACGACGAAGGTCTGGAACGGCGTGAAGTAGTGCGCCAGCCGGGCCATCGCCGGGGACATGACCCCGGTCACCTTCGACTCCGTCGAGAGGTAGCCGATGGCCATCGGCAGCTTGGTCGTCGACAGAATCTCCTCGCCGACCCGGGCGAGGACGTCCTGCGCCGGGATGCCGTCGAGGATGCGCTCGCGGAAGGCGTGGAAGAAGTACGCCTGCTCGATCGATTCCTCGCGGTCGAGCACCGGCATGGGCCCCTCGGCTCGGAACGTCTCGTTCCCGTCGACCGCTCGATTGTAACCGACGGGGCCGTCGCATCGCGACCTGTCGCCGGCCGGTTCAGGCCGCGCCGTCGAGCGGGTCGTCGGGCGGCTCGCCTCGGCCTGCCCAGAGGGCCTCGAAGCGGTAGTGGACCCGACCGGCCCGTTGCGAGGCCGTCCTCAGGACGCCGTAGCCCCTCGCCTGGAGTCGATCAGCGATCCTCTCGATCGCCCGCCGATGCTCGATGTCCGTCGTCGCGTCGAGGGTCGGGAACCCCCCCTCCTTCCCTTCGCGCGTGTAGACCTGGACCCCCTCGATCTTGTTGACCTTCCGTTCGTCGGCCATGGCGCACCCCGCTCGTTCCGGCGACGCCGGCGGGTCGCCGGGAGGGCGGCGGCCGGCGCGCGAACGTTAGGCCTCTCACGGGAGCGAATGGCATGCCGACCGATCAGGACGATCCCTCCTACGACCTGGGTCGGGTCGCGGGGCCGGCGTCGCCGGCCGCCTTGAGGATGCGACGGCCTCGGAGGTCTTCGAGCCGGCGGGCGTGGGCCCGCCGCCCCTCCGACCAGAGGCGGTCGGCCTCGTCGACCCGGGCGCGGACCGCGGCGTCGGCACCCCCCTGCTCGACGAGCCGGAAGGCCTCGCCGATCGCGGCGAGCGCCCGGGACTCGGCCGGTTCGAGTCGGGC
>DASZMJ010000454.1:0-20779 GCA_035551935.1 Isosphaeraceae bacterium
CGGACGCGAAGGTCCGCGGCTACCAGCCGGGGCGGTTCAGCTTCAACAAGCCGGGCGGCCGGTGCGAAGCGTGCGAGGGCAACGGCTCCAACAAGCTCGAAATGGACTTCCTGGCGGACGTGTGGGTGACGTGCCCGGTCTGCGAGGGGAAGCGGTTCAACCGCGAGACGCTCCACGCCCGGTTCAAGGGGAAGAGCATCGCCGACGTCCTGGAGATGGACGTGCAGGAGGCCCTGGAGCACTTCGCCAACGTGCCGAAGATCGCGGCGATGCTCCAGACGTTGCACGACGTCGGCCTCGACTACCTGAAGCTCGGCCAGCCGTCGCCGACGCTCTCCGGCGGCGAGGCCCAGCGGATCAAGCTCGCCCGCGAATTGGTCAAGCGCGGCACCGGCCGGACGCTCTACGTCCTCGACGAGCCGACCACCGGCCTCCACTTCGACGACGTCCGCAAGCTCCTGGACGTGCTCCACGGCTTCACGGCGCTCGGCAATACGGTCGTCGTCATCGAGCACAACCTCGACGTCATCAAGACCGCCGACTGGGTCATCGACCTCGGCCCCGAAGGGGGTGCCGACGGCGGCCGGGTCGTCGCCGAGGGGACGCCCGAGCAGGTCGCGCAGGTCGCCGAGAGCCACACCGGCCGGGCGCTCGCGCGCGTGCTGGCCCCGCGTCCTCCCTCCCGTAGGGTGGGCACCGCCCACCCTTCAAAGACCTCGAAGAAGAAGGTGGGCGGTGCCCATCCTACGAATCGAGACGACGAGCGCGACTCGATCATCGTCCGAGGGGCGCGGCAGCACAACCTCAAGGGGATCGATGTTGATATTCCACGGCACAAGATGACCGTGTGCAGCGGGCCGAGCGGGTCGGGCAAGAGTTCGCTGGCGATCGACACGCTCTATGCCGAGGGGCAGCGGCGGTACGTCGAGAGCCTGTCGAGCTACGCGCGGCAGTTCCTGGCTCCGTTGCAGAAGCCGAAGGTCGAGCAGATCCGCGGCCTCTCGCCCGCGGTGAGCATCGAGCAGAAGACGACGGGCAAGAGCCCCCGATCGACGGTCGGGACCGTGACCGAGATCCACGACTACCTCCGCATCCTCTACGCCCGGCTCGGCCGGCCGCACTGCCCGGCTTGCGGCGTCGAGATCGGCACACAGACGGCCGACGAGATCGTCGAGAAGGTGCTGCACCTGCCCGAGGGGTCGAAGGTCTACGTCATGGCGCCCGTCGAGCGTCGCGACGGCGAGAGCTACGACGCGCTCTGGGACGAGCTCCGCGCCTCGGGCTTCGCGCGCGTCCGGGTCGACGGCGTCTCGCACGGGCTCGACAGCCCGCCGCAACTGAGCCAGCGCCGCAAGCACCGGGTCGAGGTCGTCATCGACCGCGCCGTCGTCCGCCGCTCGACCCGCGCGCGGCTGGCCGACTCGATCGAGTCGGCGCTCGACCTGGGCAAGGGCGTCGTGCTCGTCGCGAAGGTGGACGACGACAAGGAGGAAGCGCGCTGGCATGTGGATCGGTACAGCCAGCACCGCTCGTGCGACTCGTGCGGCCGGAGCTTCGAGGAGCTGTCGCCGCACCACTTCTCGTTCAACAGCCCGATCGGCTGGTGCCCGGTCTGCGAGGGGCTCGGCACGCAGCAGGGGGCCGACCCGGCGGCCCTGATCCCCGACGGCCGCAAGGGCCTGCGCGCGGGGGCCGTCGTCGCCTGGCCCGATTTCGCCACGAACCCCGGCTTCGCCCGCATGATCGAGGCGATGGCCGGCACGCTCGGGATGGATCTCGACACTCCCTTCGACGACCTCGAAGGCCGGCACCGCCGGACCATCCTCCACGGCGCCGGCCCGACGTGGTTCGCCGTGCCGGCGTCGAAGGATCGGCCCGCGTTCGCGTTCCAATATAAGGGGCTCTTCCCGGCGATCGAGGAGGCCGGGCGGGTGTCGTTCCTCTACCGGATGAAGCTCCAGGGGATGGTCGACGACGTCCCCTGCGTCGCCTGCATGGGGGCCCGGCTCCGCGACGACTCCGCGGCCGTGCGGTTCCGCGGCTCCACGATCGACCAGGTGAGCCAGTGGCCGCTCGGCAAGACGTATGAATTCTTCAAGACGTTGAAGTTCTCCGCCGACGAGCGCCACATCGCCGGCGACCTGGCCCGCGAGGTCCGCGACCGCCTGCAGTTCCTCGTGGACGTCGGCCTCGATTACCTCTCGCTCGCGCGCGGGACGCCGACGCTCTCCGGCGGCGAGGCCCAGCGCATCCGGCTGGCCAGCCAGCTCGGCAGCGGCCTGACGGGCGTGCTCTACGTCCTCGACGAGCCGACGATCGGCCTCCATCCGCGCGACAACGCCCGGCTCCTCGGGGCGCTCCGGCGGCTCCGCGACCTGGGGAACACGCTGGTGGTCGTCGAGCACGACCGCGAGGTCATCGCCGCGGCCGACCACCTCGTCGACTTCGGCCCCGGCGCCGGCGACCTCGGCGGCGAGGTGACGGCGAGCGGCACCCCGGCGCGCGTCAAGCGGTCGAAGGACTCGCTCACCGGCCGTTATCTCGCCGGCAAGGCCGCCATCCCCGTCCCCACGAACCGACGCCCGGCCGTCGGCGCGAAGATCGTCGTCAAGGGGGCGCGGCAGCATACCTTGAAGAACATGGACGTGGGATTCCCGATCGGCGTGGTGACGGCCGTCACCGGCGTGAGCGGCTCGGGCAAGAGCTCGCTCGTCGAGGACGTGCTCTGGAAGGCCGCGGCGCGGAAGCTCCACCGCGCCAAGGTCGCGCCGGGGGCGCACGACGCGATCGAGGGGCTCGAGAACATCGACAAGGTCATCAGCGTCGACCAGACGCCGATCGGCAACACGCCGTCGTCGAACCCGGCGACGTACTCGGGCGTCTTCGACCTGATCCGCGAGCTCTTCGCCAAGCTCCCCGAGGCGAAGGTGCGCGGCTACACGCCGGGCCGGTTCAGCTTCAACCTCCCCGGCGGGCGCTGCGAGTCGTGCGAGGGGGACGGGCAGAAGAAGATCGAGATGCACTTCCTGCCCGATGTCTGGGTCACGTGCGACGCCTGCGGCGGGGCGCGCTACACGGCCGAGACCCTCGCCGTCAAGTTCCGCGGCCGGTCGATCGCCGACGTCCTGGACATGAAGATCGACGCGGCGCTGGAGCTGTTCGCGGGCGTGCCGAAGGTGCGTCGGGTGTTGCAGACGTTGCACGACGTCGGCCTCGGCTACCTCGCGCTCGGCCAGGCGGCGCCGACGCTCTCCGGCGGCGAGGCCCAGCGCGTCAAGCTCGCCGCCGAGCTCGCCCGGCCCGACACCGGCCGGACGCTCTACGTCCTCGACGAGCCGACGACCGGCCTGCACCTCGACGACGTCCGCAAGCTGCTCGACGTCGTCCACCGCCTCGCCGACCTCGGCAACACGGTCGTCATCATCGAGCACAACCTCGAGGTCATCAAGACCGCCGACTGGCTCATCGACCTCGGCCCCGAGGCCGGCGCCGAGGGCGGCCGGGTCGTCGCCGAGGGGACGCCCGAGCGGGTCGCCGAGGCGAAGGGGAGCCTCACCGGCGCGATCCTCAAGGGCGTCCTCGCCGCCGGCCCGCACGCCGAGCGGCCGCGGTTCGACCCGAAGGCGGCGACCAGGGCGGCACTCGACGAGGTGTTGAAGGCCGGCGCCGCGGAGGATTTCGCCGGCGGCGCGAAGATGCCGTGGGAGGCCGACGGCCGCGCCTGGCACACCCGCGACCGCGTCGGCCGCAACGGGCGACCCGCGCGCTGGGACGGCCGCATCCTCGAGCAGGTCGTCGGCCGCATCCACGAGCTCGGCGACTTCGCCCCGACCGACTGGTCCGCCCGCTCCGTCGTCCGCGTCCACGGCCCCGGCGCCGACAACGACCCGTTCCTCGAGGCGATGACCGGCCACGAGTGGATCCTCACCCTCCGCTTCCGCGTCGCCCGCCGCGCCTTCAAGGGCGACGCCCTCGCCCGCAAGCTCCGCCTCGCCCCGTTCCACGAAGGGCCGACGCCCGTCCTCAGCGACGCCGAGCGCCTCGTCGTCGCCGACGGCCGCCGCGGCGCCCAGGAGGTCGTCCTCACCTGCCACTCGGCCGACGAGATCCTGACCCCCGCCTTCGACGACTTCCTCGCCCTCGCCGTCTCCTCCTACCTCCGCCGCGCCGACTCCTACAACGACGCCCTCGCCGCCGCGGCGTCGCCGGGCGAGTCGCCCGGCTGGCAGACGGTCACGAAGGAAAGCCTGGCGCGCAAGAAGTCGATGTGATCACGAGAAGAGGGTTCACCACAAGGACACAAAAAGCACAAAGAATTAAGAATTCAATAATTTATAAATCTTTCTTTGTATCCTTTGTGCCTTTGTGGTGAACTCCCTTCCTCCCCTGGACGTTCGCCCCCCGGATCGCGTAGCATCGTCGTGCCCGGTCGGGGTTTCGATCCGGGTCGGGACATCGGGAGGGGCGGCGGCGGTGATCGCGACGGGGGCGGGCGAGGTCGACTCGAGCGGCGCCGCGGCGCCGGCGGCGCGGTGGGCGCGGGCGACGTTCGCGATCCTCTTCGCGATGAACCTGCTCGACTACGTCGACCGCTACGTCCTGTCGGCGGTCCTGCCGCAGCTCTCACGGCCGGTCGAGCAGGGGGGCCTGGGCCTCAGCAACGTGCAGGAAGGGACGCTGGCGACGGCCTTCCTCGTCAGCTACTCGTTCTTCGGCCTGTTGATGGGCTGGGCCGGCGACCGCTTCAAGCGCAACTGGCTGCTCGGCGCGGGGGTCGCCGTCTGGGGCGTGGCGACCGTCGCCAGCGGCCTGGCCCGGAACTACGACGACCTCTGGTGGGCCCGCATCTGGCTCGGCGTCGGCGAGGCGACCTACGGCATCCTCGCGCCGACCGTGCTCGCCGACCTCTTCCCGCGCCAGCGGCGCTCGTTCATCCTCTCGTTGTTCTACCTGGCGATGCCGGTCGGCGCCGCCCTGGGGATGCAGCTCGGGTCGACGATCGCGACGCGGTATAGCTGGCAGGCCGCCTTCTTCGTCGTCGGCGGGCCGGCATTGGCGGCGGCCTTGCTCGCCGTCGTGCTCCCCGAGCCGGCCCGCGGCGGCAGCGACCTCGGCGTCGAGGGCAAGCCGACCGGCATCGACCGGGTCAAGCCCTCGGGCCGCGACTACCTCGACCTGGCCGTCACCTCGTCGTATGCCTATGCCGTCTTCGGGATGGCGATGTATACCTTCGCGATCGGCGGGATGTCGTACTGGTTCCTGAAGTTCCTGGTCCACACTCGAGGGATCGGCCAGGAGCGGGCGGGGCACATCCTCGGGCCGATCACCGCGCTGGCGGCGATCGTCGGCATGCTCTCCGGCGGCTGGCTGGCCGACCGGCTCGCGAAGACGAATCCGCGGGCCCTGTTCCTCGTGCCCGGCGTGGCGATGCTCGCGGCCTTGCCGTTCGTGGCGCTGGGGCTGTTCGCGACGTCGGGGCCGGCGATCTTCGCGGGGATCTTCCTCGCCGAGACCTTGATGTTCGTCAACACCGGGCCTTGCAACGCGATCATCGCCAACGTCGTCCTGCCGAACATGCGCGCCGCGGCGTTCGCGATCGCGATCTTCGCGATCCATGCGCTGGGCGACTTCTGGTCGCCGCGGCTGATCGGCTGGATGGCCGACGAGTTCGGCCGCGCCGACACGATGGCGACCGCGTACGGCCGCTTCTTCGCCGCCCTCGGCGCCTTGCCGACGCAGCGCCCCGGCGAGGCCCCGGGCCGGATGGAGAACATCCTGGCCGGCCTCGTCGTCGTCATCCCCGCCATCGCCGCCTCGGGCCTCGTCCTGATCGCCGGCGCCCGCCACCTGCCGCGCGAGATGGCGATGATGCTCGCGCGGCTGAAAGTGACGGAAGAACTCACCGCGGAGGACGCGGAGATCGCAGAGAAATAAACTCATTAAAAAATGATAGATTTTTCCTCTGCGATCTCCGCGTCCTCCGCGGTGAAACCCCCGACTTCTGGAGGCATTCGATGACCAAGCCGATTCGCATCGCCGTGACCGGGGCCGGGGGCCAGATCGGCTACGCCCTGATCTTCCGGGTCGCCTCGGGGGGCCTGTTCGGGCCGAATCAGCCGGTCTCGCTCGGCCTGCTGGAGATCACCCCGGCCCTGCCGGCCCTGAACGGCACGTTGATGGAGCTGGAGGACTGCGCCTTCCCGCTCCTGGCCGACGTCAAGGCGACCGACAAGGCCGAGGAGGCGTTCGCCGGGGCCGACTGGGTCGTCCTCGTCGGCGGCCTGCCGCGCAAGGAGGGGATGAGCCGCGCCGACCTGATCCGCGCCAACGGCCCGATCTTCACCGGCCAAGGGAAGGCGATCAACGACGACGCCGGCCCCGACGTCCGTATCCTGACCGTCGCCAACCCGTGCAACACCAACTGCCTGATCGCCCGGTCGCACGCCCCGCGCGTGCCGGCCGACCGCTGGTTCGCGATGACCCGACTCGACCAGAACCGCGCCGCCGCCCAACTGGCGAAGAAGGCCGGCGTGCCGGTCGGCCAGGTCTCGCGGATGACGATCTGGGGCAACCACAGCGACACCCAGTACCCCGACTTCAAGAACGCCCACGTCGGCGGCCGGCCGGCGCCCGAGGTCATCACCGATCACGCCTGGTTCACCGAGACCTTCGTGCCGACCGTCGCCAGGCGCGGCGCCGCGGTCATCAAGGCGCGCGGGGCGTCGTCGGCCGCCTCGGCGGCCAACGCGGCGATCGACAGCCTCCGATCGGCGACGACCCCGACGCCGAAGGACGACTGGTTCAGCGCCGGCGTCGTCGCCGACGGCAGCTACGGCATCCCCGCCGGCCTCATTTACAGCGTCCCCCTCCGCACCGCCGACGGCCGCTCGCACCAGATCGTCAAGGATCTGCCCGTCGACGCCGACGCCCGCGCCCGGCTCGACGCCTCGGCCAAGGAGCTCCGGGACGAGCGCGAGGCGGTCAAGGACCTGCTCGGCCCCGCGGCGTGACGCGGAATCGCCCGGAAACCACGTCTCCCGTCGTGGACCGTCTTTTCTCGAATGGTCTGCGGGAAGAGGTGCCGCGGCCGGACCCGGGCGACGGCCGTCGGGAACGTCCCGATCCCCTCCGCTCGACGGTGTCGAGGTGGGCGCCGAGGACCGCGGCGTGGTCCGCGTCGGTGCGGCGACCGGCGGGGGGATGCGGGCGTGGCGGCTCGCCTCGGCCGGCGCCACGCCGTCGCCGGTCCGGTCGGTCGGCCGCCGCCGCCGCGGGCCCGCGCGGCGGCGGCCGGCGCGGGTCCGGGTGTCGGTGTCGTGCCTGGGGGCCCCACCCCGAGAGGGCCTGTGGGTCCGATCCGGATTACAGACCATCTTCGGGTGGAAGGTCCCGTAGGGTCCGCTCTTGCGGACCAGCTTCGATCCCATGATTTGATGGAAGATGGTCCGCAAGAGCGGACCCTACGGATCAATCGCCGGCCTTGGCCCCGTCGTCTTTATCGTCGTATAAGGTTTCGCAGAGCCGGCCGAGGAGGCGGCCGGCGGCGGCGGGGGTGCCGGGGCCGTCGCCGGAGCCGTCGAGCGGGACGTTGTTCAGGAAGGCGGCGAAGACGAGCGATCGGCCCGAGGCGGTCTCGATGTAGCCGGCGAGGGCCTTGCTGGTCAGGACCCCTTTGCCGTTGAGGCTGTTCTCGACGTAGTACGTCCCCGTCTTGGCGCGGACGTGCCCGCGCGCGGGGCTGTCGGGGCCGACAGCCTTGGCGAGCGTGCCGTCGCGGCCGAGGACCGGCAGGGCCGCCTCGAACGCGGCGAAGTCGGGCCGCCGCGCCATCGCCCGCAACAGCGCGACCGTCGCCCTCGGTGTCACGAGGTCCGCCCGGCTCCCGCCCGCGCCGCCGCCGAAGGAGATCGTGTCGATGTCGATGCCGGCCGACCGCAGGAACGCCCCCTCGCGCCGCAGGCCGTCGGCCAGGGTCGACTCGTCGTGGTGCGCCGCGACGAGTAGCGGCAACGTGCTGGCGTAGAGGTTGTGGCTCACCTTGAGGACCACGCGCACGTATTCCTTGAACGGCGGCGACGTGTACTCGGCCACCTTCGGCAGCTTCGCCACGGCGTCGCGGTCGGGGAGATGTTCGCCGCGGTTCGTGCCGAGCGGCGAGGCGACCACGCGGACCCCCCGGCGCCGGAGGGCCTCGATGAACAGGGCGCGCGCGAACGAGGCCGGCTCCTCGACCTCGTACGCCTTGACGATCGCCTTGTGCCCGACGGGGATGCGGCCCCGGACCGAGAACCGCCTCGGCCCCTCGGCGCGGACGTGGAGGCGCGGCTCCCTCTCCCCCTCGACCGTCTCGACCCGCGCGTCCATCGCGACGAACGCCGTGCTCGGCACCGTCGATACCGTCGCCGGCTCGCCCGCGACGGCGGCCGGGGTGACGACGACGTCGACGAGGTTGTCGTTGACGACGATCGGCGACACGCGCGACGGCCCGCTGCCGCTGCTCTCGGCCGGGCGGAAGAGGCGGTCATCGATCAAGACATCTCCGCTCACGGCCGTGATGCCCGAGCCGCGGACCTCGCGCGCGAGGTGGTCGAGGCCGGCGAGCGGGTCGGCGCCGGCGAGGGCGGCGTTGGAGTTGCCGTCGGAATACGTGTGGTCGTTGTCGGCGAAGACGAGGCCGCCGTCGGGCCCGGTCCGGCCGCCGAGGCAGAGGTCTCCCGAGGCGACGAGGATCAAGTCGCCGTCGAGGGTGCCGTCCGACTCGACCTCGCCCCGGCGATGCACCGGCGTCCGGAACCGGTAATCGGCCCCGAGGTCGTCGAGCGCCGCGGCCGTCGTGAACAGCTTCGTCACCGACGCCGGCGCGAACATCCGGTCCGCGTCGCGCTTATAGACGACCTCGCCCGTCCCCTTCTCGACGACCAGGATTCCCCATCCCCCGTGGCGATATCCCTCCGCCTTCAAGACCGCCTCGACCCTCTCCTCGACCGACTCTGCCCCCCTCGCCGTCCCCGCCGCGACGGCCAGTATCGATGCCATCGCGACGCGCCACGTTCGAGCCGACATGAGCATTCCTCCCGGTGATGTTCCAGCAGATTCATACCAGTCCAATGATTCGATTTCGCCGTCGCCCTCCCACCATAACCTCCCCACCCGGCCGCGTCACGCGCCTGGACCGGTCCTGAGCGGTGCGGCCCGTCGCGGGTCGTTGTGGAATCCGCTCGACAGCCGTAAGATCGTGGCACGTGTCCGACGGAGGAACTTGCCCATGCGGCTTCCCCGAATCCGGGTCCGCGAGCTGATGCTGCTGGTGGCCTGCTGCGCCTTCGTCTGCTGGGAGGCGATCGTCCTGCGCGACTCCGATCCGATCGCCGGCGCGACGCGCCGGCTCCGGTCGGGCGACGTGGAGGTGCGGCGGGCGGCCGCGTCGGAGCTGGGCGTGCGGCTGTCGGACGCGCTGCCCGCCATACCGGCCCTGGTGGCGGCGACGCGCGACCCCGACGCCGAGGTCCGCCGCGCCGCCGCCGAGTCGATCGGCGTCGTCACGGCGCAGGGACCGGCCGGCGGGCCGGGCGAGGCCGCGGCGGTCCGGGCCCTGATGGCGGTCCTGGAGGACCCCGATCCGAGGCTGCGCGTGGCGGCGTCGACGGCCCTGCGGCGGATCGCCTCCCCCATCGCGGCCCCCGCGCTGGCCGCAGCCCTGCGCGACCGCAACCCGTCCGTCCGCGGGATCGCCGCGTCGGCCCTCGGCGGCATGGGACAGGCGTCCCGAGACCAGGCCCCGGCCTTGCTCGCGGCGATCGCCGCCGAGTCGGACCCGCGCGATCGCGAAGGGCTCTTGATCACACTGCCGCGGCTCGACCCCGACCCCGCCGTCGCCCTCCCGCCGTTAACGTCGCGGCTCGCCCGCGACGGCGACGAGCGCGCCCGCGCCGCGACGGCCCGCGCGCTCGGGGATGTGCTGGACGCCCGGCTGAGGGCGGGCGAGGTCCCCCCCGCGACCCATCCGGCCCTCGCCGCTCTCCGCGCCGCGATCTCCGACCGCTCGCCGCTCGTCCGCCTCCAGGCCGTCGCGTCCCTCGGCCGCATCCGGGCCTCGGCCCCCGACCCGCTCGCCCCCGTGCTGGATGAGGCCCTCCTCCGCGCCCTCTCCCACCGCCGTGCCGACGTCCGCGCGGCGGCGGCCAGCCTTTATTCCAGGAACTGGATAACTCACGTCGATGTCATGCCGATTTCCGACGAGATCGTCCGCGCGCTGGTCAAGGGCCTGCGCGACCCCGAGGCCGATGTCCGCCATCATGCCGCGTGGGCGCTCATGCAAACCGCACGGGCCAGGCACCCCCTCGGCTCGAAGCACCACGACGCCTTCGTGCGTGTCCTCCCGGACCTTCGCGCCGCCCTGCGAGACAGCGACCTCACCGTCCGAGATGCGGCCTTCCACGCCCTGACGGCCCTCGGCCGCGGTGCCCCCGAGGGCGACCGCGACTTCCGCGCGGCCGCCCGCTTCGCGGCGAAGGAGTTCGTCGCCTTGTTGCGCGATCCTCGGGAAGACGTCCGGCAGATCGCAGCGACCTCCTTGATCTCGATCGACCCTCGCGACGCCGACCTCGTGCTCGACGCCCTCAGTTCCGCCGCCGAGCATGATAGGACGGAGGTCGTCCGGAACTCCGCGGCCTTCGCCGTGCAAAGGATCAAGGAAGTCCGAGCGTCGAAATAACGACGCTCGGTGGGGCCGCCGCCGGGTCAAGTCCTCTGGCGGTTTTGCCGATTCTGCCTATGATGAGGGCCGGTCGGCCCAGGGAACGGGTCGGGTCGGTGCCGAAGAGGTCCCAAGGACGGGGGTCACGAGCAATGTCCCAAGGCGCGCAAGGCACATCGCGGCTGGCGTATCCCGTCACGATGGCGATGCTGGCCCTGGCGTTGGCGTTCCCGATCGCGTTGATGGTGCTGAACCCGACGCTCATGTTCGAGCGCGGCTGGGAGCAGTACGTCGGCACGGCGATCTATCTGTGGGCGGTCGTGACCCTCGGCCGCGAGCTCTTGCGGCTCCGCAAGGACGAGCGCGCCTTCGACGATGCCCCGGCGCTGCTCGACGCCCTGGCCAGGGCCAAGCCCGCGAACGACGACGATCGCCGCCTGTTGCCGGGCCGATTGCGGCAGCTCGCGCGGCACGCCTCGGGGCCGTCGGCGCCGACGGTCGAGCAGCTCATGGAGCTGAACCGCGAAGGGTCGGGCCTCGACCAGGAGCAGGCGACGGGGCGGTTCACGATCACGCGATACATCCTCTATTTGCTGCCCGTCATCGGCTTCATCGGCACGGTCGAGGGCATCAGCAAGGCGCTGATGAACATCAGCCGCGTCCTGCCGATGGTCAAGGACCTCGACGGCTTCCTCAACAACCTGACGAGCGTGACCTCGGCCCTCCAGATCGCGTTCGACAGCACGTTGCTCGCGCTGTTCCTGAGCGCCGCGCTCATGCTGGTGCAGACGCTCGTCTTCCGCCGCGCCGAGGACTTGCTGGCGCGGGTCGATCGCTGGGTCGTCGACCACGCCTTGCCGAAACTGGGGCGCGCCGACGGCGAGGCGATCGCCGCATTGCCGGCGGTCCTGGCCGACCTCCGGCGCGACCTGCTCGTCCTCGGCGAGCGCATGGGCGCCGGCCTCGGGCCGCACGTGGCTCGGTTCTCCGAGGCGGTCGACCGGCTCGACCCGGCGCTCGCGAGCCTCCAGCGCGGCGCCGAGGCGATCGGCCGCGTCGGCGACGACCTCAAGGCCGTCGGCGAGTCCAACGACCTGCTCCGCCGCGGCGTCGCCACGCTCGGCCGCATCGAGTCGGCCCTCGCCCAGGACCGGGGCCCCGACGAGCAGCTCGAGCAGATCCGCCGCGGCGTCGAGCGCTCCTGTGCCGCCACCGAGGCCCTGGCCGGCCAGTGGTCGCAGGCCTTCGAGCGCACCAGCCGCCTCACCCAGGAGCAGCTCGCCCGCACCCTCCACAGCCTCAAGGACGCCCTCGACCTGCTCCAGGTCAGCATGGAACAGGGCAACGCCCTCTACCGCTCCATCGTCAAGAAGATCCTCCCCGTCTACCACGGCGACGACGAGTCCGACGCGCGGGCGGCGTGAGGGTCGACCAACCGACACATGCCGGGCGCAGGAGCGGGCGGTCGTTCGCCAAGACGGCCGGCTCCGGGGACTTTGCGGACCTCCTGCCCGGCGGTCGTGGAGGCTTGGAACCGGGCCGGGGCCCGATTAGAATGCAACGAGCGTCGGGGAGGCGAGGGGATCGGGAGGGCCGGGCCGATGGGTGGGTCGCGTTCCAGGGGCGTCGCGGCGCTCGTGGCGGTGGGCATCGCCGCCGGCACGGCCGGCTGGGGCCTGCGGGCGCAGGGGCCGTCGCGTCGCCCGGAGCCCGCGACCGGGAACGCCCAGGCCAAGGCCAAGGCCGTCCCGAAGGGCTCGATCGCGGCCATCGAGGCGATGCTCCGGCCCGCCGCGTTGCCGTTCCAGGAGCCGACGCCGCTCGACGAGGTCGCCGCCCACCTGCGGACGATCCTCGGCGTCCCCGTCGTCCTCGACCGCGCCGCGCTGGACCGCCGCGAGCTGACGCCCGAGTCGACCGTCACGATCGAGAAGCTCGACGGCGTCCGGCTCCGCACGGCCCTGAGGCTGTTGCTCGAGCCCGTCGGCCTGGTGGCCCGCGTCCTGCCCGAGGACAACATCGTCCTGATCACCGACGCCGCCGGCTCCGACGACCCGATCGACCACGTCCTGGCCGAGCTGCGGCGGCTGCACGACGATGTCCACACCCTCCAGGACACCGTCGACGACCTCTACGACGAGATCGCGCCGCCGGAGGAGGTCAAGGACCTCGAGCTCCAGAAGGTGCGCGACGTCCGCCGGGCCGTCGACGACCTCCGGCGACGGGATCGAGCACGGCATCGACCGCCTTCCCCCGGAGCGACCTCGACACCCTCGGCCGGCTCACTCGGTCGCGTGGTTGATCTCGGGCCAGGTTGAGCTTCTCGTCGCAGTGTTCGGTCGCGGCCTTGCCGGTCATGGGGCGGCTCCGTGGCGTCGGGCCTCGACGACGCGCCATATCCATCGGGATCGACCCTCGGGCCTTGCGGGACGCACGCGGCGGGCGTATTCCTCGAAGGGACGTGTGCGAATCCACCCTCACCCCGGCCCTTTCCCAGGCGGACCGACCGTCGCTCTTCCCCGTAGCAGGCACGCTCCGCGTGCCGTCCGCCACGACCCAAGAGCTATGTGGTAGGGCGGACGGCACGCGGAGCGTGCCTGCTACGGGGAAGAGGGTCGGAGTGAGGGTCTCCTGCGATGGCGTAAGGGACACATGATGGCCCGACACGAACTCGACCAACGCGAGACGTTCGCGCACGACCTGGAAGGCGAGGGGCCGCCGTCGCGGGTGCGGTACGCGGTGCTGGCGGCGGCGTGCCTGCTGGCGATCGTGACGTACCTGCTCCGCGTCGGCTTCGCGACCGCCTCGGCGCAGCTCAAGGGGCCGCTCGGGCTCAACTCGGGACAGATCGCCGCGATGATGGCGTCGTTCATGATCGTCTACGGCCTGTTCGAGATCCCCTGGGGCCTGGTCGCCGACCGGCTCGGGGTGCGCAAGGCCCTGGCGATCATCGCGCTGGGGGGCTCGCTGACGACGGCGGCCGTGGCGCTGGTGCCGCGCCTGCCGGTCGGGACGTTCTGGCCGTTCGCGGCCTTGCTGGCGCTGCGGGCCCTGTTCGGGATGTTCCAGGCGGGGACCTTCCCCGCGCTCTCGCGGATGATGGCCGACTGGATGCCGACGGCCGAACGGGGCTCGGCGCAGGGCCTGATCTGGATGGCGAGCCGGATGGGCGGCGCGCTGGCGCCGCTCCTGATCGCCTGGCTGATCAGCGAGACGGGGAGCTGGAGCCTCCCGCTGGTGCTCGCCTCGCTGACGGGCCTGGCCTGGTGCGCGGCGTTCGTCCCCTGGTTCCGCGACCGTCCGGAGCAGAAGGTGGGGGTGAACCCGGCCGAGCGCCGGTTGATCGAGGCGGGGCGGAAGGCCGGGGCCTCGGGTCACGGGCGCTTGCCGTGGGGCCGGGCGCTGGCGTCGCCGAACGTGTGGGCCCTCTGCGGGATGTACGGTTGCCTCGGCTTCAGCGGCAACTTCTTCCTGACGATGCTGCCGGACTACCTGAAGAACCATCGGCACCTCTCGACGGGTGAGACTTCGTGGCTCTCGGCCCTGCCGCTGGCCTGCGGCGTCGTGGCCTGCGTGCTCGGGGGGGTCGTCTCCGATCGCCTGATCCTGGCCTGGGGCGATCGCCGCTGGGCGCGTCGGGTCGCCGGCGCCCTCGGCATGGCGATGGCCGGCGCGGCGGTCCTGGCGACGATCGCCGTGCGCGACGTCGTCCCGCTGGGGGTGCTGCTCTGCATCACCTTCTTCGGCAACGACCTGGCGATGGGCCCGGCCTGGGCCGCCGCCGCCGACATCGGCGAGCGGAACGCCGGCACGCTCGGCGGGATGATGAACATGTTCGCCAGCTTCGCCGGCGCCGCCGGCGCCGCGATGATCGGCCCACTCACCGACGCGCACTATCTCCGGCTCCCGTTCGTCATCTTCGCCGCCGTCTATTGGATCGGCGCCCTCTGCTGGCTGCGGGTGGACGTCCTGGAGCCCCTGAGCGACGACGACCCGGCGCCCGACGTCTAGGAAATCGCCATGTCCATCTACGTCGACGCCGATGCCTGCCCGGTCAAGGACGAGATCTATCGCGTGGCGCGGCGGCACGGGGTCAAGGTGTTCGTGGTCGCCAACGCGACGATGCGGGTGCCGGCCGAGGCGACGGTCGAGCTCGTCGTGGTCCGCGGCGGCTTCGACGCGGCCGACGACTGGATCGCCGAGCGTGCCGGGCTCGGGGACGTGGTCGTCACCGCCGACATCCCGCTCGCCGACCGCTGCCTGCGGCGCGGGGCCCGGGTGCTCGGTCCGAAGGGGGACGTCTTCACCGAGGACGCGATCGGCGAGGCCCTCGCGACCCGCGCGTTGCTCGACATGCTCCGCCAGTCCGGCCAGTTCACCGGCGGCCCCGCCCCGTTCGCCAAGGCCGACCGCTCTCGGTTCCTCTCCAGGCTCGACGACCTCCTCCACGCCGCTCGCCGGGCCAGGCCACCGGCCCCGTGATGGATCGGCCGCGGGAAATGCGGTCGGGTGGCGCGCCCGGAGTCCGCGACGGGCGTGGGCGACGCCGGGGTCAGACGCCCTTCGAAGACTCCGGGCGTGCCACCCGACCGGAGTCGATCGAGGTCGGCGCGTCGTGCCGGAAAACGGCGACGGCCGCGCGAACGCCTGGGCAGGATCGTGCGTCTACAAGGGGCAGAGCACGACAGGGGTGTCCTCCTGGGAGAGGTCTCCGGCTCCAACCCGGACGGACAGGGTTCGACTCCTTGCGCCCCTGCTCGACGACGGCCAGCGGGGCCGTCGCGCGTTTTTCAAGCAAGCGGCTGGGACCGTCGGGCCCGCGGCGCGCCGGCCTCGCCCTCGTGGCGATCGGCCTGGTGTGTTCCGTGAAGGGGATGTAAACCGGGGCGGTCCCAGGCTGTGGTAGCTCAGAGGATAGAGCACCGGGCCCATAACCCGGGTGTCGCGGGTTCGACTCCCGTCCACCGACCGCGGTCCCCGAACAGGACCGCTCGGGGAGCGTTCGCAGCGCTTCCGCCAATCGCCCGAGGGGGGCGGCCGGCCGCGACGATCGGCCGACGCCCGGCGATCAGCCCCGCCCGCGCGGGGACCGGGCCGGGCGTCGGCGGCACGAGAGGACGCCCTGAAGTGCGCGGATTCCGCCGTCGGAGATCGCCGGACCCGAAGGCCGCCCAGGCGGCCCGAACCCCGGCGACGACCGCCCGCTCAAGCCGCACTCCGCATCCCGACGTGTGATCGCCGGCCGCGCCGTCCCCCGACGGCCAAAACTCGATGTCGTCATTCTTTCAACGAATCCTAAGTCCCGCGGCCGAGGCCAGGGGCGGGGAGGTCGCGATGTTCTTCGTCAAGTCGTCCAAGGTCCGCAGCTTCGAGGTCGGCCTCCTGTTCCGCGACGGCGAGTTCCGCGGCCTGCTCGGCGAGGGCACGCACCGCGTGTTCGACCCGCTCGGCAAGGTCGCCGTCGAGGTCGTCTCGCGGCGGGTGCCGCAGCTCCTGCACGAGAAGCTCGACCTGATCGTCGCCTCGGGCGTCCTCAAGGGCATGGCCACGGTCCTCGACCTCAAGGACGACCAGCGCGGCCTGGTCTGGGTCGACGGCCGGTTCTTCGGCGTCTGCGCGCCGGGCCTGCACGTCCTCTGGAACGGCCCGAGGGCACTCCGGGTCGAGGTCGTCGACGCCCGCCGCCCGCGGCTCGAGCACGACGAATTGCAGACGATCACGCGGTGGTCGGCCGCGAGCACGCTGCTCGACGTCTGCGACGTCAACCGCGGCTGCGCGGGCGTGCTCTTCCTCGACGGCCGTTACGCCGACACGCTGGCGCCGGGCCGCTACGCCTTCTGGAAGGGCGTGGCCGATGCGCGCGTCGTCGAGGTCGACCTGCGCGAGGCATCGCTCGACGTCGGCGGCCAGGAGATCATGACGGCCGACCGCGTGACGCTCCGCCTGAACGTCGTCGTGACCTACCGCGTCGTCGACGCTCGTCGCGCCGTCTGCGCGTCGGAGGACGCCCGGCAGGGCCTCTACCGCGAGGCGCAGCTCGCGCTCCGCGCCGTCGTCGGCGGCCGGACGCTCGACGCGCTCCTGGCCGACAAGGAGGCCCTCGCCGCCGAGCTCGTCGACCTGCTCCGCGGCCGGGCGGCCGAATTGGGCCTGGAGGTCGTCGCCGCGGGCATCCGCGACGTCATCCTGCCGGGCGAGATGAAGGAGCTGTTGAACAAGGTCATGGAGGCCCGCACGGCCGCCGAGGCCAACCTCGTCACCCGCCGTGAGGAGACCGCCGCGCTCCGCAGCCAGGCCAACACCGCCCGCCTGCTCGCCGAGAACCCGACGCTCATGCGGCTCCGCGAGCTCGAGGTCCTCGAGAAGGTCGCCTGCGGCGGCGAGCTCAAGATCGTCCTCGGCGAGAAGGGCCTCGCCGATCGCCTCGTCAACCTGCTCTGAAACCCATAGCGGACCTTCCACCCGAAGATGGTCTGTAATCCGGATCGGACCCACAGGCCCTCTCGGGGTGGGGCCCCCGGGCACGACACCGACACCCGGACCCGCGCCGGCCGCCGCCGCGCGGGCCCGCGGCGGCGGCCGACCGACCGGACCGGCGACGGCGTGGCGCCGGCCGAGGCGAGCCGCCACGCCCGCATCCCCCCGCCGGCCGCCGCACCGACGCGGACCTCGCCGCGGTCCTCGGCGCCCACCTCGACACCGTCGAGCGGAGGGGATCGGGACGTTCCCGACGGCCGTCGCCCGGGTCCGGCCGCGGCACCTCTTCCCGCAGACCATTCGAGAAAAGACGGTCCGCTACAAAATCAGGGCTCGTTGGCGTCGAGGCCGGCCTCGAGGACCTTGCCGATCTTGTGGCGGCAGTCTTCGAGGTGGGCGCGGGTGGTGTCGTCGATGGTGACGTCCTTCCGCTCGAGCAGCTTGCCGATGCGGTCGCCGATCTGGCGGAGGTGGAGCCGGGCCAGCGCCCGCGCGTCGGCGGGATAGGAGCCGCCGCCGTTGAAGGAGAGGAAGGCGAAGGAGCCGCCGAAGTCGCCCCGGCGCTCGCCGAGGACGATGGTGCTGAGGCGCTTCAGGTACTCGCGCTGGAGGTTGCGGCGGACGGTCGAGAGGGCGACCTCCCTGGGCGCGGCCTTGGCCTTGTCGTCGGGCTTGGCGGCCTTGTCGTCGACGAGGTCGCAGCAGTCGCAATCGGCGTCGGGGTTGGCCTCGGACCAGATGCCGTCGGAGAGGGTCCGGAAGACCTCGGCCATCTTCAGCGGCTTGGAGCCGGGCTCGGCCTGGAGCTCCTGGTTCTGGAGCCGGGCCAGGACCTCGGGCGCGAGGCACTGCGCCAGGACGATGCGCTGGACGTCGAGGACGCGTTGATGGACGGGATAGTCCACCTCGCCGAGCATCATCGCCTCGTTGCCCCAGCCCGACCACTTCTCGGTGGCGAGGCGGCGGAGCAACGCCGGCGAGAACTTGAAGGCGCGGTCGCTGAGGATCTGGTCGACGAGGAACGCCAGGCACTCGCGCTGCTTCGGACCCGGCACGGGGACGATCGGGTCGCGGGCGTTCTTGTCCCCCTTGTGGTCGCGGGAGATCGACTGGCCGCCGATGTAGTTGGAGACGAGGTACGCCGCGTTGCCGTACTGCGACAGCAGGATCGCGAAGGCGCGGCGGTTCCGCGACCACGGCTCGCCGTCGCGGACGACCTTGGCGTCGAGGTCCTTGAGCAGCTCGGCCGACAGCGCGATGCGGTCCTTGGCGAAGCGGCAGACGTCGGAGCCGAGGTCGAAGCGGTTGACCTGCGGGTCGTTGTTCAGCGCGGCGTCCTCGTCGGTCGCGAAGGCCAGGTCGGGCTCGGGGGCCCGCGCGGCGATCGCCCTCAGCTCGCCGGCCTCGTCGCCCATGATGGGCTTATACGCATATTCGATGGCCCAGTAGTCGTACGGGCCGAGGGTGGTCGTGTAATAGTCCCCCTGCTTGACCCCCTTGGGCGCGATGTTGACGGGGCTGTAGTCCATCACGCTGCCGACGAGCCCCTTGACGCGGGTGATGGCCGTGTCGTTGAGCTGCTCGGCGGTCAGCATCGCGCTGGCCTTGAAGTTGTGCCGCAGGCCGATCGAGTGGCCGACCTCGTGCATGACCACTTCCTTGAGCGCCTGGCCGATGAACTCCTCGGGCACCTCGACCGGGCCCCCCTTGCCGCCGCGGTCCGGCACGGCCAGCGCCATCGCCGCCAGCGCGAAGTCGGCCTGCATGCCGGCCTGATAGGTGCAGGTATGACCATCCCGACGCGCCAGCCGGCTCAGCCGGTAGTCGAGCGACGACCAGTCCGCCGGCACGACCGAGGGCGCGTTCGCCGCGCCGTTGCCCCGGCCCGCCGTCAGCGGCAACGGGCCGCCGAAGCCGTACTTCGCGGCCATGATCGGGCTGATGACCTCGCCGACGGCCAGCGGGGTCAGGTCGAGCTCGCCCCCCTGCCCCGTCGGCTTCGCGCCGATCATCAGGGCGTATTCCTGCTTCCAGTGGCGGATGAAGCTCGAGTCGAAGATCACGTCGCCGTCGATGATCTCGCCGGTCAAGGGGTTCGAGCGGAAGCACGTCCGCGCGTAGCCGCGATCGCTCGTGACCCAGCGGAAGGTGCAATAGCTCGTGTCCTCGGGGTCGAACTCCTCGCCCGGCTGCTGCCAGCGCACGGCCAATGCGTTGCGGAAGCCGATCTTCTCGAACGCCTTGTTCCACTCGAGGATGCCCGCCTCGACATACGGCCGGTACTCGTGCGGCACCGTGTCCTCGACCCACCAGACGACCTGCTTCCGCGGCGGCGAGAGCTTCGCCCGCATGTCGGCCTTGTCGAGCCGCCAGCGGTTGAGCAGGCGAACATAGTTCGAATCGGAGTCGGTCGAGCCGAAGTCCTTCGACGTGCTCAGCCAGTGGCCGATGCGGTCGTCGGCCAATCGGGTCCGGAAGCCGAAGTCGTTGGGCAGGCGGATGAGGCTGTAGTGGATGACCAGGGTGATCCCGCGCGGGTCGGCGACGCCGTCGTTGCCGCCGAACATCGCCATCATCCCGCGCATCCCGGCGCCGCCGAAGGTGGCCTCGACCTCGAGCTCGAGGTTGTCCTTCAGCCCCTTGACCTTGTACCAGGACGACCGGCTCCGGTCGAGGAAGCCGAGGTTGAGCTGCGCCAGGTCGGTCATGAACATGTCGGCCAAGTCGATGACCGTCGCGCCCGAGGGGCTGACCGTGCGGATCGGCAGCGACATCAGCACGGAGTCGACGTAGTTCTGCTTGACCGACTTCTCGATCGGCGTGCCGGGCGTGGCCTTGTAGCTGATGTTGCGCCGGACGAGCTGGATGTGCTCGTCGACCTTGCGGAAGACGACGACCATCTCGTCGCCGTTGGAGACCGGCTCGCCGGTGCGTCCCAGGCCGCGGGCGATGGTGGCCAGCACGAGCATCGGCTGGTCGAGCTGGTGCGGGCGGATCTCGGCGTAGAGGTGCTCGTCCTTGCGGTGGAGGGTGAAGAGGCCGTCGATCTTCTCGGCCCCCCGGGTCATCTCGTTGAAGTCGGGATAATGCCGGTCGCTGGCGCCCCCTCCCACACGGCCCGGGCCGCCGGCCGCGCGCATCTGGCTGAGGATCGCGTCGAGGTCGGCCTTGGTCTCGCCCCCGGCCTTGGTCTCGGGCCTGGGCTCCTGCGCCCGCACGCCCACCGTCCCGATGGTCATGGCGAGGGCCGTCGCGACCCCCCCCCATATCGTGGTTCGTCTCATCGTGGTCAGGCTCCCGGTGCGTCCCCGGCGGAGTGTCGATCGTCGCGGCCGTCGGTTGTCCTCCCCGGCGCAGACCGCAATCTTTCTCCATCCTGACCGAAGCCGTTCAGGGTCGCAAGGGGCGCTGCGACGGAGGGCCGGCGTCGCGGTCGTCAAAATCGACGCGACCGCCCCGTCCCGCACCCGGTCTCGGGCCGTAGCCCCTTTCCCCTCGCCCCCCCGGGGCGAGGGGCCGGGGGTGAGGACGCATGCGCACCGGGATGGGCGGCCGGGTGGCTGGGGCCGAAGGCCCGTTCGGATCCCGGGGCCTTCGGCCCCAGCC
>DASZMJ010000455.1:0-15388 GCA_035551935.1 Isosphaeraceae bacterium
GCTTCGCCGCGGCGCGGTCCAGATCCACGAGCTTGTCGAACCGGCCCCCCTTGCAGGCGATGTAGACCAGGGTCAGCCGGCCGCCGCGGCCGAGGTCGGGGGGCTCGGCGGCCAGCAGCTTGGCGCCGGCCTCGAGCATCTGGTCGGCGAAGGGCGGGTCGTTGACGACGGCCTCGATCGGCGCCCGGGCCTTGTCGAAGACCTGCGCCGCCAGGGCGTCGTACAGGCCGCGGCGGGCCGCCTCCTCGTCGCGCTCCTCCTGCTGGGCGTTGAGCGCCGGCAGCGAGCCGTCGAGCAGCTTGACGAGCTCGACGGCCTTCTTCTGCTGGTGGAGCGACTCGGCCAGCGCCCCGAGGCCGCGGGGGTCCTCCTGGTGCTCGATCAGGTCGCGGAGGACCTCGCGCGCCTTCCCGGCCCGGCCGGCCTCGCGGTATCGGTCGGCCAGCACGAACCGCAACGCGGCGTTCTTCGGGAACTCCTTGGCCGCGGCCTCGAGCCGGGGGACGATCTCCTTGTCCCGCTTCAGCGCCGACAACGCCCGGGCCAGCAGCTCGAACGGGGCGAGGTCGCGCGGGTCGCGCTTCAGGAGGGCCTCGATCACCTCGAGGGCCTCTGCCGGCTTGTTGTCCTTCAGCAGGGCATCGGCCAGCAGCTCGGGCAGGTCGGGGTCGACCGCGTCGAGCTCGCGGCCCTGGCGGAGGGCGCGGATGGCCGCCCCCGGGCGGCGGGCGAGCAGCAGGACGCGGCCGATCTGCTTGAAGCCGCCGGCCGGCTCCTCGCCCAGGATGCGCTGGCGGTCGGCGTCGTCGAGCTTGTCGAAGGCCCCGCCTTCGAGCGCCTCGAGCAGCTTCGACTCGGCGTCGCCGGCCGCGTCGAGGAGCTTGCCCTGGGCCGCGACGGGCAGGGCGTCCCGCGCGAGCTGGTCGATGTAGCAGTCGCCTAGCGCCTTGAGCGCCAGCAGCCGCGCCGGGGCGTCCGCGGTCAGCCGGGGTTCGGCGAGCAGGCCCTTGAGGAACCCTTCGAGCCGGCTCGACTTGGGGTCGGCCTTGTAGTGATCGACGAGCAGGGCGATGGTCGCGGCGTCGTCGGGCTCGGCGGCGAGGGCCTCGCGGGCGTACTTCTCGCCGGCCTCGCCCTGGCCGCCGCCGAAGGAGAGCAACGCCAGGCGTCGGAGGACGGCGACGGAATCCGGGTCCTTCTCGTGGGCCCGCTCCAGCAGCTTCAACGCCTCGGCCCAGCGCCTTTGGTCTTCGAGCGCCCGGGCGGCGGCGTAGTCGTGGAGGGCCTCGACGCGTGCCTGCTCGCGCGCGGTCCTCGGCTTCAAGGGGACGAACGGCTGCGGCGGGTCCTCGCCGGTGACGGGGAACCCGCCCTTGGGACCGGCCTCGGCCTTGGGTGCGTCCGTGTCCTTGGGCTTCGGTTTCGGGTCGTCGCCGGCCAGGAGCGCCGGGGGGACGATCCCGCAGGCCGCCGCCAGGGCGAGCATTCCGAGCCGCCTCGGGCCGATCATGACCGCTCCTCCCGTATCCCTCGCCCTTCCGGGCCATTGCGCCGGGGGGCCCGCCGCAACGACCGGCCCCCGGTCTCCCTTCCCTCCGGACCTCTCAATCTACCGCGCCCTGCCCGCCGCTGCCAAGGCCGCGCGCGCCGGCACGACGGCCGATCGGTCCTTCGATCCGGGGTCGGGCGTGTGGGGCACGCCCCGCGACTCCGCTCCCGGCCCGTTTCCGCCCGCCCTCGGCGGGCGAGTGCCTTTGCGGAACGGTGGGAATCGTCGTAGACTAGGGGAGAACCGGCCGATCGGTACGCGGTCGTCGTCGACCGGGCCGACGGGCGGGTCGGGGAGGGTTCGCCGGGCCGATGCCGCAGCCGAGGTCCGCCCAATCCCAGCCGTCGGAGCCCGGCACGTCCTCGCGAGGGGACGGGCCCGCGACGGTCGTCCCGCGCGACCTCAGCGGCGCCGTCCTGGGCGACTTCCAGGTCGAGCGCAAGCTCGGCCGCGGCGGCATGGGCGAGGTCTACCTCGCCCGCCAGATCAGCCTGAACCGCCCCGTCGCGCTGAAGGTCATCCGCGCCGACCTCCTCAATAATGAGACCACCCTCGCCCGCTTCAAGGCCGAGGCCCGCGCCGCCGCCAAGCTCAGCCATCCCAACATCGTCCATATCTATACCTACGACCTCGCCGGCTCGATCCGCTTCATCGCGATGGAGTACGTGCCGGGGACGAACCTCCGCGAGTACCTGGCGCGCAAGGGGGCGCTGGAGCTGCCGGTGGCGCTGTCGATCATGCGGCAGGCGGCCCTGGCCGTCGGCGCCGCCGGCGAGATCGGCCTGGTCCACCGCGACATCAAGCCCGAGAACCTCCTGCTGACGAAGAAGGGCCAGGTCAAGGTCGCCGACTTCGGCCTCTGCCGCGACCTGGCCGAGGGGCGCCGCGTCGACCTGACCCAGCCCGGCACGGCGCTCGGCACGCCGCAGTACATGAGCCCCGAGCAGTGCCAAGGGAAGCCGCTCGACCACCGCAGCGACCTGTACTCGCTCGGCGTGACCTTCTTCCACCTCCTCGCCGGCTCGCCCCCCTTCCGCGCCGAGAACGCGCTGGCGATGGCCTTGAAGCACATCCACGAGCCCCCGCCGGACCTCGCCGCCCTGCGGCCGGACGTGCCGCCCGAGCTCGTCGCCGTCGTCAATAAGCTGCTGGCGAAGGACCCGGCCGACCGCTACCAGTCGGCGCAGGACCTCGTCCGCGACCTCGCCCGCTTTCGGGGCGACCATGCGACCGGCGCGGCGATCACGATCCCGGGGGGAGGCGGGCCGTCGGTCGCTGAGGGGCCGAAGTCGGCCACGGTCCTGACGATGCCGGACAACGTCGCGTCGCCGACGACGGCCGAGGGGCCGGGGCATCGGGCGGTCGGCCTCCGGGTCGCGATCGCGGCGGGCCTGCTGGCCTGCGTGTCGGCGGGGGCGCTGGCGGCGTACCTGGGACGGTCGCCCGACCTGCTCGGCGACGCGGCCCCGGTGCCGTCGGAGCCGCCGGGGCTCTGGCTCGACCCTCGCTGGGAGGGCGTGCCGGCGCAGAAGAGCCCGGAGGCGCAGTACCGCTACGCGCAGCTCGAGGCCCCGGCCGCCGATCGGGTCGCCGCCTGGCTGGCCGTGCCGGGGCGGTTCCCCGACCCCTGGCTCGTCGTCGACGGCCGGTTCTCCGACGCGCACCCGAGCCAGCACCACTGGGGCCTCCAGGCCTACACCCAGCTCGCCCGCGACCTCTTCCGCGACCGCGACGCCGCCCGGCTCGATGACCTGGCCGCCGAGATCGGCCGCTCCGACCGCGCGGACGACCGGCTCCTGGCCACCGTCGCCCGCGCCGCGGGCCTGACGCTCCAGGACGACCTCGACGACGCCCTCGAGCTGCTCCAGAGCTTCAAGGCGCCCCCGGGCCCGCCGTCGCCGACGGAGCTGGGCCTGGACGAGCTGATGCTGGAGGTCGTCGACGACCTCGACGCCCGCGGCCGCCGCGACCGCGAGTTCCACGGCGAGCACGCCCCGGCGGTCAAGGAGCTCCAGAATCGCCTGGCGAAGCGGCTGCGGGTCGACCCGCAGCCCCGCACCGTTTCCGAGTCGAAGGCGGGATGACCGGCGGGAGAGGGCCGACGGCCACAACGATCGTGGGAGTGCGCAGCGATGCCGTTCCTGAAGAAGGTCACCGGCGACCCGGCCGGCCAGATCATCAACCTCGACCTCGAGACGCTGGTCATCGGCCGCTCGCCCGAGTGCCACATCGTGCTCGACCCGCACGGCGTCAGCCGCCGCCACGCCGAGATCCGCCGCGAGGGCGAGCGGCACATCGTGGCCGACCTCCGGTCGCGCAACAAGACCAAGGTCAACGACGCCGAGCTGCTCCCCGGCCGCGACCACACGCTCAAACAGGGCGACCGGATCAATATCTGTGACGTCGAATTCGTCTATTTCGTCAAGCACCCCAGCGAGGTCGAGAAGCCGAAGCCCAGGCCCAGGGCCGCCGACGAGCTGGTCGTCACCGACGGCCCCGAGGAGTCGACGATCCACACCCTCGACGCCTCGCGCGCCGACCTGCTGACCAGCTCGGTGCGGCCCGAGGCGAAGCTCCTGGCGATCCTCGAGATCACCCGCAACCTCTCCACGGCGCTGGAGATCGACAGCGTCGCCCCCAAGGTCCTCGACACCCTCTTCGACCTGTTCCAGCAGTCGGAGCGGGCGTTCCTGATCCTCAAGGACCCCGAGAGCAAGAAGCTGATCCGCAAGGCGTTCAAGCACCGCCCGGCGCGCAACGCCGGCCGGCCCGGCCTGAACCTCGGCCCGGCGATCCGCGACGAGCCGCCGATGAGCATCAGCCGGTCGATCGTCAACCACGTCCTCGAGCAGCGCAAGGCCATCCTCAGCCAGGACGCCGGCCACGACCCCAACCTCCCGACCAGCGCCTCGATCGCCGACCTCAAGATCCGCTCGGTGATGTGCGTCCCCCTGCTCACGCCCGACGGCCAGCCGGTGGGCATCCTCCAGCTCGACACCAGCGACCGCAAGCAGTTCGGCCAGGAGGACTTGGACCTCCTGGTCGCCGTCGCCAGCCAGGCGGCCATCGCGATCCAGAACGCGCGGATGCACGAGGACCTCCTGGCCCGCGAGCGGCTCGACCGCGACCTCCGGCTGGCCGAGCAGGTGCAGAAGCGGTTCCTGCCCCAGGGCGTGCCCGAGGTCCCCGGCTTCCAGTTCTTCGCCCACTACAACGCCGCGTACGAGGTCGGCGGCGACTACTACGACTTCGTCCCCCTGGGACCCGGGCGGCTGGCGATCGCCCTGGGCGACGTCTCGGGCAAGGGGGTCGCCGCGGCGCTGATGATGGCCAAGTTCTCCGGCGACACGCGGTATTGCATCCTGACCGAAGGCGCCCCCGGCCCCGCGGCCGACGCGCTCAACGGCCTTCTCTGCGCCGCGGGGATCGAGGAGAAGTTCATCACGATGAGCCTCGGCGTGCTCGAGGCCGAGTCGCGTCGCCTGACGCTCTGCTCGGCCGGCCACCTGCCGGTGATGATCCGCCGCGTCTCGGGCCAGGTCGAGGAGGTCGGCGGTTCGATCGCCGGCTTCCCGCTCGGCATCCTGCCCGAGTCGCAGTACCGCCAGGCCGACGTGACGCTCGAGCTCGGCGACGTCGTCGTCGTCTATTCCGACGGCGTGACCGACGCCCGGAGCCCCGCCGAGGAGCTCTACGACTCGACCGCCAACCGCCGCCTGATCCGCCGCATCGCCGACTCCCCCGGCGGCCCCGAGGCCGTCGGCCGCGCCATCCTCCAGGACCTCCGCGAGTTCTCCTCCGGCCACAAGCAGGCCGACGACATCACCCTCATCTGTTACGGCCCCACCGCCTGAGTCCCGATTCCGCGCGTTTTTTTCCGGAATCCGGTTATAATACTGCGGCTTCATTCCGAGAGTATACGGGTGACGGTTCTTTGCGCCCCCGGACCGACCTCGTTGCCCCTGGCCCCGCACCATGAGTCGACCGACCGAAAAACCCTCCCCGATCCGCCCTTCCCGCCGTGCGGTTTCGATCGCTTCCGGCTCGGCCCTGGCGCCCCTCGCCCTCCCCGGTCGTCGTCCCGTCTCGACGTCCCTCTTCGTAACCCGACGCGCCAGCGAGGGCCTTCCAACCACCCCACGGGCAAAGCTCCGCTATCCGAGGGGTTTGATAGAAGGCCCTCGCTGGCGCGTCGGGTTACGAAGAGGGGCACCGAAGGGGGCGCCGCGCCGAACGAACCCACGGGACTCTGGGGATTCGGCGCAAGCGGTAGCGAGCCTTCGCGCCCGGCGCCGAACGAACCCACGGGATTCTGGGACCTCTGCGCAAATCTTGCACTCGAAGGTCTCGGGTGCCACGGGTTCGGCCTCGAACCCGTGTGTCCCGGCAGTACTCTCGGAGCATCGGCAGCCGGGGCCGGCGCCGAACGAACCCACGGGGCAATGGGATGTCTGCGCAAACCCTATCGATCGCCCATCCCGGGCCGAACGAACCCACCGACCCCCGGCACCCGGCCCATGGCCCCGGCGCCGAACGAACCCACCGTGCGGTTTGGTTCGTAATGACCCCGGACGTTGGTTGAGGATTGAGGCAGAGAAACCGCGATGTCGCTGAAGGTCGCCGACTTGCACCTGGGACTCGACGAGCCGGAAGAGGCCCTGCCGGAGAAGGTCGCCGAACGGCTCGGGATCGGCCGCGAGGCGATCGCGCGCTGGCGGATTTTGCGAAAGAGTTTGGATGCCCGCAAGCAGGATGCGATCCATTTCGTCTATGCGGCGGAGGTCGAGCTGCCGGGCGAGGAGGAGGGGCTGTCGGCACGTGGCCTGGCGCCGGGGGTCGCGCCGTTCGTGCCGGAACGGTTCGAGTGGCCGGAGCCGGGGCCGGAGCCGTTGCGGGAGCGGCCGGTGATCGTGGGGTCGGGGCCGGCGGGCCTGTTCGCTGCGTACTTCCTCGCGAAGGGAGGGTACCGGCCGATCGTGCTGGAGCGGGGCCGGGGGATCAAGGAGCGGGTCGCGGACGTGCGGGGGTTCGACAAGGGGGGGCCGCTCGACCCGGAGAGCAACTACCTGTTCGGCGAAGGGGGCGCCGGCACGTTCAGCGACGGCAAGCTCACGAGCCGGGGGACCGGCCCGGATATTCGCAGGGTGCTGGAGGTCCTGGCCGAGTGCCACGGCAAGCCGACGATCCTGTACGAGCATCGCCCGCACCTGGGCTCCAACCGCCTGCCCCTGATCGTCCGCAACCTGCGACGGGCGATCGAGGAAGCCGGCGGCGAGGTCCGGTTCTCGTGCCGGGTCGAGGACCTGGAGATCGAGGAGGGGCGGCTGAAGGGGTTGCAGACGAGCTCCGGGCACGTCGCGGCGGACGTGGCCGTGCTGGCGATCGGCCACAGCGCGCGCGACACGTACCAGATGCTGCTCCAGCGGGGCATCCCGCTCGCGTTCAAGCCGTTCCAGTTCGGGGTGCGGATCGAGCAGCCGCAGGAGCAGGTCGATCGCGCCCGCTACGGCCCCGCCGCCGGCCATCCCGCCCTCGGCGCGGCCGATTACGAGCTGGTCGCGCACGCCGGCCGACGCGACCTCTTCACCTTCTGCATGTGCGCCGGCGGCTACGTGATGCCCTCGGTCAGCGAGCCGGGGTATTTCTGCACCAACGGCATGAGCGAGAGCCGTCACGACTCGCCATTTGCCAACAGCGGCCTCGTCGTGACGATCGAGGCGAAGGACGTGGCGGGCAGCCACCCACTGGCCGGCATCCACTTCCAGCAGCGGGCCGAGCGATTGGCGTTCGAGGCCGGCCGGCGCGACTACAAGGCGCCGATCCAGTGGGCCCGCGACTTCCTCGACGGCCGCGCCAGCCGAGCGACCTTGCCGTCGAGCTACCCGCGCGGCACGGTCGCGACCGACCTGGCGACCCTGTTGCCGCCCGTCGTCGTCGAGTCGTTGCATCGCGGCCTGCCGGCCCTGGACCGCCGCTTCCGCGGCCTCTTCCTCGGCGGCGCGACCCTGACCGGCCCCGAATCCCGCGGCAGCTCGCCGGTCCGCATCCCCCGCGACGACCGCACCCGCGAGTCGCCGACCGTTGCCGGCCTCTACCCCTGCGGCGAGGGCGCCGGCTACGCCGGCGGCATCATCAGCGCCGCCGTCGACGGCCTCCGCACCGCCCGCGCCCTGGTCGCGCGGCACGCGACGCTTCAGTAAAACATGAACAAATTTCAGATGGAAGATGGCAGAGGAATCGAGAGAATTGCATGATTCCATCCGAAGGTTCCCGCCCGATGTGCGATTGACGCGGCGGGCGGGGGCGGTACAATCGGGGGTGAATCCCGCCAACGACCGGCGTCGTCCCTGTCGAGACGCCCAGGCCTCGGAAGTCGCCGAGCTGTCGGCCCTCCGCCGGAATCCTTCCCCAACGCATCCCGATCGGTTCGGCCCGGCGTCTCGCGCCGGCCGGGGCCGTCGGCCGCCTTCGAGGAGCTCGACTTATGTTCACGTCGCTATCGCTGCCGGTGTTCGCGTTCCTGCACCACTTCGGGCCGATGGAGATGGTCGTCGTCGGCTTCGTGGCGCTGCTGATCTTCGGCAACCGCCTCCCCGGCGCCATGCGGTCCCTGGGCAAGAGCGTCACCGAGTTCAAGAAGGGGATGACCGAGATCGAGGACCAGCTCGACACCGCCGGCAAGCCCGAGGCCAAGCCCGCCAAGCCCGAGTGAGGCGGCGGCGGCCGTCGGCGTCGATATTCACCCATCAACAGACTTGGAGAATCCGGCCATGTTCCCGAATCTCGGCCCGATGGAGATGCTCGTCGTCGGGGTGGTGGCGGTGCTCCTGTTCGGCAAGCGGCTGCCCGAGGTCGGGCGGTCGCTCGGCAAGGGGATCGTCGAGTTCAAGAAGGGCCTGCGCGGGATCGAGGAGGAGCTCGAGTCCGCCTCCCGCACCCCGGCCCCGCGGCACACCGACTCGTACGCCCCGGCCGACCCCGTCGACACCGCCGTCCCCAAGTTCGAGCCCCCCACCTCCGCCCCCGTCGCCCGCGGCGAGTCGAGCTGAGGGGGTCCGAGTCCTCGTAGGGTCCGCTATTGCGGACCGATCTTCTCTCCCGTTGATATGAAAAAATCGGTCTGCAATAGCAGACCCTACAAGGACTCGGGCTCTTCGACGCGGACGAGCAGGCGGAGGGCCTGGAGGAAGCGGTCGAGGCTGGCGGGGGTGATCGACTCCGGGGCGCGGAGGCGGATCACCTTGCCGGCGTCGGGGCCCCAGAGGTGGAGGTCCAGCCGGACGCCGGGCCGCTTAGCCCCGGGCAAGGGCTTGGCCTTGGGGATCGACGGGGCAGGGGCCTCGATCTCGACCTCAGGCTCGGTCGGGTCGGGGCGGAGGATGCCGTCGTCGCCGAGGGCGCCGGCGAACCGGGCGGACTCGAGGAACGCGGCCGCCGCGGATTCCTTGGCGGTGGCCGTGATGTGGTGATGGTGATATAAGAGATTGGCGAGCCCCGGCGTCTCGGGCACCCGCTTGCCGGCCAGCCGCGCGGCCAGCTCGGCATAGAGGGGCGGCTCCAGCAGGGACCGCCGTCGCAGGCGGGGCAGGTCGTCGGCCGAGACCGGGTGCAGCAGCGATCGCGCCAGGGGCGTGAGGGTGTGCGAGTCCCCCTCGCTCGCCAGCAGGCCGAACTGCCGCGCCGAGCTGAGCCGAGCCGAGAAGGCATTCGTCTTGATGTTCGAATACCCCAATCCCGACGCCAGGGCCGCCGCCGAGAGGCCGTCGAGGCCGCGGGCGTCGATCGTCTCGCAGAAGCGGATGCAGTCGGCCAGCGGCACGCCCGGATACCGGGCGCTCCGGCCGCGGCGCTGGCCGTGGGCGGGGGCGTCGTTCGACATGAGAATCCATGGACCGTTGGGGCCTCTCGGCGATGCCGCGGCGGGCCGGGGGCTCAGCGGCCCCCGCCGCCCTTCCGTGAGGCGTCGCCAGCGGCCTGCCCGCCGTTCGCGGGGACCTGCTTGAGGGTCTCGAGGAAGGCGATCAGGTCGTTGAAGTCCCTGGGAGTCAGGCCCTCGGCGAGGCCGGTGGGCATGATCGAGACGTCGGCAGGTTTGCGCTCGTCGATGTCGGCCTTGGCGAGCTTGATCCGCTTGGCGTCGGCGTCCTCGACCTCGATGGCGTCGGCGGTCTCGACCTTGACGATGCCGGTGACGACCCGGCCGTCGTTGAGGGCGACGACGACCGGCTCGTACCCCTGCGAGATCTTGGCCGAGGGGTTCAGGACCGCGGTGATCAGCTCGCCCCTCGGGTACTTGGCGCCGACGCTCGACAGCTCGGGGCCGACGAGGCCGCCCTGGCCGCCGACGTTGTGGCACTTGACGCAGGCGACCCCCTTGAGGTCGAAGAACAGGGCCTTGCCGTGCTCGGCCTTGCCGCCGCCCTTGAGCGCCGCCTCGCGGTAGGCCTCGGGGTCGAAGCCGCCGGCCGGGGCGTTGAGGAAGGCGTAGTCGGTCGGCTCGGAGACCGCCACGGCGAACTGCCAGTTCCCCCCGGAGTTGCCGCATTTGATCACGATCCGATTCGCCCCCGCGACCAGGGGCACGTCGAACTTCCCTTGCTCGTACTCGAAGCCGCGGTCCCCTTGCGAGTCGTAGACCTGATTGCCGTTGACCCAGACGGTCAGGGTATCGTCGGAGCCTACGGTCACGTGGGCGGTCCGGTCGGCTTCGCTGCGGACCTCGGCGTAGCCGAAGGCCGACTGGCCGCTGCCGTCGGAGAAGACGCGGCCGAGGTTGACCTCGCCCTTCGGGTCGTGGGCCTGGACCTCGCGCCAGCGGGCGGGGTTGCCGTCCAGGCCGGTGAAGCTGGCCGAGAGGTCGACCGGCTTGTCGAGCGGGAACGGGGCCGCGTCGCCCTTCTTGAATGGGCCGAGGAGGCGCCACTGGAGGATCGGCCGCTGGGCTCGGTAGATCCGCTTCAGCTCGGGGACGACCCGGGGCGACAGCTCCTTGCGGGCGGCGAGCTTGTCGAGCACCGGCGCGGCCTGGTCGCGGATCGCGCCGATGGCCCGGGCCGACTCGCGGCGGAGGTCGGGGCTCTTGCTGGCCAGGCCGCGGAGGTAGACGTGCAACGCCTTGATCTCGGGCAGGTCGGCGAGGGCGCGGGTCGCCTCGAATTGTGTGGACTCGTCCTCGGCGAGGGCGAGCAGGTCGGGGAACGACTCGCGGTCCTTCAAGGTCGCCAGGGCGCCGATGGCCGCCTTGCGGACGGCGAGGTCCTTGTCCTTCAAGAGCGGCCGGAGCCTGGCCGCGACCCCCTTCGGTTCGCCGACCTTGCCGAGCGCCTCGGCCGACGCCGCCCGGACCGGCGCGGCCGGCGAGCCGAGGGCCTTGACCAAGGCCGGCGCGACCCCCTTGGCCTTCAGGCCGCCGAGCGAGCGGATGACCCGAGGCTGGAGGGCCACCGGCACGTCGCGACGGGCGAGCAGGTCGGCCAGGGCCTTGGCGGCCTGGTCGCCGCCGATGGCCTCGACCGCGGCGATCGCGGCCTCCCGCACGGGCTCAGCGGCCCTGGGGTCGCGGAGTACCAGCGCCAGGCCCGGCAGCGCGGCCTTGTCGTTGAAGCCGCCCAGGGCCGCGATGACCTCGCGGCGGGCGTCCTGGTCCGTCTCCTCCGAGAGCCGGCGTCGCAATTCGGGCAGGGCGGCGCGGTCCTTGGCGTCTCGGACGGCCTTGACCGCCGCGATCCGGACCGGCGCGGCCGGGTCCTTCAGGGCTTGCCGGACCGCCTTGACCACGGCCTCGGTCCCCTTCCAGGCGATCGTCTTGGCCGGCGGCCCGCCGCGGGCCGGCTGGGTGCCCCACCACCGGCCGTCCCAAGGGGGGGCCTTGTGGTGCGACGCGGCCAGGAACCCGAGGGCCTTGGCCCGCTCGTCGGCCGGGTGCTTCGCGTCGGCCGCGTACCGCGACAGGACGGCGACGGCCTCGGGATCGTACACCTCTTCAAGCGACAGCAGGGCCCCCGCCCGGACCTTCGGGTCGCGGCCGGTCAGCCCTCGAGCGATGCCCTTCCAGTCGCCGATCCGCCGCAAGGCCACGCGGCTGGAGAAGGCGAGATACGGGTCGTCCTCGGCCAGGTGGGGCAGGATCGGGGCGACGGCCCTGGGGTCGCCGATGCGTCCCAGGGCGATGATCGCCTGGAGCCGGACGGCCGGCTCGCGATCGTTGAGCACGGGGACCAGGGCCGCGACGGCTTCCTTAACCTTCCGCTCGCCGAGGGCCCGCGCGGCCTGGGCGCGGAGGTCGGCCTCGCGGCCCTTGAGGATCGCGACCAGGGGCCCGGTCGCCCCGGGCGTACCGCCGGCGATCCCGTCGAGGGCCCAGATCAGGTGCCGACGGGCCAGCGGGGGCGTCGTCTCGGCGGCCAGGGCGGTCGTCACCGGCCCGAGCGCCGCCTTCCCCTTCTTGATCAGGGCGAGCTGCGCCCGCATCCGCTCGTTGAACGAGGGGTGGTCCAGCGCCTTGATCTGGGCGTCGATCGGGTCGTCGTCGGAGCCGCGGGGTTGTTGCTTGATCTCGTCTTTACATGTGACGGCGAACACCCGGCCGAGCTTCTCGTTCTTGTTGCCCCAGCCGCCCATGCTCCAGTCGGCGATGTAGAGGGTCTTGCCGTCGTAGGAGAGGGCCAGGTCGATGGGCCGGAAGTCGCCGACGTCGCCGGGGGAAACGAACTGCTCTTGATTGTCGATCTTGAACGAGGCCCCGTCGGGCTTGAACCGGAAGGCGGGCACCTCGCGCTTGCCCCACTCGGCCCAGAAGACGCGGCCGCGGTACTTCTCGGGCCAGGCGTCCTCCTTGTACACGACCCCGCCGCACGGCGAGCCGCCGCCGAACTCGGCGATGCGGTTGAGCATGCGGTCGGGGCGGTCGTGGTAGTCGTACGCGTAGCCGTAATAGCCGCCGTCGATGTGATGCGTCACCCGAGTCCACCAGCCGAGGCCGTCGTCGGTATTGTCGTAGGTGAAGAGGTTGTCGCGGTCGTCGAGGTTGGGCTCGAGGTGGTTCCTCGTGCCCGAGGAGTAGAGCTCCAGCTTGGTGCCGTCCGGCCGGCAGCGGAGCACGCCGCCCCCCTTGAGGGTCACGGTGCTGCCGTCGCGGCCGTGGGCCTTCGGGACCCCCTTGTCACCGACCGAGATGTAGAGATAACCATCGATGCCGAACTGGAGGCCCGAGACGATGTGGTCGTTGAGGGCCCCCTTGATCGGCCCGGGGCCGAGGTCCTTATACAGCTCGGCCTTCTCGTCGGCCTTGCCGTCGCCGTCGGTGTCGCGGAGGACAGTTAATCGCGGCATGTTCATGACGTAGAGCGCGCCGTCGTGCCAGGCCATGCCGAAGATCGCGCGGAAGCCCTCGGCGAAGACGACCGGGTCCTTGCCGTCCTTGAACAGGAGGATGCGGCCGTTGTCCACCTCATACGGGCCGACCTGGTCCATCGGGTCCTCGGCGACGAACAGCGAGCCGTCGGGCGCCGTGGCGACCTGGCACGGGTACTCGACGGCCGGGACCGCGGCCACGAGGCGGATCTCGAAGCCGTCGGGCACCTTGGGCAGGCCGGCGCGCGCCGACGTCGGCCCGGCCGCGGCGATGGCCAGCAGCATCCAGGCGGGCCAGGCCCGCCGCATGGTCGCGATCCGCATCGGTGTTTTCCTTGTCGTCGGTCGGGTCGGGCCGTTCGGGCGGGACGGTCGGCAAGCAGGCTTCGGGCGGGCCTCGCCCCGTTCGCCACGTCGCTCGGGGCGGCGTCGCCGATTATACCCCCGCCCCGCGTCCCCCTTCAACGTAGCACGCCCCGCCCGACCGTCCCGCGTCGACGCAATCCCAACCCGGACAGTCTTCCCTTATGAGCATGCGACCGTCTCGTGAACTGGCCTGGGACGACGACGCCTCGGCGGTTAAGATATGGACGTGAGACGAATGGGAGACACCCAGACCCGGCAATCGGGCCGGGAGAGAGCGTCGAGATGCCCGTCTTTTTCTGCAGCGACCCGCACGCCTTCCACCGCAACATCCTGAAGTTCTGCCGGCGGCTGGCCTTCATGACCGAGGCCGACCGCGCGGCGTTCCTGGCGATCGAGGCCGAGGGGGGCGACCTCCGCGGCTTCAAGGTCAGCGACGAGTCGGTCGACGCCATGAACCGCGGCCTCGCGGCGAACATCAACGCCCGCGTCGGCCCCGACGACACCCTCTGGTGCCTGGGCGACTGGGCCTGGGGCAAGGGGGGCGACTACCGCGCCAACGCCCGCTGGTTCCGCGACCAGGTCCGCTGCCGCACGGTCAACCTCGTCTGGGGCAACCACGACGAACGCTCGATCCGCGACCTCTTCCACGAGGCCCACGAACAGGTCCAGGTCCGGGTCGAGGGCGTGCAGATCACGTTGAATCATTACCCGATGATCACCTGGGACGGGCAGCACCACGCCACGGTGGCCGAGCCGAATCTCCACCTCTACGGCCACGTCCACGCCCGCTACCAGGCCGACCCCGACGCCAGCCCGCTCAAGGACGCCTCCGCCTGGCCGGCGCTCGACGTCGGCTTCGACGGCCACGACTACCACGTCTGGTCCCTCGTCGAGATCCTCGAACGGCTCCGCCCTCGCCTTGAGGCGTTCGAGTCGCTCAAGCGAGACCGTCGGCAGTTCGACCCCTTCCGCGGCCGCTCCCATCGCGTGGCGGGTGTGTAGCGGGCCGCGCTGCCGGGCTCACGCCCCCGGCTCCCGCGCGCGGCACTCCTCGACTGGCCAGCCGAGCTGGTCCCACATCGCCAGCTTGTCCCACACCGGGCAACCGACATGCGGGTCGTGGGCGAACCCGGTGGCGACGGGGCGTGTCCCCGGAACAGGCCATGAGACGGAGAATCGCCATGATCGACACCGACCTGCTGGAATCCAATTTCGCCCGGATCGGCGCCCGGCTCCGGCGCGCCGACGGCCTCGGCCCCCGTCGCCGCCGGAACGTCGCGGGCGTCGCGGTCGCCCTCGACGTCCGGAGCGACCGCGATGGGGAGTACTTCGAGGTCATCGGCCGCCGCGAGGCCGAGGCCGACGTCGCGGTGCTCGACGTCCAGCCCGCCGACCGCCACCTGCTGCTCCTGGTCCGGGAGCGGGGCGCGAAGCACAAGTTCCTCTGCGGCCACGACGAGCGCCACTGGTTCGTCGCCGCCGTGCCCGAGTCCGCCCCGGTCGGCACCGTCCGGCAGGCGAAGGAGGCCCTCAAGCCCGTCGAGGTCCGGCGCGCCCAGGCCAATGCCGGCCTGCGGGCCGACGCCGGCAACCGCCGCAAGAACGCCGCCTACCGCCGCCAGGGGGAGTGGTTCTTCGTCCCCGCCCCCGGGCTGAAGATCGACGAGGCCCGGGTGCTCCGCAACGAGCCGATCACCCGCGGCAACGGCGGCAAGCCGCACCTCTGCGAGTTCTGCTACCGGAGCGGCGGCGAGCCGGTCTACGTCTGTCGCCGCTACCCCAACGGCATCGACGCGGCTCAGCACCGACTGATCCTCGAGGACCGGCCCGAGGCGAAGGGTTGGGGATGGAGGGTCATGATCCGCAACGCCCAGGTCTACGTCCGAGGCCGCGTCCGGCACGCGGACCACCGGACGATCATGCTGCACGGCTGGCACCGGGTCCTGATGAACACCGAGACCCAGGCCGTCGCCATGCGGAACGTCGCTTTCCTCGACTGACCCCGTCCGGATCGAGCCGGCGGGAACCAGCCCGTCCGTCGCAGAGACAGCCTCATGCTCCGCAGGTCCTGCGGAGAATACCGGCGAGCATCTCCGCACGAGGCCGCGACCGTCAGTTGCT
>DASZMJ010000456.1:0-34457 GCA_035551935.1 Isosphaeraceae bacterium
CGGGCGCAGAGGTCGTACGCGAAGTTCGGCCCGCCGCTGATCGTGGCCCCGAGGGCCGAGATCGCCCGGAGCCACCGCAACGGGCGCTGGAGGAACGCGACCGGCGGCATCAGGGCGCTCGACCCGCCGCAGTGGAGCGTCTGGAGCAGGCCGCCGATGAGGCCCATGTCGTGGTACGGCGGCAGCCAGAAGACACCCCGGCTCTCCGCCCCGGCGCCGAAGCGGCGGCGGATGAGGTCGGAGTTGTGCACGAGGTTGCGGTGCGCGACCATCACCCCCTTGGGGTCGCCGGTCGAGCCGGAGGTGTACTGGAGGAAGGCCAGGTCGTCGGGCCCGACGCCCGGGTTGCGCCAGTCGTCGGCCAGGTCGTCGGCGACCGCGTCGGTCTCGATCCAGCGGGCACCTTCGAGCCCGGGGACCTCGGCGAGCACCCGGGCGCGGTCGATCGCGCCGGGGCCGGCGACGGTCAGGACGGCCGCCGGGCGGGCGTCGTCGGCGACGGCGCGGAGGCGGGGCATCGGCCGGTTGGGCCGCGGCGGGGGCGTCGGCACGGCGACGACGCCGGCATAGAGGCAGCCGAAGAAGCCGGCGACGAACTCGAGGCCCGGCGGGAAGAGCAGGACCGCCCGCTCACCCCCGGTCAGGCCCGCGGCGCGCAAGGCCGCGGCGACGGCCCGGGCGCGGCGGTCGAGGCCGCCGACGTCGAGCGGGGCCCCCTCGGCCTCGCCGTCGTCCAGGACGCTGTAGAGCGGGCGCGCCGGGCCCTCCAGGGCCCGTCGCCTCAGGACCGCGACGAAGTTGCTCGGCGGCTCAGGATCGGGGAGCGGCGCACGTGTCATGGATTCGTGTCGGCCTTCGAGGCGGCATCAGCGGCCGAGCCGCGGAGGCTGAGCGGCCGCATGTCGGTCCAGTTGCGCTCGATGAAGGCGAGGCAGTCGGCCCGAGTGCCGGTGCAGCCGGCGTCGTCCCAGCCGGGCGGGTTGGCGCGGTCGATGGGCCAGAGCGAATACTGGCCCTCGTGGTTGACGACGACCTTGAGGGTCGGCTCGCGCCCGGGTTCACGTGGCTCGGTCGACATGGCGGGGCCTCGCGTGGTTCATCGCGGTCGGTGGGCGGATCGCCGCCCGGCGCGCGGTCGCCCGGCGACCGCGGTCCGCGACGTTGCTGGGGGGAACTGCCGCGCCGCCCGACGATTCGCCTCGGGGGGCGTCGACCCGATCGTGGAGGGACCGCACCGGGTTGCGCCGGACCTCGGCGCGACTCGGGCACGGGACCGGACTCGGCTCAAGCGTGGATCTCGCCCTCGCGGCCAGGCCGGCGGGACCAACTCCGCCCGCGCGGTGCCTGCCAGTACGAAACGCCGGCCATCCGGGGCGGCGACGACGATTCGCGGCCGATTGACTTTCCCAAGGCCAGGGGCGGGATCGGGCCGTACTCGCGCCGACGGAGCCGGGTCGTAGCGCCCAGCTTCGCCGGACCTCCGAATCCGAACAAAGTACGCAGCTTGAACATCCCATGTCAAGCGGGTCCCCTTCCCACCCTGTTTTTCTTGCTCGTTCCGTAAACAGGCCGCGAACCCCCCGGTCGATGACCGGGTGTCGGCGAGTTTCGGCAAATGGTATGCCCGCGGTGGCTACTTGCCGAGGACCATCCGCGCCCGTGCCGGCGAGCCGGCGACCTCATGCAGCCCTAAGCGGAAGGCGGTGGACTTGCCGTCGCGCGGGACGGCGAAGGTCAGGGTCCGGACGCCGGCCGGCAGGTCGAGGACGGTTTCCTCGCGGACGGCGACGGGTCGGCCATCGACCCAGAGCTGCACATCGTCGGATGGGTTGAGCCGCAAGGCGACCGGGCCGGCCGTCGTGACCTCGACCCGGCAACGGACGAGCGCGACCTTCGGCCCGGAGTCGAGCGTCGGCGCGTCGGCGAGCGGCAGGGCGCCCGCGACGACGCTGTACGCCGGCCGCCAGCGGAAGGCCGCCGGTTCGGCCGTGGCGATGGCCGACGGCCCGTTCAACACCAGCCTGTAGGCTGCCTCGGGTGTTGCCTCCAGGACCTCCCAGCGGCGGGCGACGGCCTCCTTGCCGACGGCGTACGGGCCGACCTTGCCCAGCTCGGAGAGGAACCGGATGAGGTCGATGACCTCGGCCTCGGTCATCGTGTCGAGCAGCCCGGCCGGCATCAACGAGCCGCCCGCCTTGCGCTCGGCGATCGAGGAGAGCGGCAGGGTGACCTCGCGGTCGTCGGCGTCGCGGAGGACGAGCTCCTTGTCGTCCTGGCGGACCTGGATGCCAGTGACGACGCGACCGTCCTCGGTGCCGACGACGACGGAGTGATAGCCCTCCTTGACGGCGAGGTTGGGCTGATAGAGCGAGTCGACGAGGTAATCGACCGGCGCGCTGGCGCCGATGCTGGCCAGGTCGGGGCCGACCCGGCCGCCGGCGCCGGCGATGGCGTGGCAATTCAGGCAATTCGAGTCCTTGCGGCGGAAGACCGCCTCGCCCCGCGACGGGTCTCCGCGGCGGGCGACCTCGGCGACGAGGCGCTGCCTCGCGGCGCCGGTCGGCGGCTCGATGGCCTTTGCGAGCGAGCCGGCCTCGGTCAGGGCCGCGATCAACGCCGACTCGTCGCGCCCGGTGCCCCGCGCGGCGCGGAGGGCGAGCTTGGCCGCGTCGGCGGGGAGCTTCTTGCCCGACAATGCCTCGGCCAGCGCCTCGCCGCCGCCCCGACGGCCGAGGATCGCCGTGGTGAGTCCTTGCGCATCGCCGGTCCCCTCGGCGAGCAACGCCGCGACGGCCGCCGCACCCTTACCGAGGTCCAGGCCCGCCAGCGCGATCGCCGACGCGCCGCGCGCGGGATGGCCCGGCCCGGCCAGCTCGGCGAGCGTGGCCGTGCTCGCCGGGCCCCCGAGGTCGCCCAGGGCCGAGGTCGCCGCCATGCGGAGGGATTCGGAGACGTGTTCGCTTCGGGCGACGTCGATGAGTTTCGCGCGGACGCCTTCGAGCTTCCAGAGCCCCGCGAGCCGGACCGCGGCGCGGCGGACGTCCTCGTTCGGCGCGTCGAGCAAGGGGGCGAGCCGATCGAGGTCCCCCTCGGGCCGGACCTTCCGGCGGGAGGCCGCGGCGAGGGCGTCGAGCCGGGCGGCCGAGGGGTCCTCCAGGGCCATCGCGAAGACCGTAGCCAGCTCGCGCGGGCCGCCGACGGCCGCGAGCAGGTCGAGGATCGGCCGCTCCTGTTCCCCGGAGACCTGGCCCGACTTGAGCGACTCCAGGAGCGGGCCGATCACCTCCGCCGTCCCGGCCGCCTCGAGCGCGACGACGAGCCGGACCGGGTCGCTGCCGAGGACGGGCTTGCCCGCGCGGAGCGGCGGCAGCCAGTAGGGCTTCAGCTCGCGCTCGGTCCACCACAGGGCGTCGGCGAGGAAGCGGTCCATCGGCCGGTCGAGGACGTTCAGGGCGAGTGCGGCGGCGCGGGGGTCGCGGAGGCGTGCCAGGGCGCGGACGGCCTCGAGCCGGACGCGGGGATGCTCGTCGGCCACGCGGGTCGCGAGCCGGTCGAGCGCGTCGGGGACCTCGTCGGCCCAGTCCCCCAGCACCCGAACCGCCGCGGCCCGGACGCGGCCGTCCTTCGCGTCGAGCAAGGTCGCGAGCAGGCGGGGCTCGACGACGTCGAGCCCCTGATACACCCAGAGGGCCTCGAGCTCGTGATGCTCGACCTCCGGGTCGTTCGCGTCGAGCCCCTTCACCCACGCCGCCAGCGCGGGCAGGACGACCCGGCCGCGCTCGACGAGCACGCGCCTGGCGAAGTGTCGCGTCCAGTCCTCGGGCACTTTCAAGTCTTCAAGCAATTGTTCGTTCGATGCACCGACCAGCTTCGGCCGCTCGACCGGCGGGCGGCCCTTGGCGGCGATCCGCCAGATGCGGCCGTGGGTGTGGTCGCGGCGGGGGTCGCGGAAGTCGACCTCGCCGTGCTGGATGATCGGGTTGTACCAGTCGGCGACGTAGATCGCGCCGTCGGGGCCCATCTTCACGTCGATCGGCCGGAAGGCGCCGTGCGCGGTCTTGACGAGCTCGCCGAGCTCCTTCGCGGCGAAGCCCGAGCCGTCCTCCTTGAGCACGAACCGGCAGACGCGGTGGCCGCGGAAGTCGTTGGTGATCAGGTTGCCGCGCCAGTCGTCGGGCAGGTGCCGCCCGCTCAGCACCTCGAGGCCGCAGTACTTCGGGCTGCCGGGGTTGAGGCCCGGCGTGATCCTCGGCGCGTCGACCGCCCACATGTACGCGGCGCCGGGGATGATGTAATTGATCCCCTCGCCGCCGGCGCCGTCGGTCGCGAACGACTGGCCGAAGCGGTCGAAGTGGTGCCCCCAGGGGTTGACGAGGCCCCGGAAGAAGACCGAGAGCCGCAAGGAGTCCGGCTTGAGCCGCCAGGCCCCCCCGCCCGCGAGCCGCCGCACGCCCCAGGGTGTTTCGATGTGGCTATGGATATAGACCGACTGGTTGAAATAGAGCCGGCCGTCCGGGCCCCAGCGGAGCGTATGCAAGATGTGGTGCGTGTCCTCGGTGCCGAAGCCCGAGAGGACGACCCGTCGCGTGTCGGCCTTGCCGTCGCCGTCGTTGTCCTTCAAGTGGAGCAACTCGGTGCTGTTGGCCACGTACGCGCCGCCGTCGCCGGGCTCGACCCCGGTCGGGATCAGCAGGCCGTCTGCGAAGACGGTGGTGCTGTCGGCCTTGCCGTCCCCGTCGCGGTCCTCGAGCACGAGCACCTTGTCGTCCGCGACCTGCCCCGGCTCGATCTGCGGATAGACCTCCGAGCTGACGATCCAGAGCCGCCCCAGGGCGTCGAAGTTCATCTGGATCGGCTTGGCGATCCTCGGGTCGGCGGCGAAGAGGTTGACCTCGAACCCATCCGCCACGACGAACGATTTGCGCTCGACCTCCGGGTCGGGGTCGGGCACGCGCGCATCCCGCTGGGCGCGGGCGGGGGATGCGACGAGGAGGAGGATGACGACGGCGGCGAAGCGACTGCGCACGGCATGGCCCCCGGGCGGAGGATGGAATCCCCGCCCATTCTCGGGGGGCGGGTGCGGCCGGGTCAACCCTCGCGCACGTTCCTCCGGGAGGATTGCGAAGACCTCATCTCCCTTGTGAGGGAAGGCCGGCGCGACGGGCGTTTCAAGCCCCCGGCCTGGTCCTCCTACCGATCGATCGCCTTCATCGCCTGGGCGTTGTAGCGGTCGCCGGCCGCGGCCCCGGGCGGCAGGATGGCGTCGATCTGACGGAGCTCGTCGGGGGAGAGTTTGGCGTCGAGCGCTGCGAGGTTCTCGTCGAGGTACTTCGTCCGCTTCGTGCCGGGGATCGGCACGATGTCGTCCCCCTGCGCCAAGATCCAGGCGAGCGCGAGCTGGCTCGGCTTACAGCCCTTGGCCGCGGCCAGCTCCTCGATCTTCTTGACGAGGTCGAGGTTCTTCTGGAAGCTCTCGCCCTGGAACCGGGGGGCGTGGCGGCGATAGTCGTCGGGGGCGAGGTCGTCGATCGTCTGGAACTGGCCGGTCAGGAACCCGCGGCCGAGCGGGCTGTAGGCGACGAAGCCGATGCCCAGCTCGCGGACGGTCGGCAGGACCTCGTCCTCCGCCTCGCGGCTCCAGAGCGAGAACTCCGTCTGCAAGGCCGCGATCGGGTGGACCTGCGCGGCCCGTCGGATCGTCGCCGGCGCGGCCTCGGAGAGGCCGAGGTGGCGGACCTTGCCGGCCTGGACGAGCTCGGCCATCGCGCCGACGGTCTCCTCGATCGGCGTCTTGGGATCGACCCGGTGCTGGTAATACAGGTCGATGACGTCGATGCCGAGGCGCCGGAGGCTGGCGTTGCAGCAGTCGCGGACGTACGGCGGGTCGCCGCGGACGCCGAGGAACTCGGCGTTGGGGCCGCGGACGTTGCCGAACTTCGTCGCCAGCACGACGCGGTCGCGGCGGTCGCGGATCGCCTTGCCGATGAGCTCCTCGTTCCGCCCGCTGCCGTACATGTCGGCGGTGTCGAGGAAGTTCCCCCCGGCGTCGAGGTAGCGGTGGATGACGCGGATCGATTCGGCGTCGTCCATCTGCTTCGGGTCGTAGAACTCGCTCATCCCCATGCAGCCCAGGCCGATCGCCGACACGCGGAGGCCGCCCTTGCCCAGGACGCGGTCGATCATGGTGCTTCCTCCCGATGGACTCACCTCGCCGCCAAAAGGTTGGCGCCCATTGTAGCCGCCGGGTCCAGCCGGCCGGGTCGCGCTCGCGGTATGATGTTTGCTGCGTTCGCCCGGTCTACCCGCCCGAAATGCAACGAGACGACCCGCTGGGGAGAGGGGATGCACGAATGGCCAGGTCGAAGGACGACCCCCATCCGACCGCACGCTACGGCAAGGAGATGCCCAGGCCGGCCACGGCCGCGAAGTCGACCCGCAAGGACCCGAAACCCTCACCGGCACTGAGCATCATGCAGAACGGGCCCAAGACGTTCGCCTGCCGCAAGCTCCGCTTCTGGGAGAGGGCCGACGCCGAGCGGTGAATGGCCCCTCGTAGGGTCCGCTCTTGCGGAGCTCTTCATGATTATTATTCTTGAATCGAAGAGGTCCGCAAGAGCGGACCCTACGAAGAGCGATCGATTCACACCATTCGGTATCAGAACCCGGCCAGGCGTTCGTCGGCGTCGCCGAAGCGGTCGAGGTGGACGCCCATGCGGTCCATGATCCCGAGGTACAGGGAGCAGAGCTTGCGGCGGTCGTCGCCCTTGTCGCGGTAGTCGAGCACGCGGCCGGTCTCGAGCGTCCCGCCGAGGCCACCGGCCAGGAGGAGCGGGAGCTTGCCCGCCTCGTGCTTGGAGCCGGAGAAGAGGCTGTTGGTGAACAGCAGGCAGGTGTTGTCGAGCACCGTGCCCTGGCCCTCGGGCATCGCGTCGAGCCTGGCGGCGAGGTAGGCGAGCTGGCCGACGTAGAACTGGGTGATGCGGAGGTAGCCCTCGGACCGGTCGTCGTGCGACGCCGTGTGGTGCCCCGAGCGGACGTCGAGGAAGGGATAGAACAGGCCCGAGATGTCGCGGCAGAGCAGCAACGTGGCGACCCGCGTCTTGTCGGTCTGGAAACCCAGGGCGATCAGGTCGCACATCAGCCGCATGTGCTCGCGGATGTCCTCGGGAAGGCCGTTGTCGGGCCGGGGCATCGTCAAGGCCGGGCGATTGCGATCGGCGGCGCGGGCGTCGCCGGCCTCCTTCTCCTCCCGCAACGGCACGACCCGGCGCTCGACCTCGCGGACGCTGGTCAGGTACTCGTCGAGCTTCGCGCGGTCGCCGGCGCCGACCTGCTTGCTCAGGCCGGCGGCCTCGGCCCGGACGCGGTCGAGGATGCTCTGGTTGCGCTTGCTGCCGCGGTTGTCGAACAGGGCGTCGAACGCGAGCGACGGATACACCTCCATCGGCACCGGCGAGGTGGCGCTCTGCCAGGAGATGTGCGAGCTGTACGCCATCGAGAAGTTCGTCTCGTGGTAGCCGGTGATCGGCTGCTCGCAGCCGAGGACCATGCTCGGCTGGACGGTCTCCTCGCCCAGGTGCTTCGCGAGCATCTGGTCGACGCTGATGCCCCCCTTCAGCTCGGCCCCCTTCTGCAACGCGGCGCCCGAGAGGATGTTGCCGGTCTGGCCGGGGTGGATGCCGACGCCGAGGGCGTGCTTGTTGAACAGGCCGTGGACGACGTTGATCTTCGACCGCAACGGCGCGAGCGGCTCCAGGCAGCGGCCCAGCTCCATCGACGAGCCCGAGCCCTTCGCCGACCAGTGCTCCGGGTTCACGCCGCAACCCATGAACAGGGCCGCGAACCGCTTCGGCGGGCCCGCGGCGCCGTCGGCCGTCGCGGCGCCCCACGCGGGGAGCGACTCGAGCCACGGCAACGCCATCGTCACCCCCGCACCGCGCAGGAAGGCGCGACGGGATGCCCCGCGACGGTCCCGATCCTCTCCCGACCTCGGCGCGTCCGACATTGGGGATTACTCCGACGCCTTGCCTTCGATCCGCTTGTTCCGGAATTGCGGGCTGAGGACGATCGCCTCGACCAGGGCGCCGAAGCGGCCCCCCTCGGCGTCCAGCCGCGCCCGCATGGCCTCGACCGTCGCGTCGTCCGAGGGGATCGGGCTCCGCCCCAGGCCGTAGGCCAGCAGCTTGCGGCAGAGGTTGTCGACGAACTCCGCGCGCCGCGTCGCGAGGAGGTACGCGCGGAGCCCTTCCAGGCCCGTCCCCTCGCCGCCGCGCGGGAACGCGGCGCGGGTGTCGACCGGGTGGCCGCCGAGGTCGCGCGTGCGGGCCTCGCCGACCGGGCCGTAGCCCTCGAAGGCCACGCCGATGCCGTCGAACCGCTCGTGGCAGCCGGCGCAGGCCTTGTCGGCGCGGTGGCGGGCCAAGGTCTCGCGCAAGGTCCGCTCGCCGAGCTTGGCCTCGTCGTCGGGCAGGTCGGGCACGTTGGGCGGCGGCGCGGGGATGTTCTCGCCGAGGAGCCGCTTGACGACCCAGTACCCGCGCTTCACGGGGCTGGTGCGCAGGCCCGGCGAGCTCTTCGTCAGGAAGACCGCCATCGGCAGCAGGCCGCCGCGGCCGAAGCGGGTCGCGTCGTCGACCCGGACCCAGACATCGGCGCCACCCTGAGGGGCCGGCATGCCGTAGTGCCGGGCGAGGGGGACGTTGACGAAGGTGTGTGTGCCGTCGAGGAACAGGCCCACGGGCCGGTCGTTCCGGGCCACATCCAGGAAGAACCGGATCGGCTCCTCGAACATCGACCGCCGCAGCTCGTCGTCGAAGCCGGGGAAGCGGGCGCGGTCGACGCTGTTGTGCTCCTGGAAGCGGCGGAAGTCGAGCCAGTTGCCGGCGAATTCCTCGGCCAGCCCGCGCACGCGCGGGTCGTGGAGCATGCGACGGGCCTGCGCGGCCAGGACCTCGGGCGTGTGGAGGTCGCCGGCCGCGGCGTGGCCGAGCAGCTCGTCGTCCGGCATGCTCGCCCAGAGGAAGTAGCTCAGGCGGCTGGCCAGGTCGTAATCCGACAGGGGCCGGATCGAGTCGCCGGAGCCGCGGCCGGGCAGGTCGACGCGGTAGAGGAAGCGGGGCGACATCAGGACGCTGACGACCGTGTCGCGGACGGCGTCCTCGTGCGACAGGCCGTCCTGGTCGCGAAGCTCGCGATAGAAGGCGGCCACGCCGCGGCGCTCCTCCGCCGAGAGCGGCCGGCGGTAGGCGCGCTCGGCGAAGTTCGCGAGGGCCTCGACGTGGCGCGGCTCGACCTCGATGCGCCGCCGCTCCACGCGGCGGATCTCCTCGGCGATGATCCGGAACTGGTCCTCGATGGCGCGGATCGCGAGCTCGCTCACCCCGACCCGCCGCGCCTTCGCGAGGTAGGCCGCCGCGAACCGCCCCATCTTGGCCTCCGAGGCGGCGTCCTTGTCCTCGGCGCGGACGAAGTCGAACGCCTTGTCCCCCCTCAGGAAGCCCGTCTCGGCGCGCTCGTACCAGAGGTAGCTCGAATACTGGCGCATCGGCGTGTCGGCGATGAACGCGAACTCGCTCCAGAGCCGATCCAGCTCCCGCCGCCCCGCGTCGTCGAGCATCAATTCCGAGAGCGGCGCGTCGTCGCGGAAATACCCGGTCATGCTGTGGAACCCGGCGCTGAGCAGGCGGCCGGTGTTGTTCTTGTCCTCCTTGTCGAGGTAGATCCGCGCCCGCTCCGAGACGAAGAACGCGTCGGGGAACGTCCGGCAGAAGCGGTCGAACGTCGCCTCGAAGCGGGCCAGGGCCTCGGGGTCCTCGGGGACGTCGAGCGCCGCGGCGGCCGCGCCTTCGAGGCCCAGGTCGGACACCTTGAGCTTCGCCGCGCCGCCGGCGTAGCGCAATCGGTTGGCGGCCATCTGCCGGTTCTTCCAGAGCACGAACGGCTGCGATCCGCCGTTCATCCCCCCCCGGCCGTTCAGGCTCTTGACCTCGGGGACGAGCTGGGCCCTCAGCTTGACGACGACGTCGCGCAACCGTTTGCAGGCGGCCCGGACCTCGTCGGCTCGACCCTTCTCGGGGGCCGGCAGCTCATTCCACAACGCCCGCAACGCGGCGATCGGCCCGACCTCGTCTTCGGGCCCTTCCGTGAGCGTCGCCCAGACCGTCGCCAGGTACGTGCGGCTGAGCCCCTGCTCGTCGGCGCGGTCGTTCAGCGTGCCGTCGGGCTTGCCCAGCGCGGCGCGGTGGCGGAACCGCCAGGCGGCGAGGAAATACTCGGCGTAGTCGGTCTTCTGGCGCTTGTAGAAGTCGATGATCCGCCGGACGCAATACTTGTCGCGGTCGGTGTCGGCCAGCATCGAGTGCGTCGCGAAGGCCAGGCCGTCGGGCGTGAGGACGAGGTGATCGGCCACGCCGCGCGCCGCCTCCAGGTACTTCTTGACCAGCGCGGGCGACATCGCGAGCGACTCGGCGGAGTTGTCGAAGCCGGCCTCATTGGCCGGGTCGACGGGGAACTCCTTCGTCGGCTGCAGGTCGACGCCGGTCAGGTCGCGGACCGTGTTGTCGTACTCGGCGTTGCTCAATCGCCGCGCCCGGACCGGGCCGGGGTCGCCGGCGTGCCGATCGGCTTCGAGCTTGCGGACCGACGCGATCCAGGTCAGGATCGCGCCGCGTTCGTGTTCGGTCGGCCTCGGCTTGGCCTTGGCCGGTGGCATCGTGCCGCCATCGAGCTGCTCGACGACGAGCGCCCAGCGCGGGAGGTCCTTCGCCACCGACTCGGCGGTGGTGAAGACGCTCAGGTCCATGTCCCCCTTGGGCTTGTCGCCGCGATGGCAGCGGAGGCAGTACGTCTCCAGGAACGGCCGCACGGTCTCGCGGAACCGCGCATCGACCAGCGCGGCCGAGGCCGCGACCTCAGGCCGGTCGGGCCGGTCCTCGGCGTCGGTCCGGAGGCCGACGGCGGCCGGCACGAGGCCGACCGCGATCGTCAGGAGTAAGCTCGTCCGCATCGCCCTGGGCATCTCCCCCGTCGCGACAGCCGCAGCCACCGGACCCGTGCGCAGTTTACCAGTCCGGTCCGGATTCTCCAACAATAATCAATTCGCCACGGGTGAAATCGTCGGGCGTGTGCAGCACGCCATCGCCCTTGGCGGGGGCGTGAGTCGCCATGGGACAGAAAACCGGCGTAAGCCGCTCGGTCCCCGTGCCAAATAGGGTCTCCCGGCGAGCGAGCCCTTCGGACACGGCGAAAACCGCCGTGTCGGCAGCCGGCGGCTTACGCCGGTTTTCTGTCCCATGGCGACTCATGCCCCGGGCGGGCGGATTCGGCGTGTGCAACACGCCCTTCCTCATCAACTCGCGGCCAGTCCGTCAGAGGTTGTCGAGGGGGCCGACCGAGTCGCCGAAGCGCTCCAGGTCGCGGACGCCGAGGCGGTCGGCGAGGCTGAGGTACAGGTTCGTGAGGGGCTTCGAGCCGTGCTTGACGAAGCGGCCGGTCGTCAAGGTGCCGCCGCCGCCGCCGGCCAGGATGATCGGCAGGTTGCTGTGGGTGTGCCGGTTGCCGTCGGCGTTGCCGCTGCCGTAGACGATCATCGAGTTCTGGAGCATCGGGTTGCCGTCGGCGTCCTTGGTCGCGCGGAGGGTCTCGAGGAAGCGGGCGAACTGGCGGACGTACCAGAGGTCGATCTCGGCCACCTTGGCGACCCACTCGGCGCGGTTCTGGTGGTGCGTGAGGTCGTGGTGCCCCTCGGAGATGCCGATCTGGTCGAACGAGCGGTTGCTGCCGTCATGGGCGAGCATCAGGGTCGCCACGCGGGTCGAATCGGTCTGGAAGGCCAGCACGAGCAGGTCGAACATGAGCCGGACGTATTCCTGGTACTCCGCCGGCACGCCCGGCGGCGTCTCGACGCCCGGGTCGCGGGCCTCGCCGAGCCGCTCGGCCTTCTCGATCCGGGCCTCGATCTCGCGGACCCCGGTCAGGTACTGGTCGAGCTTGCCGCGGTCCTGGGCGTCGAGCCGCCGCCGCATCGACCGCGCGTCGTCGAGGGCGAAGTCGAGGATCGACCGCTGCTCGCGGCGACGACGTTCGAGGTCCTTGTGGCGCTCGCCCGGCGAGCCGGCGCCGAAGAGGCGCTCGAAGGCGAGCCGGGGGTTGGACTCGGCCGGCATCGGCGTCGTCGGCGAGCTCCAGGAGAGGTTGTACTGGTACGCGCACGAATACCCCGAGTCGCACGCCCCGGCCTTGCGGACCGCGTCGCAGGCCAGCTCCAGCGAGGGGAACCGGGTCAGGTGGCCGACGTGCCGGGCGATGACTTGGTCGATCGAGACCCCGGCGCGGATGTCGGTGGCGCTCTTGTTCAGGCGGACGCCGGTCAGGAACGTCCCGCCGCCCCGGGCGTGATCGCCGGCGCCGTCCTTGCCCCCCTCGGCCGTCTTGTGGTCCAGGCCGCCGAGGATCTGGAGGGTTTCCTTCAGCGGCTCCAGCGGCTGGAGGGTCTTGCCGAGCTCGAAGTCGGACCCCTCCCCCTTCGGCCACCACGACGACGGGATGGCGCCGTTGGGGAAGTAGACGAAGGCCGCCCGCAACGGGGCGCCGGTGGCCGTCGTCGCCAGGCTGCCGGGCCCCTCGGCCGCCAGCAGGCGGGGCGTGCCTCCCAGCGATTCGAGCGCCGGCAGGGCGATGGCCGCCCCCACGCCGCGGAGGAAGTGGCGCCGGCTCGGGCCAGGGGACGCAGCCCGCGATGGGCGATCAGTCATGGTCGGCTCCCTTTCTCGGCGACTCGGACGCCCCGACGGCCGCCGGGCCCGGGGCTTCGGCCTGCGTGGAAGCTCGGCGCCGCCTCTGGAACGGGGCCGACTCGATGATCCCGGCGATCAGGGCCGAGGCGCGGCCGTCAGCCGCCTCGATCCGCCCGACGATGACGTCCACGGCCTCGACATCATACGACTCCAGGCCGCGCCCGAGGGCGTACGTCAGCAGCTTCTCGGTCAGGCAGCGGTAGAACTCCCGGCGATGGCGCTCGATCAGGACGCGCTTGACGTCGCGGATGTCGCGGAAGTCCTCGCCGGTGATGAGCGTGCCCGAGGCGTCAATCGGCCCGGCCTGCTCGGTCTCGCGCCACTTGCCGAGGGCGTTGAAGTTCTCCAGCGCCAGGCCCAGGGGGTCCATCCGCGAGTGGCACGATGCGCACATCGGCTGCTTGCGGTGCAGGGCCATCGCCTCGCGCATCGTCGGCAGCTTCCCGCCCTTCTTCCGGGCCGATTCCTCAAGCGCGGGGATGTTCGGCGGCGGCGGGGCGGGGGGGGAGCCGAGGATGTTGTCGAGCAGGAACAGGCCCCGCTTCACCGGCGAGGTCCGGTCCGGGTTCGACGTCACGGCCAGGATCGTCCCCTGGGTCAACACGCCCCCCCGGGGGCTCCCTTTGGGGAGATCGACCCGGCGCATCTCGTCGCCGACGACCCCGTCGATGCCGTAGTGCTTCGCGAGCCGTTCGTTGAGGAACGTATAGTCGCAGTCGAGCAGCTCCAGCAGGTTCCGATCGTTGCGGACGACGTGCTCGACGAGCATTTCGGTCTCGCGCCTCATGGCGATCCGGAGCTCGCGCGACAGCTCGAACTCGCGGAACCGGCGGAAGAACCGGCCGAATCCCGACCGGATCTCCTGCAACTCCTTCTTCTCGGCGGCGGTCAGCTCCTCGGGCGCCTTCGAGATCAGCGCGCGGAAGCGGGCCCGGCGGCGGTCGGCCTCGGGGTCGGGCGCGGCGTCGCGGGCGGCCACGGCGGGGCCGTTGATGAGGACCGTCTCGATGTCGCGCGACTGGAGCCACTGGCCGACGAAGTGCCGGAAGAACTCCGACGACCGCGGGTCCGCGAGCATCCGCCGGACCTGGGCGTCGAGGCCCGCGCGGAGCCTGTGCTCCCCGGCGAGCCGGATCAACTCGTCGTCGGGCATCGTCGACCAGAGGAAGTACGACAGCCGAGACGCCAGGCTGTACTCGTCCACGAACGGGAATCGTTCCGACGAGATCGGGTCGACGCCCTCCTCGCGGAAGAGGAAGCGGGGCGAGGTCAGCACGGCCGTCATCGCGCGGGCAACTCCGGCCTCGAAGGTCAGGCCGTCGGCCGACCAGCCGGCCTCGGCCAGCGCGGCGAGCCGGTCCTTCGTCGCGTCGTCGACCGGGCGGCGGAACGCCTTCGCGGCGAACTTGCCCAGCAGTTCCCGCGCGTAGAGCCTTCGACCCGCCAGGCCTTCGGGCACCTCGCCCGGGAAGTACCGCTCGTAATGGGTGGGACGGCTCCAGTATTTCTCGTCCGAAGGGCCGCGGACCGTGACCCCCTGGATGCGGAACGAGAGCGATCGGACCTGCTTCTCCCCCGGCGTGAGCGGCTCGACCTCGACCTCCAGGGTGTGCGGGCCGGCGTTCCAGTCGCGGTCGGACTCGAACCGGAACGGCTTGCCGTCCTGGCGGACGAACTCGCGGCGGGCGACCTCCTCGCCGTCGGCGCGGAAGAGGAGCCGGGCCTTGTTGGAGTCGCTCTGCCCGTCGACATACCGCTCGTTGGCCGTGACGTCCAGGATCAGGCGATAGGTGCCGTCGTGCGGGACCTCGGCGGTCGCCGACAGGGTGGCCGGCTCATAATACGAGAGCGCGCCCGCCTTGCCCTTGCCGTCGGAGGGTCGGAAGCTGGAGCCCGGGACGACCCGCTCGGGGACGACCTTCGACACGGTCGGCACCGCCTTCGAGACGATCGCCGAGGCGGCGGCCAGGTATTTCTCGAGGAGCAACGGGGAGAGGGTCAGGACGTCGCCGATGTTGTCGAAGCCGTGGCCGGAGTCGTCGGGCGGGAACTCGTTGGTGGTGTCGTAGTCGACGCCGAGCAGGTCGCGGATCGTGTTGCGATACTCGACCCGGTTGAGGCGCCGGACGGTCACGCGGCCGGGGTCGGGGTCGTTCGGGTCGATGCCGAAGGCGCCGTACTTGATCCAGGTCTCCAGCAGCCGACGATCCTCGGCCGAGGGCTGGGGCTTGCCGGCCGGCGGCATGATGCCGGACCGGAGGTTCTTGAGCACGGCGAGCCAGAGCTTCGTGTCGCGCCGCGCGGCGTCCTCGTCGGCGAACTCGTCGAGGGTCACGCCCCCCTTCTTCACGCCGAGGCCGTGGCACCCGTAGCAGTATTGCTCCAGGACCGGCTCGACCTCCTCGGCGAAGCTCGAGGCACGCGCGGGCGCGTCGGCGGCTCGGGCCCCGGTCGGGACGACGAGGACGGCCGCGACCATTGCGGCGACGAGGCGACCCGCGAAGGGGCCGGGCTCGAGCCGATTCCTGGGCGAATGGACGGTCATCGGGAGAGTCACGGTTTCGCTGGAGCAGTCGGGCGGGTCATCCCGGGCACCGGCCGCGAGGCGGGCCGGGGCTCGAGCATGCAATCAGGCAGGCGGGGGCGGGACACGCGGCGATCCTGACGGCCGGAGATCCCTCCGACCCCCTATGTGACCAAATGCGTCGGGACTCCGCCACCTGTCCGGAAAAAAAACGCCGGTTCCGGGCCCGATCGGCCGGGTTGCGCCGCGGACCGGGGTTTCGGCACGAGGATCGCGAGAAGTGGGGCGACGGTCCCGAATGGTGGAGGGTGCGATGCAGCTCGAAGGGCGGGTGGCGGTGGTCACCGGCGCCGGATCGGGGATCGGCGCGGCCGTGGCGCGGTTGTTCGTCGGCGAGGGCGCCCGGGTCGCGGCCCTCGGGCGATCGGCCGACGAGCTGCAACGGCTCGTCGCGGACCTCGGCGACGCGGCCCTAGCCGTCGTCGCCGACATCTCCAGGGCCGACGAGATGGAGCGGGCGTTCGCCCGGGTCGTCGACCGCTGGGGACGCCTCGACGTCGTCTTCGCCAACGCCGGGGTCAATGGCGTCTGGGCGCCGATCGAGGAGCTGGAGCCCGAGGAGTTCCGGCGGACCCTCGACATCAACCTCACCGGCACCTTCTTCACCATCAAGTACGCCGTCCCTCATCTGAAGCGCCGCGGCGGGTCGGTCATCATCACCTCGTCGGTCAACGGCACGCGGATCTTCAGCAATACCGGCGCGACGGCCTACTCGTGCTCCAAGGCCGGCCAGGTCGCCCTGGCCAAGATGCTGGCGCTGGAGCTGGCCGAACAGAAGGTGCGCGTCAACGTGATCTGCCCCGGGGCGATCGAGACCAATATCGACCGCAACACCGAGCGTCGCGACATCGAGGAGGTGAAGGTCCCCGTCGAATTCCCGGAGGGCTCGATCCCGTTGACGAAAGGCTGCCCGGGGACCGCCGAGCAGGTCGCCCGCCTCGTCGTCTTCCTCGCCTCCGACGCCTCCGACCACATCACCGGGACCGAGATCTGGATCGACGGCGCGGAATCGCTCCTCCAGGGATAGGGGCGCCACCGGTCATGCGTCGGCTCGGCCGCCGAGGCCCAAGGCGTCGGCGTGCTCGGCGAGGGCGTCGATCATGAGCCGGATATGCTCGTCCGGATCGGCCCCGAGCCGTTCGAGGGCCGATCGGATCTCGTCGCGGTCGACCTTCGCCGCGAACGACCGATCCTTCAGCTTCTTCTTGACGCTCGACGGGGCCAGCGACCGGATGCCCTCGGGCCGGACCAGCGCGCACGCGACGACGAAGCCGGCCAGCTCGTCGCAGGCCAGGAGCGCCTTATCCAGGGTGGATTCGGGCTCCACGCCCGTCCGCGAGGACGCGTGGGCCGCGACCGCGTGCGCGATCTCCGGCTCGCCCTGCTCGTTGAGCCAGGCGACGACGCGTTGCGGGTGCTCGTCGGGCCAACGCTCGTAGTCGGCGTCATGGACGAGGCCGGCGATCGCCCAGGACGTCTCGTCGGCCGCGCCGCGACCGTAGCGGTGCGCGGCCCGTCGCATCGCCGCCTCGACCGCGCGGGCGTGACCCAGCAGCGACGGCCCCGACGTCCATTCCCGGAGCTTGGCCTCGGCCTCCTCGTACGACACGCCCATGGTCGAGTCTCCCGGATGTCCCGATCGGTCGTCGCCCAGTATACACGAGGGGCCGGGTGGCCGAGGGCGACGGGTGCTTGCAACGGGCAGTCGGGGGTAGGACACTGGCGGTCGCTCGATCCCTACCCTCATCGGAAAGGACGTGGACCGTGGCATCGACGCCCTCCCCGGCGTTCGCCCGCCAATTGTGCCGGGACTGGACGGCCTGCCTCGGCCTGCTCGCGATCGGCCTGTCGGCCCGGGTCGAGGCGGGCGAGGAGCCGAGGGCGGCCTTCCGCGACCTCTCGCTGCTCGTGGCGCCCGGCTACCCGTGCAACTGGCCGACCTGGCCGCGGTTCCTGATGACGTCCGACGAACGGATCGGGCCGCTCGGGGCCTACAACTCCGAGGTCCTGCTCATCGACGGGAATACCGGCACGCAGCTCGACGTGCCGCCCCACTCCGTCACGCCCCCCGATTCGGGCTTGCCCAACGCGGGGCGCCACGGCCGGGCATATACCGACGTCATCCCCGCCTGGCAGTTCGTCGGCGAGGCCTGCGTCATCGATTGCGCCGACCTCCTCGACGCCGCGCCGCCGGGCCGAAGCGCCCTGGTGACGAAGGACCGCGTGATCGCCTGGGAGAAGTCCCACCGGCCGCTCGGGCCGGGCGACGTCGTCCTCTTCCGGAGCGGGTACACCGACGCATACTACAAGCCCTTGCCGGAGGGCCGGCGGTTCCTGGCCGACCCGGTCGAGGGGAAGTCGCCCGCCTGGCCCGACCCGGACCCCGACTGCATGGAATACTTGGCCGGCCGCGGCGTCATGGCGCTCGGCACCGACAGCGCGAGCATGGGCCCCTTGCCCGACCTCGCCGAGCCGACCCATTTCGCCGGGCTCCGCCACGGCATGATCTGGACCGAGGGCGCGACCGGCATCGGCGCCTTGCCGCCGACCGGCGCCTTCTACGCCATGCTCGCTCCGAAGCACGCCGGGGGCGCCTTCAGCGAGGGGCGCGCGTTCGCCGTCGTCGGCGACCCGCTCGCGCGCCGGCTGATCGACGCGGCTCGCAAGAAGGACGTCGCCGATTTGTCGGTCGTCCTGTCCGAGGACCTGCCGGTCTCGTGGCCGGGGCGGGGCGTCGGCAACCACCGCCAGCCGTACATCCGGGTCCGGTTCGGGCTCAATCCGAACACGAGGGAGCCCTACGATACCCACCTGATGAGCAGCCACGACGGCACCCACCTCGTCCCGCCCTCCTTCGCCCTGCCCGGGCCCGGGTTCGACGACGCGTCCTATCCGTCGGAGGTCCGCGGCTGGCTCGCCGAGTACCAGAAGGAATTCGGCTCGCGGGGCACCAGCCTCGCGACCGCCGACGAGTTGCCGATCGCCCAGACGTGCGGCCCGGCTCGGATCATCGACGTGACCCGCCTCGCCGGCACGACCGACCGCGCCTCGTGGCCGGCCTCGCCGGAGATCACCGAGGCTCGGATCGTCGAGTTCGAGGCGGCGCACGGCGCGATCCGGCCGGGGGACGTCGTGATCTTCCGCTCCGGCTGGAGCGACCGCCATTGCCGGCCCGGGCCCGAGGGCAAGGCGTGTCTCGACGACCCCCTGAACGGCCGGGCCGAGGGCTGGCCGGCGCCGGGACCGGGCGCGATCCGGTATCTGGCGGGCCGCGGCGTCCGTTGCGTGGCGACCGACGCGCCGAGCCTCGGCGGGGTCGGGCCGAAGCGGGCGCTCATGACGTACTGGGCCCTCGGCGGCGCGGGGATGGCCGGGGTCGAATTCCTGACGAACCTGGCGAGGGTCCCCGACGGGGCCTATTTCCTGTTCGCCGCGGTGAAGGTCCGGGGCTGCCACGGCGGCCCGGGGCGGGCCATCGCCCTCTGGTAGCCGGGACGACCGTTCCCCCCCAGGCCCTTCGAGCCGCATTGCCATGTCCACCGCCGCGACAGAGCCGGGTCCGGGCCTCGACGTCGACCCGCGGGCCGTCCGCCGCAAGGTCGCGCGGCGCCTGCTGCCCTTGATCTTCGTCCTGTACATCATCTCGTACCTCGACCGCGTCAACGTCGGCTTCGCCAAGGAGCGGATGCAGGCGTCCTTGAATTTCTCGGATCGGGCGTTCGGCTGGGCGGCGGGGATCTTCTTCGCGGGCTACCTCCTGCTGGAGATCCCCGGGGCGTTGCTGGTGGAGCGCTGGAGCGCCCGGAAGTGGTTCGCGCGCATCCTGGTGACGTGGGGCGCCTGCTCGATGGCGGTGGCCTTCGTGCGGTCCGGCTGGCAGTTCGGCGTCGTGCGCTTCCTGCTCGGGCTGGCGGAGTCGGGGTTCTTCCCGGGGGTGATCGTCTACCTGACCCACTGGTTCCCCCGCGCCGAGCGCGGCAAGGCGATGGCCGGGCTGGTCCTGGCCGTCCCGGTGAGCCTGGCCCTGGGGGCGCGGGTCTCCGGCTGGCTGATGCAGCGGCACTGGCTGGGATTGGACGGCTGGCAGTGGGTCTTCCTCGGCGAGGGGTTGCCGGCGGTGCTCATGGGCCTGGCCGTACCCTGGCTCTTGACCGACCGGCCCCGGCAGGCGCGCTGGCTGGAGCCCGAAGAGAGGGAGTGGCTGGAGTCGACCCTGAAGGCGGAGCGGCAGGAAGTCCCCGCACACGGCGCGGGCCTCGGCCGGGCGCTGCGGAGCCCGGCGGTCTGGCTGCTGGCCTTGGGAATCTTCGCGTCGAACATCGGCGGCTACGCGGCGGCGTTCTGGCTGCCGACGGCCGTCAAGAGCCTCCTGGTGGCCACCCGCAAGCCGGCCGAGTCGACGGACGTGCTCAACTGGCTCTGCGTCGCCTATTTGTTCGGGCTGGCGGGGGTCTGGATCTCGGGGCGGTCGTCGGACTGGTTCGGCGACCGCAAGTGGCACTGCGTCGCCGGCCAGGTGATGGCCGGGGTCTGCCTGGCCGCGAGCGTGGCGCCGGGGCAGTCGTGGGCGGCCGTCTTCGCCTGGCTCTGCGCCTTCGAGTTCTTCGCCTTCTTCTGGCCGCCGCCGTTCTGGGTCCTGCCGACGCTGACCCTGACGGCCTCCGAGGCGGCGGTCGCGGTCGGGATTATCAACATCTTCGCGAACATCGCCGGCCTGCTCGGCTCGCCCGTGATCGGCGAGATGAAGACCCGCGGCTCCAACGACCGGGCCTGCATGCTCGTGCTGGCGGCTTGCTACGCCATCGGGGGCCTGATCGTCGCGGCCCTCCGCGTCCCCCGCGAGAAGCGGCCCCTGCGTGACCCCTCGGCCCTTTGATTCGACGCCGGGGCCCCCTATACTGGCCCGACATCCGGAGACACTGCGACGATGCCGAAGGTCCTCGTCACCGATTCCACGTTCGGCCGGCTCGACGTCGAGGAGGCGATCCTCCTCCCGCTCGGCGCCGCGATCGACGCCCGCCAGTGCCGCAACGAGGCGGACCTCCTCGACGCGGTCGCCGAGGCCGACTACGTCCTCACCCAGTTCGCACCGCTGACCGCTCGGGTGATCCAGGCCATGCCCCGGGTGCGGCTGATCGCGCGCTACGGCGTCGGCGTGGACAACGTGGACCTCGACGCGGCCCGGGCGCGCGGCATCCCCGTCTGCAACGTCCCGGGCTTCTGCGTCGACGAGGTCGCCGACCACACCCTCGCGCTGTTGCTCGACGCCACCCGGCGGATCGCGGCCAACGGCCGGCTCGTCCGCGACGGCGGCTGGGGCCTGACGGTCCCGCTCGATCGGATGAGGAGCCTGCGCGAGCTGACCGTCGGCATCGTCGGCTTCGGCCGGATCGGCCGCGCCGTCGCCGACCGGCTCCGCGGGTTCGGTTGCCGGATGTTGGCGTATGATCCGAACGTCGCGGCCCACGAGTTCGACGCCCGCGGGGTCGCCCCATCGTCGCTGGAGACGTTGCTCGCCGAGAGCGACGCCGTCACGCTCCACTGTCCCTCGACGCCCGAGACCCGGCGCCTCATCCACCGCGAATCGATCGCGACGATGAAGCCCGGCGCGATCCTGATCAACGTGGCTCGGGGCGACGTGGTCGAGACCGCGGCCCTCGTCGAAGCGCTCCGCGACGGCCGGATCGCCGCGGCGGGGCTCGACGTGGCCGACCCGGAGCCATTGCCGGCCGACAGCCCGTTGCGGACGATGGACAATGTCCTCGTCACGGCGCACATCGCCTCGGCCAGCTCGAAGGCCGTCCGCACCTTGCGCGAGTCGGCCGCGGGGGCGATCGCCCGCGCGATCCACGGCATGCCGCCCATGAATGTCGTCAACGGCGTCGGCGCGTGAGGGAGGCTGCAATGTCCGCCCGCGTCCGCGTCGCCGAGCTCGAAGACTTCTGCCGCAATGCGCTGGCCCGCGCCGGGGCGTGCGACTGCCACGCGGCGATCGCGGCCGAGGCCTTGGCGACGACGGATTCCTGGGGCGTATTCACCCACGGCTCGAAGCTCCTGCCCGGCTACGTCCGCCGGCTCCGCGGCGGCGGCATCGCGGGGGACGTCGAGCCCCGGGTCGAGGCCGAGGGGCCGGCGTGGGCGATCCTCGACGGCGGCTCGGCGCTGGGGCAGGTCGTCGGCGTCCGGGCGATGGACGAGGCGATCGCTCGGGCGCGTCGGAGCGGGATCGCGTTCGTCGGCGCGCGGCGGAGCAACCACTTCGGCGCGGCGGGTTACTACGCCGCTCGGGCGGCGCGGGCGGGATTGGTCGGGATCGCGATGGCCAACGACACGCCGAGCGTCGCCGCCCCGGGCTCGCGCGGGCCGGTCACGGGGACGAACCCGCTCGCCTACGCGATCCCCGCCGGCGCGGGCGACCCGATCCTGCTGGACATCGCCATGAGCACCGTGGCCGGCGGCAAGGTCTACGCCGCCCACCAGCTCGGCCGGCCGATCCCCGACGACTGGATCGTCGACCGCCAGGGGCGGCCGACGACCGACGCGAGCCTCTATCCCCACCACGCCGCGCTCGCGCCGATGGCCGGCCACAAGGGGTACGGGCTCGCCCTGCTGATCGAATCGCTGGCGGCCCTGGCCACCGGCGCGGCCATGACGACGCGGGTCGGCGGCTGGATGTTCGGCGACCCGGCCGCGCCGACGGAACACGGGGCGGCGTGCCTCGCCCTCGACGTCGCGGCCATGGCCGGCGGCGCCGAGGCGTTCGCTGGACGAGTGCAGACCTTGATCGACGAGGTCCACGCCGCGCCGACGGCCGACGGGGTCGATCGGCTGCTCCTGCCCGGCGAGCGCGAATGGGCCAACCGCCGCCGCGCCCTGGCCGACGGCATCACTCTGCCGGCCGACGTCGTCGCGGCGCTCGCGCCGCTCGCCGACGAACTCGATTGGAAAACCGACTGGCTCCCGAGGAAACCATGAAGATCGTCCGCTACCTCTCCGCCGGCCGCATTCCGTACGGTTGCCTCCACCCCGACGGCACGACCACTCGCCTCGACGGCGATCCCTTCGGCGACCGCCGCGACTCGGGCATGTCCGCGCAGGTCGACAAGCTGCTCGCGCCGATCGTGCCCGCCGACATCCTCTGCATCGGCCTGAATTACCGACGGCACGCCGAGGAAGGGAAGCAGGCGATCCCCGAGTGGCCCGTCCTGTTCATGAAGAACGGCGGCGCCCTCCAGAACCCGGGCGACCCGATCCTCCTGCCGACCCGCTTGGCCAGCGACGCGGTCGATTACGAGTGCGAGCTGGCGGTCGTCATCGGCAAGCCCTGCAAGAACGTCCGCCGCGCCGACGCGCTCGAATATGTCCTCGGCTACACCTGTGCCAACGACGTCAGCGCCCGCGACTGGCAGATGAAGAAGGGCGGCTCGCAGTGGTGCCGCGGCAAGACGTTCGCCACCTTCGCGCCGATGGGGCCGTGCCTGGTCACGACCGACGAGATCCCGAACCCCAACGCCCTCAAGATCCGCACGATCCTCAACGGCGAGGTCATGCAGGACTGGTCCACCGACGACATGATCTTCGACGTGCCGACCCTGATCGAGTTCCTCAGCGGCAGCACCTTGCTGTTGCCCGGCACGGTGATCCTGACCGGCACGCCCCACGGCGTCGGTGCCGCGCGGAAGCCGCCGGTCTTCCTCAAGGCCGGCGACACGGTCACGATCGAGATCGAGGGCATCGGCGCGCTGACCAACCCGGTCGTGGCCGAGGCGGACTGATCCATCCGGATGCCCGGGGTGCCCGACCGATGGCGACGGCGACGCAGACGGGACGATCGGCCCGGACGGCCGGCGAGATCGAGGCCCTGTACCGGGTCATGCAGACGATCCGCCGTTGCGAGGAGCACCTGGCGCGGGCCCACGCGCGGGGCCTGATCCACGGCGCCTGCCACACCTACGTCGGCCAGGAGGCGATCGCCGCGGGCGTCGGCGCGCACCTCCGGCCCGACGACCCGGTCTTCAGCACCCACCGGGGCCACGGCCACGCCTTGGCCAAGGGGGTCGAGCCGCGCGCGCTGGCCGCCGAGCTGTTCGGCCGCTCGACGGGCTGCTCGCGCGGGCGGGGGGGCAGCATGCACCTCTTCGCCCCCGAGGTCGGCCTGATGGGGACCAGCGGCATCGTCGGCCCCTGCATCCTCCAGGCGGCCGGCGCTGGCTACGGCGCGACCTTGCTGGGCACGGATCGCGTGGCCGTCGCCTTCTTCGGCGACGGCGCGGTCAACAACGGCGCCTTCCACGAGGGGCTCAACCTGGCCAGCATCTGGAAGCTCCCGGTGCTGTTCGTCTGCGAGAACAACGGCTTCGCCACCGAGGTCCCGTTCCGCGAGGCCAGCGGCAACCCGAGCGTCGCCGGCCGCGCCGCGGGCTACGGCCTGCCCGGGGTCGAGGTCGACGGCAACGACGTCCTCGCCGTCGCCGAGGCCGCCCGCGCGGCGATCGACCGCGCCCGATCGGGCGGTGGCCCCACCTTGATCGAGTGCAAGACGTACCGGACCCGCCCCCACGCCGAGGGGATGGGCGATTACACCTATCGGACCCGCGACGAGGTCGAGCAGTGGAAGGCCCGCTGCCCGATCCGTCGCCTCCGCGACCGTGCGATCGCCGAGGGGCTGCTGACCGAGGCGCAATGCCTGGCGATCGACGAGGAGGTCGAGGCCGCGGTCGCCGAGGCCCTCCGGTTCGCCGAGTCGAGCCCCTGGCCCGAGCCGTCCACGGCCTCCGATCATATCTACGCGACACCCGGGCCAACGCCTCCCGATCCCCCCGCCGCCAACGGGCGCGAGCTGTCGTTCATGAAGGCGACTTTGGAGGCGCTGACGGCGGCGATGGAGGCGGACCCGAGGATCTTCGTCCTGGGCGAGGGGATCGGCCGGCGCGGGGGCAACTTCGCGACGACGACCGGCCTGTTCGACCGCTTCGGCCCGGTCCGGCTCCGCGACACGCCGATCGCCGAGCGCGGGTTCGTCGGCCTGGCCTGCGGCGCGGCCATGACCGGGGCCCGGCCCGTGGTCGACTTCATGTTCGCCGACTTCGTCCTCGACGGCGTCGGCGAGATCCTCAACCAGGTCGCCAAGATGCAATACATGAGCAGCGGGCGGCTCAAGATGCCCGTCCTGCTCCGCGGCTGCATCGGAATCGGCCACTCGGCGGCGACGCACCACTCGGGCAATTACTACCCGATGTATGCCCACTTCCCCGGGCTCCGCGTCGTCGTCCCCTCGACGCCCGCCGACGCCAAGGGGCTGCTGGCGCGGGCGTTGACGTCGGACGACCCCGTGCTCTTCCTCGAACATCGCGAGGTGCTCGCGCTCAAGGGGCCGGTGCCCGAGGGCCCGTACGAGATCGAGTTCGGCAAGGCGGCCGTCGTCCGCGCGGGGGCCGACGTCACCGTGGTGGCGCTGGCCCTGATGGTCCATCGTTGCCTCGAGGCCGGCGCCATCCTCGACCGCGAGGGGATCTCGATCGAGCTGATCGACCCGAGGACCGTCGCGCCGCTGGACGTCGAGACGATCCTCGCCTCGGTCCGCAAGACCGGCCGGCTCCTGATCGTCGACGAGGCGTTCGCCCCGTTCGGCCTCGGCGCCGAGGTCGCCGCGCGCGTGGCCGACGCGGGGTTCGACGACCTCGACGCGCCGATCCGACGCCTCAACGGCCTCCACACGCCGACGCCCTACAGCCCACCGCTCGAAGCGGCCGTGGTCCCCGACGTCGCCGCCATCGCGCGGGCGGTCCGCGACCTCGTCGCCGAGTGAACGCGCACGGAGATGCTTTCCCATGCCCGTCGCGATCCACATCCCCCGCCTCGGCTGGAACATGGAGGAAGGCATCTTCCTCGGCTGGCTCCGCCGCGACGGCGAGGCCGTCCGCGCGGGCGAGCCGCTCTTCAGCCTGGAGGGCGAGAAGGCCGCCCAGGAGATCGAGGCCGTCGAGGACGGCATCGTCTGGATCGACCCCAACGGCCCGGCGCCAGGCGCCGTCGTGCCCGTCGGTGCCGCGATCGGCGCCCTGCTCCGAGCCGGCGAGGGCCCTCCGTCGTCCGCACCCGTCCCGTCGGCGATCCGCGTCGTTCCCGCGGTCGTCGCGGCCGCGGCCCCGGTGCCCAGGGCGGTCGTCCGCGATCGGCCCCGGTCATCGCCCCTGGCACGTCGGATCGCGCGCGAGCTGAACATCGACTGGACGACGCTCCGCGGCGGCGGCCGTTCCGGGCGTATCCGCAAGGCCGACGTCCTCGCGGCGGCCCAGGACGGTGCGACCGCGGGGTCGATCCCGATCCGTTCCACGCGCCGGACGATCGCCGCGCGGATGGTCGCGAGCCACACCGAGACGGCGCCGGTGACGCTGACGACCACGGTCGACGCGACAAACCTCGTCAACCTCCGCGGGCAGTTCCGCGCGACGAACGCAGGCCAGGTGCCGAGCTACACCGATTTCGTCGTCAAGCTGACGGCCCTGGCGCTGCGCGATCACCCCTCGCTGAATGCGCGCTGGGAGAATGATCGGATCGAGCTGGCGGCCGAGGTGAGTATCGGGATCGCGGTCGACACGGAGGGCGGCCTGCTCGTGCCGGTGATCCGCGGTGCGGACGGCCTTGGGCTCCGCCAGATCGCCGAGCGCTCGTGCGACCTCATCCCCCGCGCCCGCGACGGCCGGCTCGCGGCGGCCGAGATGCAAGGAGGGACGTTCACGATCACCAACCTCGGCGCCTTCGGGGTCGAGGCGTTCACGCCGATCATCAACCTCCCCGAGTGCGCCATCCTCGGCCTGGGTCGGATCGCGCGGGCACCGGTGATGGTCGGAGAACGTGTCGAGGGGCGCGATCGGCTCACATTGAGCCTGACGTTCGACCATCGGATCGTCGACGGCGCCCCGGCGTCCCGGTTCCTCCAGGACGTCGGCCGCCGGATCGAGAACCCCGGGCCCTGGCTGCTCACCTGAGGAGGCACGCCGATGCGCTGCGACTTGGCGGGCAAGGTCGCCCTGGTGACGGGCGCCGCGCGCGGGATCGGTCGGGCGATCGCCGACCGCCTTGCGGCCAACGGCGCCACGGTCGTCTATTCGGACGTCGATGAGGCCGGCGCCCGCGAGGCCGCCTCGGCGATCGCGGGAGCCTCGTGGCGGAAGCTGGACGTCACGCGGGGCGAGGAGGCCGAGGCGGTCGTCGACGGGATCATCTCGGCCCACGGCCGGCTCGACATCGTCGTCAACAACGCCGGCGTGAACACGATGGCCCATCGCGTGCCGATCGACGAGTTCCCGCGATCGGAATGGGACCGGCTGCTGTCGGTGGACCTGACCGGCCTCTACGAGGTCAGCCGGTTCGCGGCCCGCGCCATGCGCGCCCAGCGTTCCGGGCGCATCATCAACATCGCCTCGATCGTCGGCCTGGTCCCGTTGCGGCTCCAGTGCGCGTTCGTGGCCGCGAAGGCGGGCGTCGTGAACCTCACGAAGGCGATGGCCCTGGAGCTGGGACCCCACGGCATCCTCGTCAACGGGATCGCGCCCGGCTCGACCCTGACCGACGGCACCCGCCAGCTCTTCTACGGCGAAGGCGGCCTCTTCCACGACTCCGTCCGTCGCATGCTCGACCACGTCCCGCTCGGCCGCCCCGCCGAGGTCGACGAGATCGCCGTGGCCGCGCTGTTCCTCGCCGACCCCGAGAACAGCTACATGAACGGCCACATCCTGACCGTCGACGGCGGCTGGACCGCCGGCTTCGCCCGCGATTTCTGATCCCGGATCGCGGGCTCAAGCCGGCAACAACTCGGCCATGCCGTCCCGGAACGCCTCCAGCCCGCGCCAGATCGTGCCGATGTCGCTGCCCAGCTCCAGCATGCGACAACCGCGGCGGACGAGCTCGCGGGTGTACTCGCGGCCGATCGGCACGATGCCCCAGGCGACCCCGGCGGCGTCGGCCGCGGCGATGATCCGGTCGATGGCGGCGCGGAGCTTGGGGTGGTCGTACTGGCCGACGATCCCGAGCGACGAGCTGAGGTCGGCCGGCCCGATGAACAGCAGGTCGACGTCGGGGACGCGGGCGATGGCCTCGACGTCGGCGAGCCCCTCGGCGTTCTCGATCTGGATGGCGACGAACGTCTCGCGGTTGCACATCTCGACGTATTCCGGGTGGGGAATCCGGCCGAAATCGCCGTCGCGGTTGCTGCCGTTGAGCCCGCGACGCCCTCGCGGCGGGAACTTGACAAAGCCCACGACCCGCTCGGCCTCCTCGGCCGACCGCACGTGCGCCGCCATGATCCCGCCGGCGCCGACCTCGAGGAAACGCATCACCGAGGCATAGTCGGTCGCCGCCATCCGGACGAAGCTATCCAGCCCCGCCGCCCGGACCGCGCGGACGGTCTGCGCGACGGCCTCCAGGGTCACGCCGGAATGCTCGTGGTCGAGCCAGAAGGCGTCGAAGCCGCCGCCGAGGGCCACCATCTCGACGAGCTTCGGGCCCATCAGTTGCCCGGTCGAGAAGACCCGCACAAGCTTGTTCTCGCCCAGCAGCCGCTTGATCCCCGATGGCGTCATCGCCTCCCGTCCTTTCCGCGACGTCACGGGCCGTCGCCCTGAGAGATCGCATGTTCCATCGATGATATCATCGGCCTTCTGGCGGGCCGGGGATCGCCGAGGATCGTGTCACACCGTCGCGATCCGATAGTAACGCGATCGCGCGGCCTCGGACAGGGGAGGCCGCCGGCTTGTTCCCCGGGTCGAGCCAGTCGTAGAGTTTGTGCCTCCAGCGCACGACTCTTCTCGTCCCCTCGCATTCCGCCACGGCCCCTGGGACCGCAAGGCGTGGAGGGCCTCGCCGACGTCTTCCTCATCGTGGTTCGTGACCGGTTCGCGGTTCGACCTCGGGTTGCGGCCCGCGACCGGCGCATTGACCGTCAACGAATGCACATCCGGCGTGATCGTATGCTTCTCGATTCGGACCCCCAGCACGCGCTCTGCCTCGGCGAGAGGGGCGTCCGGGGATTCTCCGAGTTCGGTAACGGCGACCGAAAGGATCATTCCGGTGAGTCGCCCGGCCGGTCAAGGCCCCGCCCCCACGGCCTTCGGCGCATCACCGACGGCCTTAAGCGTGGCGGCGACGTCGTCCCAGAGGGCGCGGCAGGCGCGCCGTTCGTCCTCGGGGAGCCTGGCCAGCGCATCCGCGTCGCGGAGGCCGGCGAGGTCGGGCTCGGCCTGCCATCGGCGAAGGGCCTGCGCCACACCCTTCGGCCCGGCCGTGGGGCTGCGTCGCCAGCCCTGGAGGTCGGCCTTGAGCCAATCGAGGGCCTGCTTCCGCAACCGCGCGCGCGAGGCTTCGTCGGGGGGGGGCTTGTCCTTCCCCGGGCCGCAGCCGGCCCGGGCCGCGGCGCGGGCGGCGTCGTGGCGGTGGCCGGCGGCCAGGTCCTCGGCGAACTTCGGATCGGCCGCGAAGGTCGACTCGTAGAGACGCGTCGCGGCGACGTGCAGGCCGTTCTTGGCGGCGAGCGAGGCGAAGGCGACCGCCTCGGCGTCATTCTTGGGCCGGTCGTCGCCGCGGAGCACCCCCGGTAGCCGTGCGACCAGCCTCGCCTGGGCCTCGGCCCGGCGGAACAGGCCGGGGAGGCCGGCCGGCAGCCGGTCCATCACGGCGCCCTCCAGCTCGGTCCGTCGGATCAGGTCGTTCAGGCTCGTCGCCATTGGCGAGTTGGGTTCGACCAGTTCCCGGGCCCGGCGGAACTCGGCGCTCGCCCCCGCCGTGTCGCCGAGTTGGTAGAGGGAGACGCCGAGGTTGGCATGCGCCTGGGGGAGTTCGGGGCGCAGCCGGAGCGCCTCCTTATATGCGGCGACCGCCTCGGCGTGCCGGCCGAGGTCCTTGAACGCGAGCCCGAGGTGGACGTGGGCCTCGGGGTACTCGGGGCGCAGCCGCAGCGCCTCCTTGAACTCGGCGACCGCCTCGGCCGACTTGCCCAGGGCCTGGAGCGAGTTGCCGAGGTTGTAGCGCGCTCCCGGGTTGTCGGGCCGGAGCCGCAGCGCCTCCTCGTATTCGACGACCGCCTCGGCCGGCTTGCCCAGGTTGCCCAGCGCGTTGCCGAGGTTGTTGTGCACCTCCGGGTACTCGGGGCGCAGTCGCAGCGCCTCCTTGAACTCGGCGACCGCCTCGGCCGGCCGGCCCAGGCCGTCCAACGCGAGGCCGAGGCCGTTGTGCGCCGCGGGGTTGTCGGGCCGGAGCCGCAGCGCCTCCCTGTGCTCGGCGACCGCCTCGGCCGGCCGGCCCAGGTGTCGCAGCACGTCGCCGAATCGGGCGTGCGACGCCGGAGAGTTCGGCCGCAGGGCCAGCGTCGCGGTGAGGTGGCGCAACGCCTCTTCGTACCGCGGCGGCTCCGCATCGTGGCCGATCGCCGCGAGGGCCCGGTGGGCCCAGAAGTCGGCAGGGTGGGCCCGGACCGCCGCGTTCAGGACGGCTTGCGCCCGCGAGTGGTCCCTCAACGCGTCCAGGCTCAGGCCGAGCAGGACGAGGCTGGCCGACGGTTGGCGGTCGAGGCCGGCGCCGTCGGCGAGGTGGCGGAGGGCTGCCAAGTCCCCGCGCTCGAGGGCGTCGCGCAGGCCGCGCCGCCACGGGTCGGGGTCGGCCGCCCGCGCCGCCGCCAGCGGCCGCCTCCACTCGACCGCGGGACGGTGCAGGTCGCGGCGGAGGCGCGACCAATCGTCGAGGGCCGAGGCGATCGCGAGCGCCACCCCCGGCGGCCGCCGCGCGATCGCCGAGCCTACGGACTCCGGGCCCCGACGATCGGCGTCGAGGCCGGCCGCGCGGAAGGTCGCCACGTAGTCGACGTCGGCCCGGTCCCTCCGGCCTTCCTCGAAGTCGGCGGTGCGGATCTCGTCGAGCTCGTCGATCAGGCTGCGGTCGGCCTCGGCGGCCGCGGTCGCCGCGGCGAGCTCGCGCGAGAGGGCGTCGAACCGGGCGCGGACCCGGGCGTCGGCGAGGCCGGCGAGGAGGTCGTCGACGTGCCTCAGGGAGTCCTGGGCATCGTGCCACTTGGAGACGTCGCCGTCCGGATCGCGGGCGGCGAGGTCGCGGAGCCGCCCGACCTCGTCGAAGGCCAGGTTGACGCGGAGCTGCCGGACGCGGCGCTGCTGGAGCAGATAGGCCCCGCCACCGCCGCCGAGGACGACGAGGGCGAGGATCGACGCGGCCAGGCCGACCGTGGCGCGCCGCCGCCGGGCCTCGCTGGCGGCGCGGGCGCGGGCCTCTTGGGCGAGCGAATCGGCCAGGGCACGGCGCGTGACCTCCTCCTCGGCCCGGGCCTGGGCCGCGGCACGCTCGATCTCGGCGGCGCGGAGCCGGTCCTGGACGCCGGCCAGGTACGCCGTCATCCGCCCGGCGACGGCCCCGGCGTCGCGCGGCCGGTCGTCGCGCTCGGGGGCGAGGCAGTCGCGGGCGAGGGAGAGGAGCTCGGGGTCGGCGTCGCAGGAAGCCAGCCGGGCCAGGGCGTCGGCGACGTCGCCGAGGGCGGCCTTGCGGTGCACCTCGGCGGTCGAGCGGCCGACGAACGCCGGCGCGCCGGTCAGGAAGTCGCAGAGGATCGCCCCCAGGCCGAAGACGTCGGCCCGCTCGTCCACGAGGTGGACCTCGCCGCGGGCCTGCTCGGGGGCCATGTAGGCGGGCGTGCCCATCACCGCGCCGGCCCGCGAGGCGTGCTCACCCGAGTCGCCCCGGTCGGTCATGATGACGCTGAGGTCGGCCGCGGCCTCGGGCGCCGCGACGGCGTCGCCGTCGCGCGTCAACACCTTCGCCAGGCCCCAGTCCATGACCTGCACCACGCCGAAGGCGCCGACCATCACGTTGGCGGGCTTGAGGTCGCGATGGATGACCCCGCGGGCGTGCGCGTAGGCCACCGTCTGGCAGGCCGCCTCCAAGATCCCCAGGAGCCGCGGCCGGTCGTGGCCGGGGTCGGGGCGGGCCCGGAGCAAGGCCGAGAGGGTCTCGCCCTTGACCAACCGCATCGTGAAATACGGCCGGCGGTCGGCCAGAGTGCCCAGCTCGTGCACCGGGACGACGCCCGGGTGCTGGAGCTGGCCGCAGATCTGCGCCTCCTCGACGAACCGCCGCACCAGCTCGGGATCGTCGCGTCGCGATTCGAGCAGGACCTTCAACGCGACGTCGCGGCCGAGGTCGCGGTCGCGCGCGCGGACGACCAGGCCCATGCCGCCACGCCCCAGCTCGTCGAGCAGCTCGTAGCGCAGCGAGGTCACCCTCGCCCCGGCCCCTTCCGCCGCGGTCGTCGGCGCCTCGAGGGGCCGGATGGTGCGAGTCTTCCGATCCGACCCGGCGCCGGACGGCGGCGCCGCCGTGCTGAGGCCGTCCTCGTCGCGCAACGCCACCCCCGGCACCGCGAAGGGGCCGGCCAGCGTCGACAGCGGCGGTGTCGAGCCGGCCCCGTCCGTCGGCACGCGCCCCGACACGTGATCCTCGTCTCCCGGCGTCGTCATCGGTGAACCCCGCTCGCGATATCCCTCTCTTTCGAACATCATCATGCCGGAGTCACGTCGGGATCGCACGGAAAAACCCCGCCGATTCGTCGCCCCGGGCGGCAGCCGGCGCCGTCCTCTCGCGCGGCCTTGCCGTGGCGGCCCGGGCGGGGCGTCTGGTAGGCTGTCGAAAGGGGTCCCCGCGGCAAGACGTTCGAGTAACGAGGCGCGTGATGACGGCGGCGACGGCGGCGGCGAAGACGGACGCGAGGGGACTGGTCGCCGACCTGACCAAGGTCCTCGGGCCGGAGGGCCTGATCCATCACAAGGACGAGATGATCGTCTACGAGTGCGACGGCTACGTCATCTCGAAGAACGTGCCGGACGTGGTGGTCTTCCCGACGAAAAAAGAACAGGTCGTCGAGGTCGTCAAGCTCTGCAACAAATATGATGTTCCGTTCGTCCCGAGGGGCGCCGGGACGAGCCTGGCGGGCGGGACGCTGGCGATCGGCGGCGGGGTGATGATCTGCCTGACGAGGATGAAGCGGATCCTCGAGATCAACACGCGCGACCGCTATGCCCAGGTCGAGCCGGGGGTGGTCAACGTCTGGCTGACGAAATCCCTGGAAGGGACCGGCTTCCACTACGCGCCCGACCCGTCGAGCCAGGGGGCGTGCACCATCGGCGGCAACGTGGCCACGAACTCGGGCGGGCCGCACACGCTCAAGTACGGGGTGACGGTCAACCACGTCCTCGGGGTCGAATTGGTCCTGCCCGATGGGTCGGTCGTCCGCGCCGGCGGCACGGCCGAGGACCTGCCCGGGTACGACCTGACCGGCCTGATCGTCGGCAACGAGGGGACGTTCGGCGTCGTGACCGAGGTCACCGTCGCCCTCACGCGCGACCCCGAGGCGGGCCGGACCTTGCTCGGGGTCTTCGACGGCGTCGACGCGGCGACGGAGACGGTCTCGGACATCATCGCGGCGGGGATCGTGCCGGCGGCCCTGGAGATGCTCGACACGCTCATGATCAACGCCGTCGAGCAGGCGTTCGGCTTCGGCTTCCCGACCGACGCCGGCGCGATCCTGATCATCGAGGTCGACGGCCTCGACGCCGGCCTCGACCGCCAGGCCGAGGCGATCGCGGCGATCGTCCGCGGCCGCGGCGGCTCGGTCGCGCGGTCGATCGCCTGGCGGACGCGCAAGGAGCCCGAGTACGTCGCGATCTGGAAGAGCCGCAAGTCCGCCTTCGGCGCCATCGGCCGGCTGGCCGCCAGCTACTGCACCCAGGACGGCGTCGTCCCCCGCACCAAGCTGCCGCACATCCTCCGCACCATCACCAGGATCGGCGAGCGCCACGGCCTCCGGATCGCCAACGTCTTCCACGCCGGCGACGGGAATATCCACCCGATCCTCCTCTTCGATGAACGCGATCCCGCGCAGGTCGAGCGGGTCTTGCAGGCGAGCCACGAGATCCTCGACGAGTGCATCGCCGTCGGCGGCAGCGTGACGGGCGAGCACGGCATCGGCATCGAGAAGCTCGAGTTCATGCCCAAGTTGTTCGGGCCCGAGGACCTCGCCGCGATGGTCTCCCTCCGCGCCGCGTTCAACCCCGAGGGCCGCTGTAGCCCCTCGAAGATGCTCCCCGGCGGCGGCGGCTGCGTCGAGCGCACTTCCCCCGGTCGCCACGCGCCGGCGTGAACGATCGCCCCGGGCAACGGGGCGATCGCCCCCGGGTGATCGCCGGGCCACTGGACGCGACGGCGACTTTGTGATAACTTTCACGAAGTCACGTCGACGGGTCCAGGGGGGGCATGTCGATGCACGTCTTGTTGATACCGGTCGGCAGTCACGGCGACGTCCATCCGTTCGTGGGCCTGGGGCAGGCGTTGCGGGCGCGGGGGCATCGGGTGACGTTCCTGATCAACGAGTATTTCGGCCCGCTCGTGCGCGGCCGGGGGTTCGAGATGGTCTCCCTGGGGGAGGCGAGCCTCTTCGAGGAGGGCCTGCGCGACCCGGACCTCTGGGACCCGATGAAGGCCTTCCAGACGGTCGCCCGCATGACCGCCGAGCACGCGCGGCGCTCGTTCGAGGCGATCGAGCGGATCTACGAGCCCGGCGCGATGGTCGCGGTGGCGGGGACCCTGGCCTTCGGCGTGCGGCTGTCGCAGGAGAAGCTGGGCCTGCCGATGGCGACCGTGCACCTCCAGCCGAGCGTCTTCCACAGCGACTACGAGACGCCGGTCTATCCCCGGCTCGGGATGGTCTGCGGCTGGCCGCGATGGCTCAAGAAGCCGCTGTTCGACCTGATCTATCGTCGCATCGTCGACCCGCTCTATGCCCCCGCGCTCGACGCCCTCCGCGCCGAGATCGGCCTGCCGCCGTCGGGCCGCGACCTCTTCCGCCGCTGGCGTGACTCGCCGCGGCTGATCCTCGGCCTCTTCCCGCCCTGGTTCGGCCCGCCGCAACCCGATTGGCCCGCGAACGTGGTCCTGACCGACTTCCCGCTCTACGACGAGCGCGACGCGACCCCCTTGCCGCCTGGCCTCGACGCGTTCCTCGCCGATGGCCCGCCGCCGATCGC
>DASZMJ010000457.1:0-1620 GCA_035551935.1 Isosphaeraceae bacterium
GGTCAAACGCCCTCCCCCGCGAGCGGTTCGTGGAGACGGTGTACTGGAACCCGTCCGTCGTGACCGGCAAGGACGGCAAGGCGCGGGTCACCTTCCGCGCGCCGATGGCCCTCTCCGAGTACCGCTTCTCCGCCCGCGGCGTCACCGGGTCCGACACCCTCGTCGGCCAGACCTCGGCCGCCCTGACCGTCCGCAAGGACTTCTTCGTCGACCTCAAGGTCCCCGCCGCACTCACACAGGGCGACAAGCCCCGGTTCGTCGCGGTCGTCCACCACACCGGCGTTGTCGGGACGATCAAGGTCAAGCTCTCCGCCTACGCCGGCGACCGCGACCAGGTCTTCCCGAAGCCGATCGAGGTCAAGGCCGACGGCGTCGACGAGATCCTCTTCGACCCCTTCGAGGTCCCCGACGGCGAAACCGTCCGGCTCTCCCTCTCAGCGGAGGCCGGCGAGAAGAAGGACGAGATGGTGGTCGAGGTGCCCGTGCGGCCCTGGGGCGTGCAGGCGTTCGCGTCGGCCTCGGGGACGTCGTCCGACGACGCGACCGTGTTCGTCGGCCTCCCCGCCGGCCGTGCCTATGAGAACCCCGAGATGCTCGTGGTCGTCTCGCCGACGTTGCGACGGCTCCTGATCGAGCTGGCCGTCGGCCGCGACGGCTTCTCGTTCGACGTCCTGGCCTCGGCGTGCAGCTTCCCGAGGCCGCCGTCGACGACCGCCGACCGCGCCTCCGACCTCCTGGCGGCGACCTCGGCCCTGGCTTATTTGCGGTCCACGCGCGGCGGCTCGGCCGCCCCCGAGGCGTCGCGGCTCACGGACCGGGTCCGCGGCCTGGTCTCGGAATTGACGGCGCTGCAAGGCGAGGACGGCGGCTGGCCCTGGGTCGGCGGCGTCCGGACGGCCCCGAACTTCGCGCACAAGAGCGACCGGATGACCTCGGCCCGGGTCGTCTGGGCGCTCGCCTCGGCCGAGCCGCTCGGCCTGCTCACCGACCCGAAGGCGCTCGACAGGGCCGCCGGTTACCTGACCCAGGAATACGCCAGGGTCGGCGCCGGCGACCACGAGACGCGGGCCCTGGTCCTGCACGCCCTGAGCACCCGCGGCAAGGCCAACTTCGAGAACGCGAACAGCCTGAACCGGCTCCGCCAGGGGCTCTCCGACGCCGCTCTCGCCTATCTGGCGCTGACCTTCGTGAACCTCGACCGCGCCCCGCTCGCCGGGGAGATCCTCGACATCCTCGGCCCCCGCGCGAAGACCGAGAACGCCGCGCCGGGCGACCGGCCGCGGAAGTTCTGGGGCGGCGCGGGCGTCTCCCCCTGGAGCCGGAGCACGGCCGAGACGACCGCGCTGGTCGCCCTCGCCTACGCGAAGGCCCGCCCGCAGGCCGCCGAGCTGACCGCCGCCTCCGAATGGCTCCTCGCGCACCGCCAGGAGTTCGGCTGGCAGCCGTACAAGGCGAAGGGCCCGGCGCTCGCCGCCCTCGCCGCCTATTACGGCAAGGCGCAAGCCGCCGAGGACCGGTACGACCTGGTCGTCACCGTCAACGACGCCGAGGTCTACCGCGAACGGGTCGCCGGCGCGACCGAGGGCAAGGCGGTGCTCGTCCCGTCGACGGCGCTCAAGG
>DASZMJ010000458.1:0-2070 GCA_035551935.1 Isosphaeraceae bacterium
GTCGATCGCCGCGGACGGGTCTCCCTTCTCGTTCTCGAACAGCGAGGCGATCAGGAAGAGACCGTGCGCGGCGGGCTCGGTGCCCGGGAACTTGGCGGCGAGCGCCTCCCAGGCGGCGACGGCGTCGTCATACTTCTTCTCGGGGACGAAGCTCTCGCCGACCTCGAAGAGGACTTGCGGCACCCGGCCGTCGAGCGGGTTCTCGGCGGCGAACGCCTGCCAGGCCGCGCGCGCCTCGGCGTAGCGCTCGCGGCGGAGGAGGTCGGAAGCGATCAACAGGCGGGTGTCGAGCACGGCGCGCTGGGCGTCGGCCGACTGCGGCCCGTTGGGGAACCGGGCGAGGTACTTTTGCCAGGCGGCGATCGCCTCGGCGAACTTCTCCTGCCCCTGGAGGATCTGGCCGGTCTGGAACTGCGCGGCCATGACCAGCTCGGCGCGGACCTTGCGGGCGTCGTCGCCCTCGTCCTTGCCGGCGTCCTCGACGAACCCCGAGAGGGCGCGGAGCGCCTCCTGGCTCTTGCCCCGCGCCAGGTACGCCGCGCCGATCTGATAGGAAGCCCGGACCGCCAGGGGGTGCCCCGGGTACGCCTCGACGAGCCGTCGCAGGGCGGCGACGCCGAGGTTCAGGCTCGTGTCGTCTTGCGGGGGCATCCCGTAGGTCCGGGCGACCCCATAAAGCGCCCTGGCGCGGAGGTCTTGCGCCTCTTTCGTATCCACCTTCTCCAGGTCGCGCGCCAGGTCGAGCCAGGTCGTCCGTGCCGGGTTCGGCTGGCCGGCGGAGAACTGGGCCTCGCCCAGCTCGAACCGCGCGGCGGCCCGGTCGGCCCCTTTGGGGTACTCGCTCAGGTAGGCTTGAAACTCGCCGATCGCGCGGCCCGGGTTGTTCGCGGCCTTGCTGGCGCGGGCCATCGCCACGAGCAGCTCGGCGCGGATCGCGGCCCCCTTGGCGAGGTTCCGGCCTTGCTCGAAGAGGGCGTGCGCGCCCTCGGGGTCGGCGGGGACGGTCGGGCTCTCGGGGTTCAGCAGTCGGCCCGCGAACGACCGGAAGACGGCGGCGAGCCGGTCCTTCCGGCCGTCGTCGAGCAAGGTTTCGGCCTCGGCCTCGGCGATCTTCTCGGCCCGGTCGAAGTGACCCGAGGCGACCTCGACGGCCGCCAGCTCGGACCTCAATTTCGCCGCCCAACGCCCCTTCGGCGCGGCGGCGATGGCGGCCGTGAGGACGGCCCTCGCCTCGTCGAGCTTGCCGGCGAGCCGCCGCGCCACCCCGCCGACGAGCGCGGCGTAGGCCTTGCCGTCGTCCTTCGTCTTCGGGTCGTTGGCGAACGCGTCGAGCCCCTTGATCGCGTCGTCGAACCGCGACTCCTGCATCGCGCCGACGACCTCACCCGGCAAGGGCGGCGCCACCGGCTCGACCGCCTTGCGCCCGCCCGTCACCTCGGCCCCCGGCCCCGGGAGCGTCGCCAGGGCCAGCCCGAGAAGCGCGAGTCCCCAGATCCTGTGGTGCGACACGACGATGTCTCCGACGTGAAACGGGTGCGCGAAGTGCGAACGGCTCCTAGACTAACACGGGCGAGCGGCAGGTTCCTTAGATTCGAGCGGATGATCCGGCCTTGTCCGTTTTTCCGAAGGCGGTTATAGAGGCCGGCAACGGATGGATGACCGGCCCGGGACCGCGCGCGGCCGCGCGCCCCTCTCCTCGACAGGAAGTCTCGCGCGATGCTCCACGTCGACGAAGTCCTCGCCCGGATCGGCCCCGACGACCGCGTGCTCGATCGACGTCGGCGGCTGGGCCTGCCCGTTCAACCGCGCCGACTGGGTCCTCGACAGCGAGCCCTTCGAGAGCCGCGGTTATTATGCGACCGTCGGCCTGCCCGGCTCTCAGGGGGGCGATCGCGAGCACTTCCGGGCCGCGACGTGGGTTCAGCGCGACATCTGCGAACACACGCCCTGGCCCTTCCCCGACAGGTTCTTCGACTTCTCGATCTGCTCGCACACCCTGGAGGACGTCCGCGACCCCCTCTTCGTCTGCGCCGAGCTGATCCGGGTCTCGAAGCGCGGCTACATCGAGAC
>DASZMJ010000459.1:0-4496 GCA_035551935.1 Isosphaeraceae bacterium
AGGGCTGCCGCGATCCGCTCCAGGCTCGCCTGCGAGTGCGCCACGTCCCCTGTCCGCGCCGGCAGGAACTCCGGCTCGAGCGCCGTGCCGAGGATCGCGTTCAGGCCCGCCACCAGGTCGAGCAGGCTCACGCGGCCCCCGGTGCCGACGTTGTACGCCTCGCCGAGCAGGGAGACATCGGCCTTCATGGCCAGCAGGTTCGCCGCGACGACGTTCGCCACGTAGGTGAAGTCGCGGGTCTGCGTCCCGTCGCCGTAAATGGTCGGCCGCTCGCCCCGGGACATCCGCGCGACGAACGCCGAGATCACGCCGCTGTACGGGCTGGAGGGGTCCTGCCGCGGGCCGAAGACGTTGAAGTAGCGGAGGCTCACGCCGTCGAGCCCCATCGTCCGCGCGTAGACGCGCACGTAGTGCTCGCCGGCGAGCTTGGCCGCGGCATAGGGGCTCAGGGGCTTCGGGAGCATCCCTTCGTGCTTCGGCAGCTCCTCGGCATCGCCGTAGGCGCTGCTCGACGCGGCGAACATCACCCGCCGGACACCGGCGCGGCGTGCCGCCTCGAGGACGTTGAGCGTCGCCGTCGCCCCGGCCTCGTGCGACTCGATCGGCTCGCGGACCGACCGGGGCACGCTGGGGATCGCCGCCTGGTGGAAGACGTGATGTGCCCCCTCCACGGCACGTTGCGCGACCTCGAACGAGGCGAGGTCCCCCTCCAGCCACTCGTAGCGGTCTTCCAGGTGCGCGAGGTTCGCCCGATATCCGGTCGCCAGGTTGTCGACGACGCGCACGGGCCGCCCTTCGGCGAGCAGGGCCTCGACCAGGTGCGACCCGATGAAGCCCGCGCCGCCGGTCACGACCGCTAATCCCATGGCCTCGCCCCGCGCCCTCGGACCGGGGCCGGCGCCGGCCCCCGACCCGTGAGACTAGGGCACGCGCCCCGCCCCGGTAAAGGGGTCCGGCGTCACGGCCTTCCGTAGGGTCCGCTGTGCGGACGTCTTCGATGGGAGGCCATCGACCAAAGACGTCCGCACAGCGGACCCTACGAAGACCGGACCGCCCTGGCGGCGTCGGCTCGCCGTCGGCAGACTGGTCGGGGCGTCCCTCCATCGAATCCCCACGGAGCCCCTCCCGATGCTCAGCGCCCGCAACCAGCTCCCGGCGACGGTCACGTCGGTCACGCTCGGCAACGTGATGGCCGAGGTCGTCATGGACGTCGCCGGCGTCGAGATCGTGTCCGCGATCACCCGGGGCTCGGCCGAGGCGCTCGGCCTCAAGGCCGGCGACCAGGTCAAGGCCGTCATCAAGGCGACCGAGGTCCTCATCGACAAGCCGTAGGCCGATCGGCGGGCCGCGCCGGGTCCGGGAGATTTTGTCGGGATCGCGTCCGAACCCTCCGATGTTTGGCAATGTAATAGAAGAGGGCGGCGATCGGGTCGGCCGCCGGATGACTCGACATCGGGGGGAGGCCTGCCGTGGACGCGACCAGGACACGACGCACGAGAGACCGGGCGCGGCAGGATTGGTACGCCCGCCAGCGGCAATGGCGATTCGCGCGGTTCCTCGGATTCGCCGAGCTAGTCCCGATCCCCATCCCCGTCGAGGCCCCACGGATCGCGAGGCCGATGCCCCGCCCGTGATCGCCCCGACGGCCAGCAGCGCGGCGACGGCCGCGGCGATCCCCCAGGCCGCGGCCCAGCCCGGCCCGAGCGACGTCGCCAGCGACCGGAAGGCCGCGAGAAAAGCGAGCGTCCCGAAGCTCCCGCGCGGGACGGCGGCGGCCACCCGGCACGCGGCGGCCGGCCCGGCCTCGGCGTGGGTCGCGACGAGCAGCGCCAGCGTCGCCGCCGGGAACGGCGTCAGCAGCCCCGCCCAGGCGGCCCCGGCCGATTCGCGGAGGGTCGTCACCAGCATCAGGCACACGGCCGGCGCCAGCGCCCCCGGCAGGGCACCCCACCTCGACCGGGCGGCCCTCGGCGCCTCGATCGCGGCCGATCCCCGGCGGCCCGCCCGCCGGTCGGCGGCCACGATCGCCGCGGCGGCGATCGCCATCCGCCCGATCGTCCCGACCTCCGGCAGCCCCCCGAGCCCCGCGGCCACGGCCGCGTAGCACGCCAGGGCCGCCGCCAGGGCCCGGCCCATCCGATGCCCCCGGCCCGCCGCGTGGGCATAAGCCGCCGGCAGCGCGACCGCCGCGGCCAGCCCGAGCAGCCCGGCGTCGGCCATGACGACCGCCGCCCCCGATCCGCTCTCCCGCGCACAGGCCACCAGCGCCGCGGCCGTCGTGCTCGGCAGCCCCAGCAGCAGCCCGACCCGCCGAGGCCCCGCACGCCGGCCGATCGCCCCGAGGGCGCGGGTCCAGGCGAACAGCACGGCGGCCTTCACGACGAGCCCGCTCATCGGGCGATGCTCCGGGGTGTGGGTTCGATGGTGCGGATCGAGGGAGCGAGAGCGCCCCGGGATCGATGCGGACCCCGGGTGCGGGGCGATCCCGACTCATGCCGGATCGCCCCGGTCTTGATATCGACCCGGAGGGCGGGGGAACTTTCGCCGTTCCCGCAGAATTTCCCGGTTGGGCAAATCGAACGGCCGGGCAGCCGGCTCGTGCTTCATGCCGGAACCGGGTCGTGGGTCGGTCCGGACACGATCGGGCGCCCGGCCGGAGATGGGCTGTCGCAGCACGTGCCGAGACCGAACTGACCCTCGACCGCCGGGTCAGAACAGCGTGTAAATGAACGGCGCCGCGGCGGTGGTCGAGAGGAGGATGAGCACGCCGAGCAACAGCAGGATCGCCACGATCGGCAGGAGCCACCACTTCTTGTTGTGGCGGAGGAAGTCGAGGAATTCGGCGACCAGGCTCTCGCCGGGCTGTTCGGCGGCGGCCTTCTCGAAGTCGTTGGCGGGCGGCTGGCTCATGGGGACCTCGCGTCAGAACTGGCGGAAATAGCGGCGGACGTCGGCCACTTCGGGGCGCGAGGTCCAGTAAGTCGTCGCGTCCGGCCGGGGGCGGAGCTGCAAGGCGTCGCGGCCGACGAGCCGGAAGACCAGGCCGATCGGCAGGAACAGGCCGTAGTAGACCAGGCCGAGCAGCACGAGCGAGACCATCCAGCCGATCGGGAAGGCGAGGACCATCCAGCCGACGAAGATCGGCCGGATGAGCCGGGGGCGGACCAGGCCGAGGCCGCCGATCACGACGGCCAGAATAGCGAGCGCCACGGCGACCCCGACCCGCCCTCTCATCAATCCCTGCCACGCCGCCATGCCGCCGAAGAACGCCAGCCAGAGGCCGGCGAACTGGCGGAGCATCCGGGGCTGCGGCGAGAAGGGGATGTCGGACCAGCGCATGACTTTGGTCGTCCTCTGGCGGAATTACTCCGCCCCATCGGGATCGCCGTCGATGCCGAATTCCTCGGCCAGGATGGCGTGGATGTCGCGCGCGCCGTGCAGCACGCGAACGACTTCAATGCCGCCGGCGATGGGGCGGTAGAAAACCAGATGATTCTTGAATCGCGTGATGGGCAGGAACCGGAGCTCGGCCAAAGCCGGATGATCGGGATCGTAGGATGTCCCCAGGCCCGGCATGTCGGCCAGTTGGCGGAACAAGGTTTCGGCCTGACCGCGAAACCGCTGGGCCGTCGTCGGGCTGCCCCGGCTGATGTAGTGGTAAGCGATATCCACCAGATCCTGACGGGCCGCGAGGCGGCGGATGACGCGGCTCATGCCCGGGCTTCGTCGCGGGCATGCCGCGAGGCGGCCTCCTGCATGATGGAATCCCAATCCTCGCCGGTCATCTCGACGGCGGGGCCTTGCAACCCTTCGAGCAGCTTGGCCTCCAGCGCCTGCTTGGCCTGTCGCTTCTGGTCCTCGCGGATCAGTGCCTGCACGTACTCGTCGGCCGAGACGTAGCCGTCCGCCGCCATCCGGGCCTCGACGAACGCCTTCATGTCGTCAGGTAACGATAGACTCATCGTATTCATTCGTGATCTCCCCCCGGTCGCTATCCTCGCACGAATAGCCCTTCTTGCCAATGGCCTCAATCGAGCTGGAACTGGGCCAGGTATTCCTTGCGCGCGGCCTCGTCGGTGGCGCGGGCGGCCTCGTCCTTGACGAGGACGGTGTCTTCCAAAACCAAGACATCCATCTCGGTCGCGCGGAAGCAGCGGTAGGCATCCTCGGGCGTGCAGACGATCGGCTCGCCGCGGACGTTGAAGCTCGTGTTCACCAGCACCGGGCAGCCCGTGCGATGGTGGAAGGCGCGGAGCAGGCCGTGGAGCGCGGGATTGCGCCGCTCGTCGACGGTCTGGAGCCGTGCGCTGTAGTCGACGTGGGTCACGGCCGGGATCGTCGAGCGGACGACGTTGACGCGGCGGCGGAGGTCGGGGTCGTCCTCCATCGTCTTCAATTGATCGGGATCGATGGGGACCCGGTGCTCCTCGCGCACCGGCGCGACCAGGAGCATGTAGGGGCTCTCCTGCCCGGCTTCGAGGCCGAACCACTCGTGC
>DASZMJ010000460.1:0-27335 GCA_035551935.1 Isosphaeraceae bacterium
CCGCGGGCGGCCGGGACCACCATCCCGCCTGCTGGACCTCGCTCTTCGCCGGCGGGCCGATCCGCGGCGGCCAGGCCGTCGGCGCCTCCGACGCGACCGGCTCCGCCCCCGCGGACCGCCCCGTCACCCCCGCCGAGATCGCCGCGACCGTCTATCACGGCCTCGGCATCCCCCCCGACACCGAGCTGCCGGGCCCCCAGTCGCGCCCGCTCCGCCTGGTGGACCACGGGGTGGAACCGATCGGAGAGCTGTTCTGAGAAGATGAAGCGGGGTCCACCACGAAGGCACGAAGGACACAAAGGAAGAAAAACTAAAATATATTAGAAAACTTTCTTCCTTTGTGTCCTTCGTGCCTTCGTGGTGGACCCCGCTTCTCTTCACCCAACCACCGAGCCCAGCCCCATGCCCAGGCCGATCGTCCTCGTCGCCCTCTTGCTCGTCCCGCTCGCGGACGTCCGCGCGGACGAGGGGTCCTATGTGCTCTTGCCCGGGTCTGCGGTGCTGTCCGGGCCGAGGGCGTCGCAGCGGTTCCTCGTCGAGGCGGGCGCGGGGGGGATGCTCGTCGGCGACCGGACGGCCGAGGCGACGCTGGCCGTCGAGGACGCGAGCATCGCGGCGGTGGAGGGGGGCGTCGTGGTCCCGAAGCGGGACGGGTCGACCACCCTGACCGCGACGATCGGCGGCCGGGTCGTGGCTCGGGCGGCCATCACGGTCGAAGGGCACGGCGAGACGCGGCCCTGGAGCTTCCGGAACCACGTCGAGGCGGTCCTGACCAGGGCGGGTTGCAACTCGGGCGCCTGCCACGGCGCCGCGGCGGGCAAGAACGGCTTCCGGCTCACCTTGAGGGGTTATGGGCCGGAGATCGATTACGACGTGCTGACGCGACAGGCCCTCGGCCGCCGGATCGACCGGGCACGGCCGGCCGAGAGCCTGTTGTTGCTCAAGCCGACCGGGGCCCTCGCTCACGGCGGCGGCGACCGGCTCGCCCCCGACTCGGCCGAATATCGGGTCCTGGCGGAGTGGATCGCCGCCGGCGCGCCGGGCCCGAAGGCCGGCGACCCGAGATATGTCAAGGTCGAGGTCCTGCCCCGCGCCGTCACGCTCGCCCCCGGCGCGACCCAGCGCCTCCTGGTCCTCGCCACCGACTCCGAAGGCCGCACCGCCGACGTCACCCGCTGGGCGAAGTTCGCGAGCACCGACGACTCCGTCGCCAAGGTCGACGACGACGGCCTCGTCCGCGTCTCCGGCCACGGAGAGGGGGCCGTCACCGTCTGGTTCGCCAGCCTCGTCGACCGCGCGACCGTCACCGCGCCGTTCGACGCGCAAATCGATCCAGGCATCTATGCCAATGCCCCCCGGCGCAACCCGATCGACGACAGGAACCTCGCCAAGCTCGCGCGCCTCCGCATCCCGCCGTCGCCCGACGCGGGGGACGACGCCTTCCTCCGCCGCGCCTCCCTCGATGCGACCGGCACCCTGCCGCCGGCCGAGGCCGTCGACGCCTTCGCCGCCGACAAGGACCCCGAGAAGCGGGCGAAGCTCGTCGATCGGCTGTTGGACAGCGAGGAATACGTGGATTACTGGGCCTACAAGTGGTCCGACCTGTTGTTGATCTCCTCGCGCAAGCTGCCGGCGCCGGCGATGTGGTCGTTCTACCGCTTCGTCCGCCGCGCCGTCGCCGAGGACATGCCGTGGGACGCCTTCGCCCGCGCGATCGTCACCGCCAGGGGGTCGACCCTCCGCGACGGCGCCGCGAATTACTTCGTCCTGCACCGCGACCCGATCGACCTGACCGAGAACGCGAGCATGGCGTTCCTCGGCCTCTCCCTGACCTGCGCCCGCTGCCACAACCACCCGCTCGAAAAGTGGACACAAGATCAATATTATGGCATGGCGAACCTGTTTGCCCGTGTGAAGCTGAAGGACGGTGCGACGGCCGGCGACGTGGTGGTCGTCGCCGACGTCGAGGGGGACGTCCGCCACCCGCGCACCGGCAAGGTCCTGCCGCCTCAGCCGCTCGACGGGACCGCGTTGCCGCTCGACGCCCGCGGCGACCGCCGCGCGGCCTTCGCCGACTGGCTGGCACGGCCGGAGAACCCCTACTTCGACCGCGCGATCGTCAACCGCGTCTGGCGGAACTTCTTCGGCCGCGGCCTGATCGACCCCGAGGACGACCTCCGCGCCACCAACCCGCCGAGCGACGAGGCGTTGCTCGACTGGCTCGTCGCCGACTTCCGCGCGCACGGCCGCTCGGTCAAGCACCTGATCCGCACGATCATGAATTCGGCCGCTTATGCGCGGTCGAGCGTGCCGTTGCCCGGCAACGAGTCGGACGCGAAGTTCCTCAGCCATTACCCGGTGAAGCGACTGCCGGCGGAGGTCCTTCTCGACGCGCTCGCGCGGGTGACCGGCGTGCCGACGCCGTTCAACGGGTATCCCGCCGGCTGGCGGAGCTTGCAACTGCCGGACGCCAAGGTCGCCAGCACCTTCCTCGACGCCTTCGGCCGTCCCGAGCGCGAGGCGACCTGCTCGTGCGAGCGCTCGGCCGAGCCGTCCGTCGCCCAGGCCCTGCACCTGGCCAACGGCCCGACGCTCAACGACAAGCTCCGCGCCGACTCCGGCGCCGTCGCCCGCGCGATCGCCGCCGGGCTCGACGACGCCAACATCCTCGACCGGCTCTACCGTTCCGCCCTCTCCCGCCACCCCACCCCGGCCGACCGCGCCCGCCTGCTCGCCATCCTCGCCGACGCCAACGCCGGCGAGGCCGACCCCGCCAAGGCCAAGGCGAGCCGCCGGCAGGCGATCGAGGACGTGTACTGGGGCGTCCTGACGGGTAAAGAGTTCCTCTTCAATCACTGAGGACATGGCGAGACCGCGGAGATTCGCCCTTCCCCGACGCGAGGCCCCGATGACCTTCCCCGCCTTGGTGCTCGCGCTCGCCCTGCCGGCCGACGGGCCGACGGTCCGGTTCCGGAAGGACGTGGCGCCGATCCTCGTCAAGAAGTGCCTGGGCTGCCACAACGAGGAGAAGGCGAAGAACGGCCTGAACATGGCCACGTTCGAGCTCCTGAAGAAGGGCGGGACGGCCAGCGGCGCCGAGATCCTCGTCGCGGGCGACCCGGACGCGAGCGCGCTCGTCGAGTCGATCCGGGCCGATGCGCAGCCGAGGATGCCCTACAAGCTGCCGCCGCTGAGCGACGCGGAGATCGCCGTCATCGAGCGCTGGGTCAAGGGGGGGGCGATGTTCGACGGGCCGGCCGAGTCGGCGCGGCTGGCGGAGCTGGTCGACCCTCTCGCGGACCTGCCGAAGGTCCGCCTCACGGCGACGGTGGCCGAGCCGATCGTCGCGGTCGCCTTCGCGCCCGACGGCAAGGCGATCGCCGCGGGGCAGGGGGGGAAGCTGCTGCTGTTCGACGCGGGGACGAATCGACTTGTCCACATGTTCGAGGGACACCTCGGCGCGATCAACGCTGTCCGGTTCACGACGGACGGCAAGCGCGTCGTCGCCGCGGGGGGACGGCCGGGGATGTTCGGGGCGATCACGGCCTGGGACCTGGCGACGAAGGCCCGCACACTCCAGCTCCGCGGTCACGCCGATGCCATCCTCGCCGCCGACCTGGCGCCCGACGGCAAGACGCTCGCCACCGCGAGCTACGACCGGCTCGTCAAGCTCTGGGACCTCGACGCGGGCAAGGAATTGAGGACGCTCAAGGAGCACACCGACGCCGTCTACGCCGTCGCCTTCGCGCCCGACGGTAAGACGCTGGTATCGGCCTCGGGCGACCGGACGGCGAAGGTCTGGGACGTGGCCACGGGCAAACGGCTCGTCACGCTCTCGGGCGCGACGGCGGAGCTCTACGCGGTCGCGTTCGGCCCGGACGGCCGGCTTGTGGTGGCTGGCGGCGTCGATCGGTCGATCCGCGCGTGGTCCCTGCGGGGCGAGTCGGCCGAGCTCGTGCGCTCGGTGTTCGCACACGATGCCGCGGTGGTGCGACTGGTCGTCGCGCCGGACAGCAAGACACTCTACTCGAGCGGTGAGGACAGGGACGTGAAGGCGTGGGACCTGGCCACGCTCGAGCCCATCGCCGCGATCAGTGACCAGCCCGACTGGCCGCAAGCCGTGGCGGTCGCCCCCGACAACAAGCGGCTCGCCGTCGGCCGATATGATGGTTCCTTGGCGCTCTTCGATCCGGCCTCGCGCAAGGCCGTCGCGACCCTTCGAGATGCTCCGAGAAATGAGAATACCTCCAAGGATGGACGGCCCGCGCCGGCCCGGAGCGCGACGCTCGAACGGCCGTCGCCGCGCGGAGGATCGAGGGGGACGACGGTCCGCGTGGACCTCCGCGGCCGCGGGGTCGGCCGGGCCGATTTCGTCGTCTTCGACGAGCCGGGCCTGACGGCGACGATCCTCCCGAACGAGAAGGACGAGCCCGATCATGTCAAGATCGAGGTGACGATCGCCCCCGGGGTGAGCGTCGGCGTCCACCGGCTCCGGGTCCGGACCCCGCTGGGCGTGCCGCCCTCGCAACCGTTCGCCGTGTCGGCCTATCCCGAGGTCGCCGAGGCCGGAGGCAAACCGGTCTCGTTGCCCGCGACCCTCGTCGGCGCCATCGACAAGCCGGGGGACGTGGATCATTTCCAGTTCGCGGCGAAGGCGGGCGAGGTGATCGTCTTCGAGGCGACGACCCGATCGAACGGCTCCGCGCTCGACGCGACCCTCTCCGTGCTCGACGACCGCGGCCGGGTCGTCGCCGAGGCGACCGGGGCGGGCGACGAGCCGATCCTCCGGTTCCAGGCCCCGCGCGACGGCGACTGGACCCTCCGCGTCGCCGATGCCGAGGCGGGCGGGTCGACGAACCATGACTATCGCATCCAGGCCGGCAAGACGCCGATGGCGTCGTGGTGGTTGCCGCTGGCGATCCGTGCCGGAGAATCGGCGAACGTCTCCTTCTTTGGTGGGCTGGCGGAAGGAACCCCGTTCGCGGGGGTCACTGCGCCGGCCACCGCCGCGCCGGGTGAACTCCTGAGTGCTCAACCCTCCGCAACCGGGTCGCACTGGGCCGGTCCGATGCCGAAGGTGGTCGTCGTCGAGGGGCCGCAGGCCGAGGAGGGTGGAGGCCAGGACCAGCCCTCCGAGGCGCTGTCGATCGAAGTGCCGGGCGGGGTCTCGGGATTCATCGAACGGTCGGGGGATGTCGATTTCTATGCGTTCGAGGCCAAGAAGCATGAGCGACGGATTGTTGAAGTCTTCGGCCGGCGGCTCGGGTCGCCGATCGACCCGGTGATCGAGGTGCTCGACGCCGACGGGAAGCCGCTGCCGAGGGCGGTCCTGAGGCCGGTCGCCGAGACGACGATCGCCTTCCGCGATCACGGTTCGATGGGCCGGAACATCCGACTGGTGGACTGGAAGGAGCTGGCCGTCGGCGACTTCCTGCTCGCCGGCCGCGAGCTGATGCGGCTCGCCGAGCTGCCGAGGAACCCCGATGACGACGCGGTCTTCGAGGGCCAGGGGTTCGCCCGGTTCAACTCCGGCGAGCGGGTCGCCTACCTCGGCACGACCCCGGAGCAGCATCCGTTCTCGCAGCCGCTCTACAAGGTCGAGGTCCACCCCCCCGGCGCGACCTTCCCGCCGGGTGGCGTCCCCCCGGTCACGCTTTACTATCGCAACGACGACGGCGGGCCCGGCCTGGGCAAGGATTCGCTCGTCGAGTTCGACCCGCCGGCCGACGGCCGTTATCTCGTCCGCGTCGAGGACGTGCGCGGGCTCGGGGGCGACGAATTCGCGTATCATCTCGTGGTGCGAAGGCCCCGGCCCGACTTCACCCTCAGCCTCAGCACCGACGACCCGAACGTGCCGCGCGGCGGCGCGGCGATCGTCACCGCGACGATCGTGCGGCGCGACGGCTTCGACGGCGCCGTGGACGTACGGGCCGAATCCTTGCCGCCGGGCATCACCGCGACCACCGCGCGGATCGCGCCCGGCGCGACGTCGGCCGATTTCGTGCTGTCGGCCGACCCCGACGCGCCGGCGACCTCGCCTCCCTCGTGGCGCGTGGTGGCCGAAGCGGGGCCGATCCGCCACGAATATGACCCCGGCGGCCCGCGCGGGGGCTGGGTCGCGGTCACGCCGGCGCCGGAGCTGAAGGTCGAGGCGAAGCCGGCTCGGGTCGCGATCCGGCCGGGCGAGAAGGTGTCGTTCACCTTCAAGGTCGATCGTGCCGGCGGGCTCTCGGGGCGGGTGCCGATCGACGTGCGGAACTTGCCGGCCGACGTCCGCGTTCTCGACATCGGCCTGAACGGCGTGCTCGTGACCGAGGTCCAGGTCGAGCGGGCCGTCGTCCTGTACGCCGACCCGAGGGCCAGGGCCGGCGCGCGGCCGTTCTACGCATCGGCGCGGCTGGAATTGCTCGGCGAGGCGCGCGGCGGCAACGGCCGGCCGGTGATCGACGCCACCCGATCCTTCGCGTCGGCACCGATCCTGCTAGAGGTGTTGCCGCCGTCGGCGACGACCGCCGCGACCGCCGCCGCGCGACGGCCCTGAGACCGCGAGGCCCATGCCCTTGCCCATCATGCAGCGCCGACGGCGATACTTCCGCCTCCTGAGGTCCCGCCGAGGGGCGGCGCGCGAGGCGATCGTCGACGCCCTGGCGCGTTGGAACCGGAACCAACTGGTCCGGATCGGCGTGGTGCTGGTCGTCGCCTGGGTCGCCGGCGCCACGGTGATCCACCTGGCCGAGCGGGGGGGCAACGAGGCATTCAACACGTGGGCCGAGTCGTTCTGGAGCGTCTGGGTGATGCTCTTCGCCGGGCCGGAGGGCTCGCCCAAGACGGCCGTCGGCCGATTCGTGGCGATGATCCTGCTCGGCACCGGGGTCGGCCTCGTCGGCCTGTTCACCGGGACGGTCGCGTCGATCTTCGTCGAGCGGCAACTGCGGAGACGCGAGGTGAGCAATTTCGAGATGGACGAACACCTGGTCCTCTGCAACTGGGCCCCGCGCGGGCTCCAGTGGATCCGCGAGGTCCACAGCAAGATCATCAAGGACAAGCGCCCGGTCGTCATCGTCCACGACTCGCCGGACGCGATCGAGCTGCCCGACAAGCAGGACGAGCCGGCGTTCAACGACGTCTACATCGTCAAGGGCGACCCGACCAGCGAGGTGACGCTCCGCCGCGCCAAGGTCCCCAACGCCCACTCGGTCGTCGTCCTGACCGACGACCGCCAGGGGGAGTACGCCGACGGCAAGTCGATCCTGACCTGCGTCGCCATCCGCAACATCTGCCGCGGCGAACGGCAGCCGAACGTCGCCGTCGAGTGCCGCAACCCGAACAACCGCCACCACCTCCGCAAGGCGGGCGCCGACGAGATCATCTCGTCGGACGAGCTGGGCCTCCGCCTGCTCGCCCGCACGGCCTTGTTCCACGGCATGACCCGCGTCTACCAGGAACTCTTGACCGTCGGCCACGACGCCAACGAGATGTTCCTGATGCCCCTGCCGCGGGAGCTCGTCGGCCGCGACTTCGTCGAGATCTCGGGCATGTTCCTCCGCCACCGCGACGACCGCCGCTCGGCGCTGCTGGTCGGCATCATGCGCGGCGAGGAGATGATCCTCAACCCCGTCGGCGGCGAGGCCGGCCCGCTCAAGGAGGACGACGAGCTGATCCTCCTCTGCCGCGTCGTCCTCGACCCCGAGCAGCCCCTGCCGACCGACCCCCCCATCCACTCGGCAGCCGCGCCGGCCGGCTGACGGCGGAGGAGCGACGATGGCCCGGCGCTGGGCTCCGTGGATCGTGGCGATGCTGGCCGTCGCGGCGCCGCTGGCCGGCCTGCTCGTCGGCTTCGAGCCCGTCGGCGGCGACCCCGACCGGCTCTACCGGCCGATCAAGCAGGAGCTCGCCCGCGCCCTGCGCGCGGGCCGCCTCCCCTTCTGGAGCGACCGCTTCGGCGTCGGCATGCCGCTGGTCGCCGAGAGCCACGTCGCCGCCCTCTACCCGCCGAACCTCGCGCTCTATCGCGTCCTCGGCGTGACCCACGCCTATCGGCTCGCGATGGGCCTGCACTACCTGCTCCTCGTCGCCACGACCTTCGCCTACGCCCGGACCCTCGGCGTCGGCCCTTGGGGCTCGGGCCTCGCCGCCGTCTCGTTCGCGCTCTGCGGCTTCCAGGCGATCCATTCGAGCCACGAGCCGTTTTATCATGTCATCGTGTATATCCCACTGATGTTGCTCGCGGCCGAGCGTTACCTGGCCTCGGCGCGGCTGGCGTGGCTCGTGCTCCTGGCCGCGGGGTTCGGCGTTTCGTTGACGCTCGGCCACTTCCAGCTCCAGGGTTGGACGGCCGGGGTCGTGCTGTCGACGGGGGCGTGGCGCTGCCTGGTCGATCGCCGCCCCGCGCGGCGCGGGCTCGCCCTGGCGATCGCCCTGGCCTGGGGCGCGGCGATGGCGGCGATGCAGCTCGGGCCGACGTGGGAACTGGCCGAGGTCGCCGGCATGGCCGCGCGATCGCCGGGCGAGCTGGCCTCGTACGCCTACCCGCCGTCGCACTGGCCCGAGCTCTTCTTCCCTCGCCTCTTCGCCGGCCTCCCCGGGGGCCCGGAGGGCCCATACTGGGTCCGACTCGACACGACGCGTTATGAGGCGTGCTTCTATGTCGGCACGATCCCCCTGATCCTCGCCGCGGTCGGCCTGACTTCGATGGGCCGCGACCGCGCGCTCCGGCCCTGGGCGGTCGTCGTGCCGGTCGCCTTCGCCCTGGCGACCTTGCCCTTCTGGTCGCGCCCCGGCTTCGCGAACCTGGCCCTCCTGCCCGGCTTCGGCCACTTCCGATGCCCGGCGCGTTACACACTCTGGTGCAGCCTGGGCCTCGCACTGCTCGCCGGCCGGGGATTGGATCGTTTGATGGAAAAGCGATCACAGCCCACGGCAATGGCCGTCGCCCTGCTGCTCGCACTCGTCGCGGCCGTCGCGGCCGTCGCCTACTGCGGCTCGGTGCGATACAGGGCGGTACTGGCCGGCGCGAGGCTCTGGTCCGCGCTCGGCGAAGGGGCGATCGCGTGGGCGATCGGCCTCGCGGCGGTGCTGGCGTGGAGGCGCGGGAGGGTCGGCCCGTGGGCGTTGCTGGTGCTGACGGCGCTCGAGCTGGGGACGCTCTATCATCGGGGGACGACCCGTTGGGGGTGGTCGCGCCCCTGGCCGACGGAGAGCCCCGTGTTCCGGGCGTTGGCCCGCGAGAAGGACGTCGGGCTCATCGGCGGCCAACTCGATGACCTGCCGGTCCGGGCGGGGTTCGTCCCGGCCGCGCCCTATTTCGGCTTCCGACTGCCGAACCCGCCTTACAAGCCGCTCGAGGCGGCCAAGGTCCAGCGGATCGGCCGCGGGCCCGAGGCCGCCTACACGCGCTCGACCTGGCTCCGTCGGCTTGGCGTGACGCACGGGGTCTGGGACAGCCGGGTGCTCGACCGTGAGGCCACCCTCCTCTACGAAGGCCCCGACCCCGACCTCGATCGCCTCGTCTACCTGCCGACCGGCGAGCCATCGGCGCGGACCTGGCGGGTCACGCGGTCCGCGGGGGCCTTGCCGAGGGTCCGCGTCGCGCGACAGGTCCGGGTCGCCTACGCCGCGACCGACCTCCTCCGCGGCCTCGAGCGTGCCGTCGATGCCGACGAGGCCTGGTTCGCCGCCGCGACGGCCCCCCGGGACATCCCCGGCCCGCCGGCGCGGACGGCGCGGATCGTGTCGTGGCGCGACGACGTCGGGCTCGTCGACCACGACGGCACGGCCGTGCTGGTCGTCAACCGGATGGCCTACCCCGGCTGGACGGCCCGGCTCGACGACGGCCCGGAGCGGCCGACCTCGACCGTCGATTTCGGCCTCCAGGGGATTCTCTTGACCGGGTCGGGGCGGACGAAGGTGGCCCTCCGCTACCGGCCGACCGGACTGGGTGCCTGGGCCATCCTCTCGTCCCTCGCTGTCGCGGCGGCGCCCGCGGCGCTGATCCTGGCCCGCCGCCGCCGGGCAGGCGATCTGGCGATGCATTCAATTGCACGGGCGCGAACCATCGCGTAAGATAAGGCGAGGATCGCCCCGGTATTCTCCGGGTCGGGACCCTCGCGCGTTTGGCCGCGTCCCCCGTGGGATCGGACGAATGGAATCCTTGTGGAACGTCCTGGCCTGGTTCGCCGGGGGCCGGAGCCAACATGGCCACGGCGCGTTCAACTACATGGATCTCCTCCACTGCATGAACCGCGATTGGGGCTGGATCGCGGCGACAGTGGCGCTGGACCTGACCGTCGCGACCGGCTACGTCCTGATCGCGCTGCATTGGTGGACCAACCAGCGGCGGCTGGCCAACGGACCGGCGAAGACGGCGCTGGGCGACATGCGGAACATCTTCGTGTTCTGCGGCATCTGCGGCTACCTGTTCATCCCGATCAAGATGTTCTGGCCCGCCTGGCGGCTCTACGACGGCTTCCTCGTGGTGCTCGCCTTCTACACGTGGCGATACGCCTGGGGCGCGCGCGGCCTGAAGGTCATCTACAACTCGCTGGAGCAGACCGAGCGGCTCGCCGTGGACCTGGAGCAGTCGCGGGCCGAGTCGCGGCGCAAGACCCACTTCCTCAACGCGATCAGCCACGACCTCCGGACGCCGCTCAACGGCCTGGTGCTCCAGGTCGAGCTGGCCGAGATTCTGGCGTCGGAGGGGGACGAGCGGGAATTGCGGGCGTCGCTGGCCGAGATCCGGGCCGGCGCGCTGGCGACCGCGGAGCTGCTCGACAGCTTCCTCGAGATCGGCCGGCTCGACGGGTCGGAGGAGCGGAACCGCTCGACCCGGTTCGACCTGGGCGAGCTGCTCCGCGAGGCGGTCGAGCGGTCGCGGGCGTTCGCCGACGCGAAGGCCTTGGGGCTCTCGGCGACGGCGCCGCCGGGCCTGGTCGTCGTCGCCGACCGGATCAAGCTGCTGCGCATCCTCCTGAACCTGATCCACAACGGCCTGAAGTTCACCGAGACGGGTGGAGTCCGGGTCGTGGCCGAGCGAGCGGGGCCTGGCGCGGTCGTCCACGTCGAGGACACGGGCGTGGGCATCGCGCCGGAGCATAGGGAGTTGCTCTTCGATGAGTTCTTCCAGGTCCGCAACGACGAGCGGGACCGCCGCAAGGGGTTCGGGCTCGGCCTGTCGATCGCCCGTCGGCTGGCCCAGCAGATCGGCGCCGAGATCACGGTCGAGAGCCAGCCTGGGCGGGGGAGCCGATTCACCGTCGCCATCGCCGACGTCGAGGCCGCGGCCGACGACGGGGCCGATTCCCCCGTCGTCGAGCCCGGCCAAAACGGGCACCTCGGCAGGCCCCGGAACGTCGTCGCCTGAGCTGTCGCGGCCGAGCATCCTGCTCGTCGAAGACGACCCGACGACCGCCCGCGCCCTGCGCGCGATCCTCGAGCGCAAGGGCTTCCTCGTGGCGGTGGCCGCGACCCTGGCCGAGGGACTCGCCGCCCTCGACGCGCGGCCCCACTGGGTGATCCTCGACCTGATGCTCCCCGACGGCGACGGTGGCCTCGTGCTCCGCCGGGTCCGCGATTACGGCCTGCCCATCCGGGTCGTCGTCACCACCGGCTCCCACGACCCCGACCGCCTGAGGCTAGTCCGCGCCCTCCAGCCCGACGCCCTGCTCGGCAAGCCCATCCGGCTCCCCGAGCTGCTACGGCACATCGGACTCAATCCCTGAGGATCGAGGGCGTCGGCGCCCAGGACCCTCACGAGCCCAGCGCCGCAAGCTCGTCGCCGATGGCGTCCATCAGCGGGGCGAGGGTCGCCGCGCCGAAGTCGAACCGCACGCCCGCGGCCTCGAACAGCTCGGGCAACGGCCGCGAGCCCCCGAGTGCCAGCGCCCGACGATAGGCCGCCACCGCCCCCGCGCGATCGGCCAGCGACCGCCGCCAGACCTGGAGGGCGCCGAGCTGAGCGATGCCGTATTCGACGTAATAAAATGGATACAAGAAGATGTGCAACTGGCGGTGCCACGAGTGCGATCGCGCCTCCTCGTGGCCCGACCAGTCGACGACGACGCCGAAGCGGTCGAGCAGGTCGTCCCAGGCGGCGCGGCGGTCGGCGCGGGAGTGGCCGGGGTGGTTGTAGAGCCAGTGCTGGAAGGCGTCGACGGTGGCGATCCAGGGGAGGATCAGGACGATCCCCTCCAGGAGCTGGCGATACGAGCGGTCGGCGTCGGCGTCGTCGTAGAACCGTTCGAGCTTGCGGGCGCCGAGCAGCTCCATGCTCATCGAGGCGACCTCGCAGAATTCGATGGGCGCCTCGCGATAGGCGGCGAGGGGCTGGCCGCGGCTGGCGAGGGCGTGGAAGGCGTGGCCGCCCTCGTGCAGGAGGGTGCGGAGGTCGCCGTCGATGCCGACGGCGTTCATGAAGATGAACGGCAGGCGGTCGTCCTCGAGGGTCGTCTGGTAGCCGCCGGGGGCCTTCCCCTTGCGGTTGGCCAGGTCGAGCAGGCCGTGCCCGCGGAGGAAGCCGAACTGGGCGCCGAGCTCGGGGTCGACGTCGTCGAAGATCGCCTCGACCCCCTCGGCGAGCTGGTCGGCGGCCTGGAATGGACGCAACGGCGGCCGGCCGAGCGGGTCGACGGCCAGGTCCCAGGGGCGGAGCGACTCGACGCCGAGGGCCGCGCGCCGGCTTTCCTGGAGCCGACGGGCCAGCGGGACGACGACCGTTTCGATCGCGCGCTGGAAGGCGAGGGTGTCGTCGATGGTGTAGTCGAACCGCTCGCGGTTGCGGAAGGCGTAGGCGACGTAATCGTCGAAGCCGGCCTCGCGCGCCACCTCGACGCGGAGCGACAGCATCCGGTCGAAGAGGTCGTCGAGGGCCTCGCGGTCGTCGAGCCGGCGGGCGGCGACGAGCTCCCAGGCCTGCTGGCGGAGGGCCCGGTCGGTCTCCTCGAGGAACGGCGCCATCTGGGCGGGGGTGTACTCGCGATCGCGGAAGGTGACGGTCTGGGCGCCGATGAGCTTCTGGTACTGCTGCTCGAGCTCGGCCAGGGCCGTCTCGCGCGGGATGTTGGCCTCGCGGAAGAGGGCGCGACGGTTCTCCTGGGCGCGGTCGAAGACGCGGTAGCTCTCGGCCGGCAAGGCGGCGCGGTGGGGCGAGTCGAGGTACTTCGACCGCAACGCGTTCTGGAGCGGCTTGAGCGTCGGCTCGATCTCGCGGACGAACTCCAGGTGCGCCGCCTCGCGGGCCGGGTCGTCGGTCTGGCACGTCATCGCGATGTAGCGCCTCACCCCCTCCTGCGACACCGCCCCGTTCAGCTCGCCGGCGTCCAGCAGCCACGCCTCCAGCTCCTCCGGCGAATCGATCGGCCGGTCGAGGAGCCGGCGGTACCACGGCTCGATCCGGTCGCGGGCCGTCAGGTCCGCGTCGGCCGGCAGCCAGCGGCGGGGGAACAATTCCGGGATGTAATGATTCTTTGTCATTGGAGATTTGGCATTGAGATAGGGTGATGGCCGCGGTCACACGGCCAGCGACCGCAGCACGGTGCCGCCGAGGACGAGCAGGCCGCACATGGTGGCGGTGGCGACGGCGAGGATCAGGGCGGTCGCGGCGATGGCCTCGATGTAGGCCGAGGGGGTCTCGGCGCGGCCGATGGCGCCGACGGACTTGAACAGGTTCATGATGGCCGTGGTGCCGAGGATCACCTCGCCGACGCCGGTCAGGAAGAAGACGAGGAAGACCTGGCCGACGCGCTCGCGGCCGACGGCCAGGCCGATGGCGACGACCCCGACGAGGAACAGCAGGTGACTGATCCGCATCGACCCGTCCCCCTCCGACGACCACGGGCCTTCCGCCGCCGGGTCGGGCGTTGTACTCTTGGCGGCGCCGGTCGCCCCGACCCGATCGGGGCCCGCCGCGCCGCCCCCGACTCGCAGGAGCTGCCCCCATCATGCCCGACGCCGCCCCGACCGTCTATCGGTTCTCGTTCGGCCCCTGGAACATCAGCACCGGCGCCGACCCGTTCGGCCCGCCGGTCCGCAAGGAGCTGGACTTCGCCCGGAAGCTCCGCGCCTACAAGGAACTCGGCTTCGACGCCGTCCAGTTCCACGACGACGACATCGTCCCCGCCGACCTCGACCCGCCGAGCACCAGGAAGGGCGTCGCCGCCGTCAAGTCGATGCTCGACGGCGAGGGGCTCGTCGCCGAGTTCGTCGCGCCGCGGCTCTGGGAGGACCCCCGCACGATCGACGGCGCCTTCACCTCGAACAGCCCCGCCGATCGCCGCTATGCCCTCGACCGCTGCCGCCGCGCCGTCGACATCGCGCGCGAGATCGGCACCCGCAACTATGTCCTCTGGCTCGCCCGCGAGGGCACGTACATCCGCGAGGCCAAGGACGCCGTCACCGCAGTCGGCCGGATCATGGACGCATGGAATGCGATCCTGGAGCACGACAAGGACATCCGGATCCTCGGCGAGGCCAAGCCCAACGAGCCGATGGACCAGGCGTACTTGCCCACGGTCGGCCACATGATCGGCATGTGCTACAAGTCGGCCGACCCGGCCCGCTCGGGCGTCCTGATCGAGAGCGCCCACTCGATCCTCGCCGGCCTCGACCCGGCCGACGACATGGCCTTTGCCCTGTATCACGGCAAGCTCTGGAGCGTCCACCTGAACGACCAGAACGGCCTGAAGTACGACCAGGACAAGGTCTTCGGCTCCGCCGACCTCCGCCGCGCCTTCGACCAGGTCTGGACCCTGGAGAAGAACGGTTATGGCCGCGATGGCGCCTGCATCGGCCTCGACGTCAAGGCGATGCGCACCACCGTCGTCGAGGAGTCGATGTTCCACCTCGCCCACTCCAAGACCATGTTCCTCCGCCTCCTCGACGTCGTCCGCTCCGTCGACGTATCCAAGGTCGAGCACTTCCGCGCACAACATCAGTACGAACAGCTCGAGATGCTCGTCCTCAACGCCCTGATGGGGCGGGATTGAGGCATCGTCTCGGGGCCCGGCCCGTCCGCGCCGGGGGCCGGCCGGAGCGAGCAGGCCCTCAATGCGTGCCGTCGCGCGTCGTGAGTTGGGTGATGAACCAGGCGGCGGCGAGCCGGGAGACCTCCCCGAGCGCCCCGGGCTCGGGGAAGAGGTGGGTGGCGCCGGGGATGACGACGAGCTGCCCGGGACAGGTCAGGAGCCGCAGCGCCCGGCGGTTCAGGTCGAGGACATCGACGTCCTGGCCGCCGACGAGGAGCAGCGTCGGGGCGCGGACCTCGGCGAGGTCGTCGGCGGCGAGGTCGGGCCGGCCGCCGCGCGAGACGACGGCGGCGACCGACTCGGGGCGTCGGGCCGCGGCGACGAGGGCCGCGGCGGCGCCGGTGCTGGCGCCGAAGAGACCCTGGCGGAGGCCGCCGATGCGGGGGTCCCGGTCGAGCCAGTCCACCGTGGCCACGACCCGGCTGGCCAGCAGGCCGATGTCGAAGACGTTGCGGCGGTCGCGGGCCTCGTCTTCCTCGAGCAGGTCGACGAGCAGGGTCGCGAGCCCGGCGTCCCGGAGCGCCGCCGCGACCTGCTGGTTCCTCGGGCTGAACCGGCCGCTGCCGCTGCCGTGCGCGAAGGCAACGACCCCCTCGGGACGCTCGGGCAGGGCGAGGATGCCCCGGACATGGCGGAAGCCGGCGGGGATGTCGACGAGATGCTCCCGCGGCAAAGCTTTCGTGGCGTGAGACATCGTGGCTGCTCCTCGTTTCTCCATCCTCGAAGGTCCGATCAGATCCCCGTCGGGAACGTCTCGGGCGGCTCGCCCTTCTCCCAGCGGCTGGTGCGCTCCAGGGGCTCGACGGCCCGGGTGCGGTCGTAGTGGAGGACGGCGTCGAACTGGCGGGGCAGGGTGGCGCGGAAGTAATGACTCGCGCGCTCGGTCTCGGGACGGTAGATCACGCCGATGGCGCGCTCCAGCCGGGGCGCCATCAGGGCGTTGGTCGCGGGGCGGTCGGGGTCGAGGACGAGCAGGAACTTGTCGAGGCCGACTTCGTGGAAGAGGGCCTCGTAGCTGCGGGGCAGGGCGGGCCGGACCCGGCGCCGTTCGGCCGGCTCGCCCCAGTCGCGGGCGGCGGTGACGGTGCCGTCGAAGGTGGTGAAGCCGACGAGCACCGCGTCGCGGCCGTGGCGCTCGCGGACGAGCTGGCCGACGTTCCACTCGCCCTGCTCCCCCATCCGGGTCGCCCGTGCGTCGCCGAGGTGCGAGTTGTGGGCCCAGACGACGACCTTCGGCGTGCCGACCCGCTTGCCCAGGTACTCGACCAGCGCGTCGAGCGTCTCGGCCATGTGCCGGTCGCGCAGGTTCCACGAGGAGACCTCGCCCAGGTACATCGAGCGGTAGTACTGCTCGGCGTCGCGGACCAGGCGGGCGTTCTGCTCGGCATAAAAGTAATCATCCTCGGCGATCCGGCCGTCGCGCAGCGCGTACTCGGCGGCCGAGCGGCGGAGCTCGACGAGCTGCGAGACGACCTCCTGCTCGCACGACTGGCCGAGGCCCACTCCGGAGGCGAACCCGTAGGCCTGGGCGTCGTCGCCGTAGAGGTCGAAGCAGCCGTAGCGGGCCCGGGCGCGGCCGGCGGCCGCGGGGTCGACCTTGTCGAGGTAGCCGAGCACGGCCTCGATCGAGGCGTGCAGGCTGTAGAGGTCCAGGCCGTAGAAGCCGACCTTCGGCCGGCTCGGACCACCCTCGTCGTTGTGGTCGCGGAGCCAGCCGACGAAATCGAGGACGTCGGCGTTGCGCCACATCCAGGCCGGGAAGCGTCGGAAGCCGGCCAGGGCGTCGGTCGCGTCGGCGTCATCACCGCGGCCGCGGACGAAGCGGTTGACGCGGTAGGCGTCGGGCCAGTCGGCCTCGACGGCGACGGCGTTGAAGCCCTGCTCGCGGATCAAGCGCTTGGTGATCTCGGCGCGGACGCGATAGAACTCGTGGGTGCCGTGCGACGCCTCGCCCAACAGGACGAACCGCGCCGCGCCGATGCGTTCCAGGAGCGGGTCGAAGTCGGAACTGGCCCCTTCCAGGGGGCGGGCGGCCCCGAGGATCGCGCGGATGGCGAGGTCGTCGGCCAGGTCCACCTTGCTCGTCGTGGTCATCGCGTCGTCTCCCCGGCCGCGCCGCTCGCGACGGCCGCCGGGGCGGTGGCCTGCGCGAGGAGGTCGCGGACCTCGTCGTCGGTCGTCTGCGAGAAGTCCCGGTACCACATGCCGACGGCATAGAACGGCTCGGGCGTGATGTCGCAGATGCACTCGTCGGCCTCGCGACCCATCTCGGCGCAGGTCGATGGCGCGGCGGTCGGCACGGCCACGACGATCCGCGCCGGGCCGAGCCGGCGCAAGGCGGCGACGGCGGCCCGCATGGTCGAGCCGGTCGCCAGGCCGTCGTCGATCAGGATCACGGTCCGGCCCTCCACCTCGACGGCGGGGCGCGGGCCGCGGTAGAGCCGCTCGCGGCGGACGAGCTCCCTCAGCTCCCGCGCCGCCACCGACCGGATCACTGCATCGGGGATGCCGAGGCCGTCGACCACCTCGTCATTCAGGACGCAGACGCCGCCGGTCGCGATGGCGCCCATCGCGAGCTCCTCGTGGCCGGGGACGCCGAGCTTGCGGACGACGAACACGTCGAGCGGTGCCCTCAGCGCCCGCGCCACCTCGAACGCCACCGGGACGCCACCGCGCGGCAGGGCCAGGACCAGCGCGTCGGGCCGGCCGGCGTAATGGGCGAGCCGCTCGGCCAGCAATTGGCCCGCCTCGCGACGGTCTTGGAACACGGTCGGCATGTCGCACCTCGATGCTCGTGGGTCCGCGGTCGGGGCGATATCAAGGCCCGGCATTACCCCTCCGGACCCCCGGGCCGGGGGGGAAGAGGCCCGAGGGCCGGAGGGACCCTCCCGGGGGGGGCCGGTCCGGATCGCCGCGCCGCGGCGCGGCCTCGTGTTCGCGCTCAGAGCAGCCGTGGAGTGATGGTGATGAAGTTCTCGACCCTCGTGACCCCCGGGGCGGCCCAGGCCGTCCGCTCGGCCTCCTGCCGCTCGTTCCAGGTCGGCACGTCACCCCGGAGGACGACCTTGCCCTCGTGCGACTCCACACGGATGCGCTTCGCGTCGAGCTCGGCGCTTCGGCGAAGGGCCGCGTCGATCCGCGACTTGACGTCCTCGACCGAGGCCCGCGGCGTGACGGCGATGTTGTTGATCACCCCACGGACTCCGAGCAGATGCCGTACCGCGTCCTCGGCCGAGGCCCGCTGGAAGTGCCAGTCGACCTCGCCGTCGAGCGTGATGTAACCCTTGGTCACGGCGACCTTGACCCGCTCGTCCGGGACCGTCGTCCGCCAGGCGATGGCGTCGGCGGCCGCGGCGGCGATGTCGGCGTCGGTCCGCTGGCCGGTGCCGACCGGCCGGACCTCGATGTCGTTGGCGATCGCGCGGACGCCGAGGACCCGCTCGGCCGCGTCCCCGGCCGCCACCTTCTCCGCGAAGCTCCGGACGTTGCCGTTGAGCGTGACGACCCCGTCGTGGGCCGTGACGCCGATGGCCGCGGCGTCGACGCTCGGTTCCCAGCCGAGCTCGTCGATCACGTCGATCTGCAATTCTGCAATTCCTTGTCGTTCCTCATCGTCGTCACCCCCGCGGGTCGCCCGTGCGGCTGCGCCGACCCGGCCCAAAAAGAAAACCCCGCCATGCGACGTGTCGCATGGCGGGGCCGTCGTAGCTTGGTTCGGTCTCGCCCGTCACGAGCCAGACCTCTGATACATCCATCATTACTCGATCGGGACCCCGGTCGTCAAGCCCCGAGTTTGCAACATCCGGCGCGGCCCTCCCTCCCCGCACCCGGCCGCCACGCCCGATCCGTTCTCCCTCTTCGTCACCACGATGCGCCAGCGGGGGCGACCATCCCCCTCGGTTGGCCCAGCCAAGAGGGCTGTGTGGAACCCCTAGCTGCTGCCTCGGATCAGGGAAGAAGGTCAAGGACGGGCCACAAGAAGACCGAGGTATTCGGGAAAAAATGCGCGTCATGGCCATTCTTCGGGAATCAACTGCGCCGGTTTTAGCGAGGTTACAGGGTGAATGGCTTCGAGAGCCTGGAGCCACGACCGAAAACCCTCGAATTGGACATCCGAGATGGCCACAACGAAGCGCAGATCGCAGCCAACCGGAGGAACGCCCTCCTCGCCCGAGGCCCCAAGACGATCGAAGGGAAGCAGGTCGCCCGCGGCAACGCCCTGAAGCACGGCCTGAGCGGCGCCGGGGCCGCGAGTGGATTCCAGGGGCCGTCGTGGTCGTCGTATAATTCCAGGGGCGGGGCGCAACAGCTGCGAAACCAGCGGGGAGGGCCGAGCGGTGACCGATCCGAGGGAGGACACGGACCTGGAGAAGCTGCTCCTGGAATGCCTCCAGGACGGGGACGAGGACGATGCGCCCGAGTCGTCTTCGGTCCTCGATGCACCGGCCCCCCCCGCGCCGAAGCCGGACACCGCCCCCGCCGCGCCGGTCGCCGAGACCCCGTCGAGACCGACCGAGCTGGCCGTCGGCATCGACCTGGGGACGACGTACTCGGTCGTCGCCTTCGTCGACCCCCAGGGGCGGCCGGTCAGCGTGCTGAACTCCAGCGGCGACGTGCTCACGCCGAGCGTCGTTCTCTTCGACGGCGACGAGATCATCGTCGGCAAGGAGGCCGTCGCGGCCTCGGCGCTCGAGCCGGAGAACGTCGTCGAGTGCGTCAAGCGCGACATGGGGGCCAAGGCGTATCACCGGCCGATCCAGGGCGAGTCGATGCCGCCGGAGGTCCTCTCGTCGTTGATCCTGCGCAAGCTGAAGGCCGACGCCGAGCGCAAGCTCGGGCCGATCCAAGAGGTCGTCATCACGGTCCCGGCCTACTTCGACGAGCCCCGCCGACGCGCCACGGCCGACGCCGGCCGGCTGGCGGGCCTCCACGTGCTGGACATCGTCAACGAGCCGACGGCCGCCGCGTTGGCGTTCGGCCACCAGCTCGGCCTGCTCGACGGCCGGGGCCAGACCAGGGACGGCAAGCCCCTGAGGGCCCTGGTCTACGACCTCGGCGGCGGCACCTTCGACGTGTCGATCGTCGCGATCGAGGGGAGCCACTTCCGGACCCTCGCCACCGACGGCGACGTCCTGCTCGGCGGCAAGGACTGGGACGAGGCGCTGGTGGGCCTCGCCGCCGCGAAGTTCGTCGAGCAGCACGGCAGCGACCCCCGCGACGACCCGATCACGCATCAGGAGTTGTCGCTGGCCGCCGAGGCCGCCAAGCGTGCCCTCTCGGAGCGGCAGAAGGCCCACCTCGTCGTCAACCACCTCGGCCGCCGATTGAAGGTCGAGGTCACCCGCGCCGAGTTCGAAGAGGCGACCGCGCCGCTGCTGGGCCGGACGCGGACGACGACCGAGATCGTCGTGATGCAGGCCGGCCTGTCGTGGGCCGAGATCGACCGCGTGCTCCTGGTCGGCGGCTCGACCCGGATGCCGATGGTCGCGCGGATGCTGGAGGAGCTGACCGGCAAGGTCCCCGACGCCTCGCTCTCGGCCGACGAGGCCGTCGCCCACGGCGCGGCGCTGTTCGCGGGCCTGCTGCTCGGTCGCCGGCAGGGGTCGACGACGCCGCCGAAGTTCCGCGTCACCAACGTCAACGCCCACAGCCTCGGCCTGGTGGGCATCGACCCGGCGACGGGCCGGAAGATCAACAAGGTGCTGATCCCGAAGAACACGCCGCTGCCCAAGGCCGTCGCGCAGCGGTTCAAGACCTTCAAGCCGAACCAGAAGAACGTGACGATCCGCGTGCTGGAGGGCGAGAGCGAGCTGCCCGAGGCCTGCACGCAGGTCGGCACCTGCGTCATCCGCGGCCTGCCGTCGGACCTGCCCGCCGGCTGGCCGGTCGAGGTGCGCTACTCGTACGAGGAGAACGGCCGGCTCCGCGTCCACGGCCGGCTCGGCGGCCACGAGGCCGCGGTCACGACCGAGTTCATCCGCGTCAACAACATGACCGACGACGAGCTGATGTTCTGGCACAAGTGCCTGGCCGACCGCGCCGGTCGGATCGACGGATGAGCCCGCGCGGCGACTGCCGCGACTGGCCGCGCGAGGCGGCCGACGGCCCGGCGAACATGGCCCTCGACGAGGCGATGCTCGAGCACGCGGCCGAGGACGGCACGGCGACCTTCCGCACCTATGAATGGTCGGTACCGACCCTGAGCCTGGGCTACTTCCAGCGGCTCGACGAGGCCGCGGCCGACCCGAGGCTCCGGGGCGTGCCGGTCGTCCGGCGCCCGACCGGCGGCGGGGCGATCTGGCACCATCACGAGATCACCTATGCCCTCGCGCTGCCCCGGTCGCATCCCCTGGCCGGTCGGGCGGGGGCCCTCTATGAGGCCGTTCATGAGGCGATCGCCGCGGCCTTGCGGGCCGCGGGCGTTCCGGCCCGACGTCGCGGCGCCGGCGGCGTTGCGGAGAATCGACGGGATCGGCCATTTTTGTGCTTTACGGGCCGCGATCCGGCGGATATCGTGATCGGTGCCGCCAAGGTCGTCGGGGGCGCCCAGCGTCGTCGCTCGGGCGCGATCCTCCAGCACGGATCGCTGATCTTGCGACACTCCGAGAGGCTCCCCGAGCTCCCCGGCCTGGGCGACCTCGCCGCCGTTTCAGCGGAACCAAGTCTATGGGACGAACACCTGCGCGAGCGGGTCCTGGGCGCGATCGGCCTGCGCCCTCGCCCGGGAGCGCCCTCCCCGGCCGATCGCGACCGGGCCGCGGCGATCGAGCGCCGGGTCTACCGCGACCCGGCCTGGACCGGCCGGCGGTGAGGCGAGGCGCGATCGACTCATCCCGGAGGCGGGACGCGGCCGATCTTCGTAAGGGGCCCTCCATTTTGATCGGGGACGAGAGGTCGGGCGCCCCCTATCCTGGGCGCCGCGCGTCGGCTACGATAGCATGGGGGCCGTCCGAACCCGGGCGCAACTCATTCGAGGCCCGGTCGGCCTCCCCCTCTCAGCCCGGCCGTCGCGACTCGCACCCCACTTCGATGTCGCTTGGCTGCGTCGACGATCACCCATCGGCGGTCAGTACCAACGAGGTCGGGACGAATCTATGAAAGCGCAATTAATTGTTGTGCAGGGGAAACCCGAAGGGAAGGTCATCCCCCTGGTCGGCCCGGTCTTCAAGGTCGGCCGCAACCCCGATTGTCACCTCCGTCCCCAGAGCGAGCAGGTGAGCCGCGAGCACGCCGAGTTCGCCGTCGGGCCCGACCAGGTGACGCTCCGGGACCTGGGCAGTCGCAATGGCACGTTCGTCAACGGCAAGTCGCTGTCGGGCACCGTGGCGCTGCAGAACGGCGACTTGGTCCAGATCGGCCACCTGACCTTCGCCGTGTCGATCCAGGGGGCGGCGGCCGCCGCGGCCCCCGATCGGCCCGCCCCGGCCCGCGTCGGCCAGCCGACCGCGGCCGACGACGCGACGCACGACGAGATCGATCAGTGGCTCGTCGCCGATAGCAGCCACACCCCCCCCGAGACGCCCTCGGGCGTCTACGGCGGCGACACGATGACACTCAACGCCTTCAAAACGATCCCGAAGCCCGATGCCGCCGAGCCCGCGGCGCCCGAGCCCCCGGCCGCCGAGCCCGCGGCGCCCGAGCCCCCGGCCGCCGCGGCCGCCAAGCCCGCGGCGCCCGCTCCCGTGGCCGCCAAGCCCGCCCCGCCCGCCGCCAGTCCCGGGTCCGCGCCGGCCCCGGCGGCCCGGTCGGCCGCGGCCCAGAAGAAGTCGTTCCTCGACGAGATCGAGGACTTCGAGCACCTACCCGAAGGGCAGGGGGACGCGGCGGCCGAGGACCACGGCGGCGGCGGCGGTGATTACGAGGGCGAGGCGGAGGCCGGCGACGAGGAGGCCGCCGCGGAGGTGCCCGAGGAATTCATCGACGAATCCAACCCCTTCTACGCCAAGAAGAAGGAGGAGGAGGCCGGCCCGGTCAAGCCTTCCTACAAGGACAGCAGCGACGCGGCCCAGGACATCCTGCGCAAGATGATGGAGCGTCGCCGCGCCTCGAAGTCGTCCTGACTCGGGCCGCCCGGCGCGGCCCCGAGTCGTCCCCGCGGGGATCACCGTCCCATGCCCGACGCCGATCCTCGCCCCGCGGCCGGCCCCGACCCGGGCCGCGCGCTCGCCGCCCTGCTCGAACGGCTCGAGGCGGCGGTCGTCGGCCAGCGGCCCTTGCTCGAACGGCTCGTCATCGCGCTGCTGGCCGGCGGCCACGTCCTGATCGAGGGGGTGCCCGGCCTGGCCAAGACCCGGGCCGTCCGCGCCCTGGCGCGGGCCCTCGACCTCCCTTTCCGGCGCATCCCGTTCACCCCCGACCTCCTGCCCGCCGACCTGACCGGGACCCAGGTCTACCGGCCGACCACCGGCCAGTTCGAGCTCCGACCCGGCCCGATCGTCACCGGCGTCCTGCTCGCCGACGAGATCAACCGCGCCCCGTCCAAGGTCCAGAGCGCCCTGCTCGAGGCCATGCAGGACGGCCAGGTCACCGTCGGCGACCAGACCATCGTCCTGCCCGACCCGTTCTACGTGCTCGCCACCCAGAACCCGATCGAGCACGAGGGGACGTATCCCCTCCCCGAGGCCCAGCTCGACCGCTTCCTGTTCAAGCTCCTCGTCGGCTATCCCGACCGCGACGCCGAGCTGGCGATGCTCGAGCTGCCCAGCGTCATGGAGGGGGACGCCGACGAGCCCCCCCTGTTCGGCCCCGCGGAGGTCCGGGCCTTGCGGGCGGGCGCGCACGCGGTCCGGACGGCGCCCGCGATCAAGGAATACATCGTCGACCTGATCCGCGCCACCCGCGACCCGGCGGCCGAGGGGCTCGACCTCGCCCCCTTGATCGAGCTGGGGGCGAGCCCGCGGGCCACGCTGGCGATGGTCCGGGCCTCGCAGGGGCACGCGTTGCTCTCGGGGCGCGACTACGTCACTCCGCACGACGTCAAGGCCGTCGCCCGCGACGTGCTCCGCCACCGCGTCATCGTCAGCTACGAGGCCGAGGCCGAGGGCCTGACCGCCGACTCGGTCCTCGGCCGCATCCTCGACTCGATCCGGGTCCCGTGACTCAGGCCGTGTCGGCGTAGCGCCCCTTCGGCAAGCGGGAGAGCCGGGCCCAGAAAAAGAGGCCACCGATCAGGATCAGGAGGCTGATGCACTGCGAGATCGTCAGGCCGGTGCCGAGGAACGACGCCTCGTCGTTGCGCAGGTATTCGATCAGCATCCGGGTGATGGGGTACGTCACCATCAGCAGGGCCATGACCTCGCCGTCGCGGCGTCGGAGGGGGAAGTAGGCCGAGAGTAGCAGCAGCAGGATCAGGCCGTCGAGGGCCGAGTAGAGCTGCGTCGGGTGGACCGGCAGCGACCGCGAGGCGACCCGGACGAGGTGCTCGTGGTCGTCGAGGTCGCGGACCTTGAGCTCGATCCAGGGGGGTCGGCCGTGGGGGTAATCGAGCTCGTCGTGGCGGAACTGGTCGTACCAGGGGGGGGACATCACGGGAAAAGTGACCGCCCAGGGGAGGTCGCAGCGGTCGCCGTAGCAGCAGCCGTTGAGGAAGCAGCCGAGCCGCCCGAGCATGATCCCGACCGCCAACGCCGGCGCGATGACGTCGGCCATCGGCCGGAGCGGGAAGGACCGGATTCGATGGTAGATCAGGCCGGCGAGCAGGCCACCGGCGATCGACCCATACAGGACGATCCCCCCCTCCCAGACCTTGAAGATATCCAGGATCGACTTGACCCGGTCGCCCCAGTACTGCCAGACGTAGAGCGTCCGGGCGCCGACGATCCCGCCGAAGAGCATGACGATGGCCAGATCGAAGACCGTGTCCGGGTCGAGCTTCTCGCGGCGAGCCCGCCAGGCGGCCAGGTGCATCGCGGCGTAGAAGGCCAGCAGGAACATCAGGCCGAAGCCGGGGACCGAAAGCGTGCCCCAGGGCGTGGGGATGCGGAGGAGGGTCTGATACATGAAACTCGGCGCCGTCGTCGGGGGACGGCCTCGCTCGGCTCAGCCCGGCAGGGCCGCATTATCGATCAGCCGCGCCGGTCCGACCCGGGCGGCCACCAGCGCGACGCCCGGCCGGTCGGGGCCGACCTCGGCCAATGGGACGAGCGTCTCGGGGTCGGCCACCTCGGCGTAGTCGAGCCGGGCGACCGCTTCCGATTCTATCGTGGATCGCAGGATCTGTCGAACCCGGTTGGCGTCGCGCTCCCCGCCCTGGACCGCGTCCCGGGCCCGTCGCAACGCCTCCGAGAGGATCCGGGCCGCACGCCGGTGGTCCGGGTCGAGGTAGCGGTTGCGGCTGCTGAGGGCCAATCCGTCGGCCTCGCGGACCGTGTCGACGGCCTGGATTCGCACCGGGACGTCGAGGTCGGCCACCATCCGCCGGATCACGAGCAGTTGCTGGAAGTCCTTGCGGCCGAAGGTCGCCAGGTCGGGGCCGACGATCTGGAAGAGCTTCAGGACCACCGTCGCCACGCCCCGGAAGTGCCCCGGCCGGCTCGCCCCTTCGAGCACGTCGGAGAGACCGGGCACCTCGACGTACGTGGATAAAGAGCCGGTCGGATACATCTCCCCAGCTGTCGGAGTGAAGGCCAGCGCCGCCCCGGCCGACGCGCTGCGGGCGAGGTCGTCGTCGAGCGGCCTCGGGTAGCGCCGATAGTCCTCGTTCGGGCCGAACTGGGCCGGGTTGACGAAGATCGACACGACGACGAAATCGGCCTCGCGCCGGCACTCCTCGATCAGTCGGCCGTGCCCGTCGTGCAAGGCCCCCATCGTCGGCACCAGGCCGACGACCTTCCCCTCGGCCCGCGCCGACCGGACCGCGCGGCGGACGTCGGCGATCGTCGCGGCGACGGGTATGGGACCTCCCATGGGTGATCAGCCTTCCTTGGACCCGGTTCGATGCGGGCATTCGGGGTTGTTCAGGCAGGACGCGGGGATCACGAGGTCGTCGATCACCTCGCCCCCGAGGACCGTCTTCTCGACGATCCGCGGCACGTCGGCCTTGGTGACATGGCCGTACCAGATCCCTTGCGGGTAGATGACGACCGTCGGGCCGTGCTCGCACTGGTCGAGGCAGCCGGCGTGGTTCGCCCGCGCGAGGACATGCGGCGCGACCTTGCTCAGCTCGGCCTTGAACGCCGCGCGGAGCCCCTGATGTCCCTCGGGGTCGCAGCATCCCCGCGGGTTGCCGGGCGACCGAACGTTGCCGCAGACGAAGATGTGGGACGTGAACGCCGCCATTCCGTGGTCTCCACGCCGGGCGCCGTCAGGCGCGCCATTGACGCCTCTCCAATCGTGGGGAGACGCGCGCGATCGGTCAAGGCCAAGGGGCCGGCGGGATATGGTCAGGGCCGCCGCCTCTTGCGATAATGCGATTCACGCCGCCTCGAACGGACCGGAGAGCCGACACCATGATGCGCAACGCCTCGCTCGCCATCGTCATCGCCTTGTTCTCCACACTTGCCCCGGCGGCTGAGCCTTCCGGCCGCCTCAAGGTGCTGTTCCTGGGCGACCGCGGGCACCACGTCCCTGCCGAGCGCGCCGCGCAGCTCGTCCCGGCCCTCGCGGCCCGCGGCATCGACGTGGACTACACCGAGCGGGTCGACGACCTGAATCCCGGGAATCTCAAGCGGTACGACGCGGTCCTCGTCTATGCGAACATCGACACGATCGACCCCAGGCCGATGAAGGCGCTGCTCGACTACGTCGAGGACGGCGGCGGGTTCGTGCCGATCCACTGCGCCTCGTTCTGCTTCCGCAACGCGCCCGAGTACGTCGCGCTGGTCGGCGCCCAGTTCCAGCGGCACAACACCGGGACCTTCGACACCAAGGTCGTCGCCCCCGATCATCCCATCCTGCGAGGGCTGGAGCCGTTCCGCACCTGGGACGAGACCTACGTCCACACGCGGCACAACCCGAAGGACCGCGTCGTGCTCCAGGTCCGCGCCGAGGGGGACCGCGAGGAGCCGTGGACCTGGGCCCGCACGCAAGGGAAGGGGAGGGTCTTCTATACGGCCTACGGCCACGACAACCGCACCTGGGGCCACCCGGGGTTCGTGGACCTCGTCGAGCGCGGCATCCGCTGGGCGGCGAACAAGGGGGACGTCTACGACAGCCGGCCGAAGGCGGCGAAGGGGCTCCAGCCGTTCGAGTACCAGGAGGCGGGCGCCGAGATCCCGAACTACCTGCCGAGCCAGCGCTGGGGCACGCAGGGCGAGCCGATCCGCACGATGCAGAAGCCCTTATCGGCGGCCGAGTCGAGCGAGCACCTGGCCGTGCCGC
>DASZMJ010000461.1:0-4255 GCA_035551935.1 Isosphaeraceae bacterium
AAGGGCGTGCCACCCAACGCGGGCCGTCCTCGGGTCGTCGGGCCATGACAGAGAGAGGCGTTCACGCGATTTCGTAGGACCCGTCGCGAAATTACGTACCCCTACGGATTGGCAGCGGCCGGTCCTTGTCCGACAATCCAGCCATGGGACGGCGTACGACGGCTTCAACGTACCCGCGCCCGCGCCACGAATCGGCCGAGGTCCAGGCTCTCCCACCGCGACCACCGAGGCCGAGCCGGCCACCGGGCCGGGCCCGCGGGCGATTCCCCCCACCCGACCGGACCCCCAGAGCAGACGAGAGAGGCGGCACGATGACGACGGCGACGACGTTGTCCGGTCGGCCAACGACCGAAGCGGCGAGGGACCTGTTCGCATCGAGGCGGAATCCGATGATCATCCACGGGCTCGCCGACCTGGCCGAGGCCCCCTGCCCCGACTGCCGGTCCGTGCTGGACCTCCACCAGCCCGAGCCCGACCGGCCCGACCGCCTGCTCGGCACCTGCCCGGCCTGCGGGCTCTGGTCGCTGATCGTCGTCGCCGACGACGACGACCAGGCCACCCTCTACCCCCTGCCCGACCCCTCGCCCCCGCGCTCCTCCGAGTCGGCCTGACCCTCCGCCCTCAGCCGCCGAGCGCGACGGCCCGCGCCTCGGCGGCGAGGAAGAGCGAGCCGGTGACGCAGACGAGGCCGTCGGCGGTCGTGAGGCGACGGGCGAGGGCCAGCGCGGCGGCCGGGTCGGGGGCGACGACGGCCTCGGGGCCGCCGAGCTCGGCGACCGCGGCGGCGACCTCGGCCGGCTCGACGGATCGGGGGTTCTCGACGTAACGGGTCGCGACGCAGGCGTCGAACAGGGGCAGGAGCGCCCGGAGCTGCCCGCGCAGGTCCTTCTCGCGGGTCGTGCCGAAGACCAGGGTCCGCGGGGTCGTCGGGAAGCAGGTGCGCAACGTCTCGGCCAGGGCCTCGGCCGAGGCCACGTTGTGGGCGCCGTCGACGACGAGCCACGGGCCCTCGCCCAGCACCTCGACCCGCGCCGGCCACCTCAGGTCCGCGAACCCGCGCGCGACGGCCTCGGGCCCGGCCTCCAGGCCGAGCTCGGCCAGGGCGTCGAGCGCCGCCAGCGCGACCGCGGCGTTGTGGGCCTGGTGCGCCCCGAACAGGGGCAGCTCGATCGGCGGCCAGTCCGACCGCCAGGTCCGCACCGCGACCGTCCCGGCCGCCGGCCGGTCGATCGGCGGCATCGGGGGCCGGTAGGTGTAGCCGAAATCGACGTCGATCCGCCGCAGCGGGGCGAGCCGCTGCCGCGCCACCCGTTCGATCGCCGCGCGGGCCTCGTCGCCGCGGACGCCGACGACCGCCGGCCGGCCGCGCTTGAGGATGCCGGCCTTCTCGGTCGCGATGGCGCCGAGCGTCGTGCCGAGCTGCCGGGTGTGGTCGAGCGAGATCGTGGTGATGACCGCCAGCAACGGCCGGACGGCGTTGGTCGAGTCGAGCCGGCCGCCGAGGCCGACCTCGAGCACGACGGCGCCGGCGCCGCGACGCGCGAAGTGGAGCAGGCCCATCGCGGCGGTGACCTCGAAGAACGTCGGCCCCCGGCCCAAGGCGCCCGCCTCGGCGTCCAGGGTGGCCACCGCCGGCCGGACCGCCTCGGTCAGGTCGACCAGGTCGGCCGGCGTCGCGGCCCGGCCGTCGACGGTGAACCGCTCCTCCAGCCGGTGCAGGTGCGGCGAGCAGAACAGGCCGGTGCGGACCCCCGAGGCCGTGAGGCATGCGGCGAGCATCGCGGCCGTCGAGCCCTTGCCCTTGGTGCCGGCGACGTGGACGATCCTCAGGGCGTCCTGCGGGTCGCCGAGCCGTCGGAGCAGGCGCCGCATCCGGCCGAGCCGGAGGTCGCCCCCGCCGCGGCGGGGCATGCCGAGGCGCTCGTAGTTCAGCCGGCCGTACAGGTAGTCGAGGCTGGCCTGGTGGTCGTCGGGCATGGGGGCTCGGCGGTCGGAATCGAATCGTGGCGTCAGCAGGGGTCGGCGATCGACATTTCCCGCGGGTCGGCCGGCCACGCCGCCAGGACGCGGCGGACCTCGGCGACGAGGTCCTCCAGCGCCAGGCCCTTGACGAGGTAGGCGACGGCCCCCGCCTCGAAGCTCTCGAGGCGATAGTCGGCGTCGCCGAGGCAGGAGAGCATGACGACCCTCGTCCGCGTCGCCGCCGGCTCGTGGCGGAGCCGGTCGAGCACCTCCAGGCCGTTGAGGCCCGGCATCCAGAGGTCGAGGATCAACAGGTCGGGCCGTCGGCCGCACACCGAGGCGATCGCCGCCGGGCCGTCGGCCGCCTCGACCACCTCGAACCCCTCGGCGCGGAGCATCGCGGCGTACACGGCGCGCAAATCCTCGTCGTCGTCGGCCAGGACGATGCTCGCCGCCCCCCCGCTCATGTCCGCGCCCTCCGTTGCTCCCTGGCCGCCAGCATACCCCGGGCCCCGACGTCGCCGCCAGACCGCGCGGCGGGGATGCCCGATGGACCACCGTCCGAGGGGCCGGGCGCGGCGGGAGGGCCACTGGCGGGGGCCGGGGCGTTGGTGCGAGGATGTCCCGGCCGGCTCCGGTCGGGGTGGTCGGCCGCGTTGGGGTAGGGATAGTAAACGGACAAAAACCAACGCTCGACGGCGTCTGTCCGTAGAGATGACTCGCCTGCCCCGTGCGCGAACGGGCATGGAAGGCGCATTTCGTGCGCCTTTCGACTCATGCCGATGCGACCAGTCCTCGACGGGGAGGGCGGCCCCACCGCGATGACGCGGCCCACGGGGCTCTCGGCAGCGGGACGGCGACGGGTGCGAGTGCGCTTTTGTACGCGGATGACGCACTCTGGAAAAACGGGTCGCCCGACGGTCGTGTGGCATGGCTACCTGGGCAAGGACTCGCGAGGGGTCACCCGGCAATTCGCCGCGGGAGCGGCTTCATCCTGCCCGGAGCGCGTTGTAAGGTGGGTGGGAGCGAGGACCGCCTGGGGCCTCCGATCCCGCCCGGTCCCCGCTTGGTGCCAGGGGCTAGCCGACGGCGAGTTGAACATGGTCCCCCCTCCGGACATCGGCGAGATCGCCGCCCGGTTGCAACGCCTCGGCGCCCTCGCCCAGGCCGAGCCGCTCTACCGGCAGGCCCTCCAGGAGCGGCCTGACGATGCCGACCTCTGGACCGGTCTCGGCCAAGTCTGCAACGGCCTGGGATGCCGTGTTGAGGCGGCGGCTTGCTTCTGGCGCGCCGTGCGGTCGCGACCCGACGATCCGATCCCGCGGAACGAGCTGGGTATCCTGTTGATGCAGCAGGGGGATCTGGCCGAAGCGGTCGCCCACTTCGAGCGTGCGCTGGAGCTGAGACCCGACCTCGTCGCGGTCGGCAACAACCTGGGCCTGGCGCTGCTCAGCCTGGGACGGGTCGAGGATGCGCGGCTCCGGTTCGAGCAGGCACTAGGCGTGCGGCCGGACCTGGCCGAGTTGCACAACAACCTGGGCCTGGCGCTGCAGCGGCTGGGGCAGGTGGAGGAGGCACGCGGGCGGTTCGAGCACGCGGTGGGTCTCCTGCCGGAATGGGCCGACGCGCACAACAACCTCGGCGTGGCCCTGGCCGACCTGGGAATGCCCGACGGTGCCCTGGCCTGCTTCGAGCGCGCGGCGCGGTGTGATCCCGGCCATTTCGGGGCCCTGACCAACCTCGGAAACTCCTGCCAGGACCAAGGCCGCCCGGCCGAGGCTGTTGCCTTCTTCCGACGGGCCCTGGCCCTGAGGCCGGAGGACGCGAAGGTCCACAGCAACCTGCTCTTGGCCCTGCAATACCGGCCAGGCACCGAGCCTCAGGAGATCCTTCATGAGGCCCGCGCGTACGCCCGGCGGCACGCCGAACCGCTCGCGGGCGCGATCGCGCCGCAACGGGTCCGGCCCCTCGCGGGGCGCCGGCTGCGGATCGGCTACGTCTCGGCCGACTTCCGCGAGCACCCCGTCGCCCGTTTCCTCGAGCCGATCCTCGCCGCCCACGATCACCAGCACTTCGAAATCGTCTGCTACTCCGACGTCCCCCGACCCGATACCGCGACCGGGCGCCTCCAGGGCTACGCCGATCACTGGCGATCGCTCGTGGGTCTGTCCGACGCGGAGGCCGCGGAGAAGATCCTGGCGGACGGGATCGATCTCCTCGTGGACCTGGCCGGTCACACCGCCGGGAATCGGCTGCCGACGTTCGCGCGCCGGCCGGCACCGGCGCAGGTCTC
>DASZMJ010000462.1:0-10551 GCA_035551935.1 Isosphaeraceae bacterium
CACGCCGGCCATCGCGTACGACATCTGGATCAGTCGCCGCTGATTGACCACCGAGTCGACCTCGACCTTCGTCAGGTCGCCGACCGCCTTCGCCTCGATCGCGGCCAGGAACGCCTCGGGCAATTCCTCTCGGTGGCGGCGGAGGTCGAGGTAATTGATCAGGCTATTCTTGAAGGATGGGTCGGTTTCCTCGATCGTCCGCGCCGCGTAGAAGCTGTTCACGCTCCGGATCGCCGGCAGCGCGATCTTCTTGAACAGGAACGCCAGTCCCCCGGCCAGGCCGACCGCCAGGATCACCTGCCGCACGAAGAGGGGCAGGCCGACCATGTGGTCGAGCACGACCTCCAGCAGCAGGACCCCCAGCCCCACCGCCAGCAGGCTGACGCCCGCGGTCAAGATGTCGGTCATCTTGATCCGGAGCCGGGTCTGCCGGAGCTGGTGGTCGATGTATTGCTCGTAGTCGAGCAACTGTCCGTACGGCTGCGTCCCCAGGGCCATGGCGCAGTCTCCCTCGCGAGCGGCTCATCCGACCGGCTTCTCCATTATATACGCCCCTCGCGCCCGGAAGGAACGAGATTCGGACGATTGTCCGAAAAAGCCGCCTCCCGGGTCGTCCCCTAATGTTTCCGGAGATCGGCAGAATCCCTCCAAGGTGACCGGCCGCGACGTTGATCTCCGTGGATCCGCGGCCGGGGGCCGCGATGGCACGTTGCATCGAGGGGGAATTCCATCATGAGGTTTTCGGTTCGACGGGCGTTGACGGCGGTCGTTCTGGGTGCGGGCCTGGCGCCGGGCACGGCCGGGGCGCAGGACTGGCCGATGTACAACCATGACGTCCTCGGCACCCGCTACAACCCGGCGGAGACGGCGATCGGCAACGAGAACGCGGGCAAGATCGTCGAGAAGTGGCGGTTCCCGGCCAAGGGGTCGGACGAGGAGATCGGCGTGATCCACGCGACGCCGGTCGTCGTGGGGGGCTACGTCTACTTCGGCACCACGACGCACGACCCGACGTTCTTCAAGCTGGCCCCCGACGGCAAGGTCCGCTGGTCGTACCGCAACCCGGCGTACGTGAAGAAGCCGGCGCAACCCGAGACCCGGCCGAGCGGTGAGAAGACGCCGATCGTGCGGCTCCAGCCGTCGGACGAGGGTGGGATCCTCGCCTCGGCGCTCGTGACCGAGGACTCCGTCTACTTCGGCGACCTCGGGGGCTGGTACTATGCGCTGGATCGCAAGACCGGCGCGGAACGCTGGAAACTGAACCTCCGCGGCAAGGAGTTCCCCGGCGCCCATCCGCTCTATCTGTCGATCGCGTCGCCGATCCTGGTCGACGGCAAGCTGATCATCGGCGGCGGCACGCTCGAGCAGCTCATCGCCGCGATCCCCGGTTACAAGGGCTGCACCGGCCGCGGCTTCGTCGCCGCGCTGGAGCCGAAGACGGGGCACGTCCTCTGGAAGTACGACGTCGGCCCCAAGCCCGAGCCGCTCGACCCGCCGATCACGATCAAGGACAGCTTCGGCTCCCACACCTGGTATTTCGGGCCGGCGACCAGCTCGGTGTGGAGCACCCCCTCGTTCGACGCCGGCTCCGGCACGATCTTCTTCGGCACCGACGTCAACACCGCGCCCCGGCGGCCGACCACCGACAACCCCAACCTCTCCACGCGCGAGTCGTGCGCGGTCATCGCCCTGGACGTCCGCGACGGCGCCGAGAAATGGGTCACGCAGATCAATCCCGGCGACGTCTGGACCAACGCCATGCGGTCCTACGACCCGAAGGAGGGCCGGTACAAAGACCAGTCGATCGGCGACACCCCCAAGGTCTACTCGATCGCGGTCGAGGGCAAGCCCACGAGGGTGGTCGGCGTCGGCTGCAAGAACGGCGGGTTCTACGTCCTCCGGGCCGACGACGGTCGCATCCTGGACCACACCCCGATCTACAACGGCCCGCCGTCGTATCCGCTCACGCCGAAGCCGGACCGGCGGATGCTCGCGTTGCCGAGCGCCATCGGCGGCCTCCAGACCGGCTGCGCGACGGATGGCAAGACGATCTTCACGAACGGGATCGATGCGCTGCGATTGGCGGAGGTGGAGACCATCGACGGCAAGGGCGTCTCGACGTTCATGAAGGAGCACGGGCCGATCTCGGGCGGTCGCGTGGTGGCCCTGAGCCTCGACACGAAGGCCGAGCATTGGCGGCACGACCGCCCCACGGTCGCCAAGCTCGGCGGGCCGCCGCCGAAGCCCGTCTTCACCGACTGCGGCGACCCGGTCGGCTCGGGGATCGCCGTCGCCAACGGCGTCGTCTACTTCACCGGGGTCGCCAGCGGCAAGCTCGTCGCGCTCGACGCCGACTCGGGCGCCCTGCTCAAGGAGGTCGTCCTCGGCCCCGTCTGGTCCGGCCCCTCCGTCTCCCGCGGCCGCGTCTACGCCGGCACCGGCAACACCCAGTTCACGCCCTCGGACTTCGAGGCCTTCCTCCCCAAGAAGTACACCGGCGTCCTCTACTCCTTCGGCTTGCCCGGCGAGGACGAGGTCGATCGCCTCGGCGCGGGCAAGGAGTGATCCCGATACGAACGACGCCCTGCCCCGTAGGGCGTGTGCAACACGCCGTCCCGACCGAAGACGGCGTGTTGCACACGCCCTACGGGGCCCTCTCGAAGTCAGGGCCGGCGCTCGAACTCCGCGTCCCAGACATTGAGTGGCTCGTTAGCACCGCCGCTGGCGATTCGCAAGCCGTGGGGCAGAAAGGCGACGGCGCGCACGTTCCCCCAGGGGCCGGCGACGGCGCGGACGTTCCCCCGGGGGCCGGCGAACTTCGCGATCGTGCGGCCCTTGGCCGCGTCCCAGACTCGGACGAAGCCGTCGTCGCCGACGGTGACGAAGCGAGAGCCGTCGGGGCTGTAGGCCAGGAAGCGGACGCTCTGGTGGATCTTCTCGTCGAACGTCGCGATGACCTCGCCGGTGTCGAAGTCCCAGAGCCTCGGCCTTCCGTCCGCGAAGCCGAGGATGCGCCGGCCGTTGGGACTTAGGGCGTAGACATAACTCCCGATGATCCCCGTGTGCAGGGTCATCGAGCGCTGGCTCGGGAGGTCCCAGAGTTTCAGGACCATCTCGCGGGTCTTCATGGCGAGCTCGAGGTCGGGCTTCGAGTCGCAGAGCGCGATGACCCTGGTCAGGTCGGCGCTGAAGCGGCTGGCGAAGCGGCCGGCCGTCTCACCGCCGGATTCGGACCGGTTCGCCGCGAGGGTGAGCGTGTTCTCGCCGTCGGGGAGCCGCCAGCGCCGCACGATGAACGCGCCGCCGAGCGTGACGAGCTCGTCCCGGCCGAAGCCGATCGACCGGATGCCCTCGTTGTACGTCTCCAGGCGGAGGACCTCACGTTTCGACGCGATGTCCCAGACGCGGAAGGTCGGGGTCACGGCGGATGTGACCCAGAATCGCGCACGGAAGCCGGGGCGGCCCTCCATGGGCGCCCGGTCCATGTCGATCATTGTCGGCGTGGTGCCCTCGCGGATCGCGGCGGCCAGTTGCTTGCCGTCGGGGCTGAAGGCCAGGGCCGTGACCGGCAAAGAACGCCGGACGAAGGGCGAGAGCGTCGCGATCGCCCGCCCGGTGGCGGCATCCCAGACCATGACGGTGTGGTCCCGGCTGCCGGTGGCGAGGAGGGTGCCGTCGCGGCTGAACGCGACGACCTCGATCCGTTCCTTCGTCTCTTTCAGCTCGCGGACGGCCGGCTTCGGCGGATCGGCCGGGGCCGTGGCTGGTTCGTCGCCCCGAGCCGAGCGGCCAGGGCCGGGCCCGATCGCGAGGACCGTCGCCAGGCCGATCGTGAACATCGAGCCGAAGACCGATCGCATGATTCACCCCCGCGCCGGGAGACTGTCGGGACAGGGCCCGCTCACGATGTCTTGAGGACGAACTGCGACTCACCGCGGGGCAGATCGACGCAGGCGATGAGGTCGCGGCCCTTGCGGGTCCAGGTGGACGACTCCAGCTTGAGCGTGTCCTTGACCTCGCGGAGAGTGATGCGGCCGTCGCCGGCCACAAACGTCGGGACCCCCTCGGGCCGATCGGCGATGCGCAGCGTGAACGAGGGACAGGCGAAGGGGGCGTGGAGGGAGATCGAGTCGGCGCGCGTCTCGATGCGGGTGAGCTCGCGGGCAGCCCAGTAGCGGGCGATGGAGGAGAGCTTCATCCAGGCGAGGTGGTCGAAGTGGGACTCGAGGCGGTCGACGACCTTCTGGAAGATCGAGAACCCGACCTCGTCGCCGTTGAAGTAGAAGCCGGGCCAGTGGCCGACGAGGATGGTGGGCTCGCCGCGGCGGATGACCTCGGCGAGGCGGCCGGACTTGCCGTCCTCGGTGAGGAACCGGTCGGCCGAGCCGGGGGTCAGGCCGTCCCAGCCGCCGAACCAGTCGCCGGTGCAGCCGATGATCGAGACCACGCAGCGCGGGTCGGGGCCGTCGAGGCCGCTGGCGTTCTCGACCCGAGGCGCGACGCTCTCGTCGCCGGTGAAGAGGTGCCGGAAGTAGTGCGGGACCTCGGCGCCGAAGACGTCGCGCAACGCCTGCAACGAACCGAGCGAGAGGGCCGGCAAGGCATTGTTGCCGAAGCCGCCGGGGGTGGTGATCCCCTCGCAGGTGATGCCGACGTTCTTGAGGATGCGGAGGGCATACGCCATGTAGTCGCCGATCTGGTCGGCCGACTTGCCGCGGGTCCAGCCCCAGTTCTCCATGTGGTCGGCGTCGCGCTCGGGGTAGGGGCGGCCGGTCCTGGCGTCGATGACCCAGGTGTGGCTGACCATCTCGGGGTGGATGTCCCAGTCGGGCATCATCGCGGAGCGGACGAGATCCACGCTTTCCTTCAGCTCACGCTTCGACCACCCGGGCATGTCGCGGTCGAGCCAGCCGACGCAGGCGGGGTGGGGGATCAGGCTGTACTTGCCCTTGACGCCGTGCTCGTGGCACCACTCGCCGAAGACGCGGACGAACCTGTCGGGGATCTCGCGCGGGAGGGCCTTCCAGGGCTGGCGATACTGGCTCGGGAAGACCTCGGCGAACTGCGGGATGCAGAAGTGGGCGAGGTTGACCAGGCAGGTGGAGTCGTCGACGATCAATGCGACCGGGACCCGCCCCCTCGGGTTGAGGACCTCGACCCCCTCCGCCCTCTTCGGCCGCTCGCCCGGCCCCTGCGCGTGCGACCCGGCCGTCAACGCCCCTCCCAGGCCCGCGCCGGCGAGGCCGAGGGCCGTCGTCTTCAAGAACTGCCGCCTGGAATCGGGCCGCATCGGCGTCCTCCCGCACGACCTCCGGGGATGGAACCCCGCCGATTGTAGGAGGGCCGGGGCCGGACCGCAACGACGCCCGACCGCCTTCGTAGGGTGGGCACCGCCCACCTTCTGATGATGATATAAGAAGGTGGGCGGTGCCCACCCTACGAAGGCTCGTCAATCCGCACTCGTCCCTTTTCCGCGGCGCCGGGAGGCGTGGGCGTCGTCGGGGAGGCGGAGCAGGGCGCCGACGGGGGCGCGGGGGGGATCGGTGAGGAGGTCGGGGTTGAGGTCGACGAGGTCCTGCTCGCGGAGGGGGTCGCCGAGGTAGTCGCGGGCGATGGTGCGGAGGTTCTCGCCGGCGCGGACGCGGTGGGTGGGGTGGTCGAGTCGCGACCACGACTTCGGGGCGGGACGCTCGTCCTCGAGGATGGCCGTCGGCGTCGGCCGGACGGCGACGACCGGCGGGGGCTCGTCGTCGGCCGATCGGGCGCGGCCGGCGGGCTTCGAGCGGCCGGCGGCGCGGCTCGCGGGCTCGATGAGGGCCGGGTCGAGGGCCTCGGGCATCGGCACCTGGATCGTCATGCCGACCTCGAGCGCCTCGGGCGTCGCCACCTGGTCGCGATTGGCCGCCCAGAGGGCCTTGTAGAACCGTCCCGAGCCGTAATAGGTCTTCGCGAGCGTCCAGAAGTTTTCGCCGCGCCGGACCTTGTGCCGGATCGGCCCGCCGTCGTCGACGGCGCCGGGGCCTTCCAGGCGGCTGGGCACCGGCGTAGTCGCAGGCTCGACGCGCGGCTCCTGGCGGGCCGAGGACCGCCGGTTCGGCAGCGTGACCCAGCCCCCCGCGGGCTCGATGGCGACGGTCGCGGGCTCGATGGCCGCCGGGGCGGGCAACTCGCGCGGCGTGGGGGCCGTCTGCGGAGGCATGGCCGACGGCGCCGGGGCCTGAGCCACGGTCGGATTCGGAACCGGGTCCTCCTTGGGCGTCCGGGCGACGGCGGGAGGGACGACGACCGGGTCCGGGGTCGGGAGGGGTGCGAGCGGTTCGTCCACTTTCGGCTCGGCCACCGGCGTTGCGGCCACGTCCTGGGGCTTCGGCTCCGGCTTCGACTCGACCACGGACTCCGGGGCGGGATCGGCGATCGTGGGGTCGAGCTTGCTCGTCTCGGGGGCCGTCTTGTCCTCGCGCTTCGTGTCGAGGCTCGTCACTTCCACGGCCCTCGATTCCTCCTTGGTCGTCTCGACGATCGCCGGGACGGGATTGGCGGCGGGGGGGGTGACGGCCGGCTCGGGCGTCGGGTCGTCGCCGTGGGGCTTCGTGGAGTCGTGGTCGGCCGGGGCAGGGGGGTGGTCGACGACCTTGACCTCATCCTTCGCCTTCTCCGACCGCGGCTTGACGACGGGCGCGGGGACCGGCGGGGCCTCGGCCACGGAGCGCGGGGGGGTCGCGGAGGGGGTCCGGGGCGGGATCTGGGCGACGGCCGGGCTGCGTGGCGCGTTCTCGGGCTTGGCCTGGGCGGTCGCATCGGTCTTGGTCTTGGTCGCACCGCCCCGGAGGCGGTTGGCGACGAAGACGCCGACGAGGGTCGTCGCCGACAACGCCACCGCCAGGGCGATCCGCTTCTCCCGGCCGAAGGCGGGCCGTCGGGCCGGCCCCGCCGCGGGGGCGGGCTCGGGAGGCGGCTCGGCCGGGGGGCTCGCGACCGGGCCGGGGATCGAATCATCGACGGCGACGGGGTTCAGGATGGGTTCGGACATCGCTCGGCGACCCTCAGTTTCGCGCTCCGGGCGCGGGGATTGGTCCGGACTTCCTCGGCCGTCGCCGTGATCGGCTTGCGGGTCACGACCGTCCACCTCGGGTCGTTGCGGAAGGCCCACTTCACCCGCCGGTCTTCCAGCGAATGGAAGCTGATGATCGCCGCCCGGCCGCCGATCTTGAGCAGGTCGGGCAGGGCCACGAGGGTCGCGTCGAGGTGCCCGAGCTCGTCGTTGACGGCGATCCGCAACGCCTGGAAGACCCGCGTCGCCGGGTCGATCGGGCCCCACTTGCCGGGGATGCTCCGGCGGACGATGTCGGCCAGCTCGGTGGTCGTCTCGATCCGGCCCGCCTTGCGCGCCTCGACGACCCGGCGCGCCACGCGGCGGCTGTGCCGCTCCTCGCCGAGCTGGAAGAAGAGGTCCGCCAAGTCCTTCTCGCTCCAGGAATGGACGATGTCGGCCGCCGTCAGCCGCTGGTCCGGGTCGAACCGCATGTCGAGGGGGCCTTCGCGGGCGAAGCTGAAGCCGCGGCCGGCCCACGCGAGCTGGTCGGACGAGAGGCCCAGGTCGAGCACGACGCCGTCCACGCGATCGATCCCCAACTCGTCGAGGACGTCCCTCATCTCTCGGTACGACCCCCGGACCAAGGTCACGGGAAGTCCCTCTGTCGCCTTCGCGGCCAGGTCGAGCATCGCCGGGTCGCGGTCGATCGCGACGACCCGCCCCGACGCCCCGACCCGGCTCGCCAGGGCCGCCGCGTGACCGCCGGCCCCGGCCGTCCCGTCGACGATCACCGACCCCTCGCGCGGCGACAGGCCCGCGACCACCTCGTCCAGCAGGACGGGCCGATGGACCGGGCTCAACGGGGCGGGATCGTCGGCGCTGGCGGACACGGCCGGCCTGTATCGGAGAAGGGAGCGGGGACCCGGAGAGGATGTGATCCTTTCGGCGACTCTAACGGGACGGCCGGTCCTGTCAAGGGCAACGGCCGACTGGGCGAGGGTCGCGACCGAGCGGAATCTGCCTTTCCCTGGATCGGTTGTTCGGCGGGCCCAGGTTGAGTCAAGGCATCGTCTCCCCCGGCATTTCCAGGCCGAGCACGCCCGCCCAGAGGCGTTCGTAGGCGTCCACGACCGTTCGGGGCGAAGCGAGGGCCTCGACCCGCGCCCGACCCGCCGCGCCGAACGCGGCGCGGCGACTGGCGTCGCTCGCCGCGTCGAGCAACGCCGCGGCCAATCCCCCGGCGTCCCCCGGCGCGACCAGCCAGCCGGTCCGGCCGGGCTCGACCAGCTCGGTCGTCCCCTCGACCGCCGTCGCCACCACCGCCCGACGCGCCGCCATCGCCTCCAGGACCACGTTCGGCATCCCCTCCCAGAGCGACGGCAAGACCACCACGTCGGACCCCTTCAACAACCCCGGCACGTCCCCCCGACGGCCGAGCCAGTGGACGCGATTTCGGAGCAAATCGTCCATGTTCGTTCGTTCTCTCAATGCATTACCTTCGGCTCCGTCGCCGACGATCGCGAGGTGCCAGTCCGGGCGCGAGCGGACGACGATCGCGGCGGCGTCGAGCAGGACCGAGACCCCCTTCTGCCGGTCGAGCCGGCCGACGAAGACGGCGACGTGCGACTCGTCCGGCACGCCGAACGTCCCCCTCGCGACCGGCTCGGCGCGGTCGATGGGGGCCGGGTCGACGCCGTTGGGGATGACCGTCAGGCGGTCGGCCGGCAGGCCGGCGACGTCGCGCGCGAACGACCGCACCCCCTCCGAGACGCAGACCGACCCGCACGCCATCCCGATCGTGGCCCGATCGATCCACGAGTGCCACCGCTTGCCCCGCTCCGCCACCCTCAGGCCGCCGACGACCCAGGGCCTGCCGGCGAATGGGGCGGCCAGCCGGGCGGCGATGTTGGCATGGAAGAGGAAGCTCTGCACGAGCGCGGGCTGGATCTCCCGGAACGCCTTCGTCAACCGCGCGACCGCCCCGATCGGCCGCGTCCGGTCGACGCCGAGGCAACGCGTCTCGATCCCCGCGCCCCTCAACGGGCCGGCCAGCTCCCCCTCCGGCCCCAGGCCGATGACGGCCGGCTCCCAACGACCTCGATCGAGGCCCGTCGCCAACGCCACCAGTGCCTTCTCGGCGCCGCCGACGTCCAGCTCCGTGATCACCAGGGCCACCCGCACCGGCCGTTCCGGCCAGGGGCGTCGCGTCGCGGTCGCGAGTCGTCGGGCGAGGGCTTGCACGTCACCGAGGGTTTGCGGGAGGATTTCCACACGGAGCCGTGTATTGTCTCCTCTTCGTAACCCGACGCGCAAGCGAGGGTCTTCCTTTGAAAACAAGACCCTCGCTTGCGCGTCGGGTTAGGAAGAGACGGCCTCCACCCCCCATCATTCTCGCGGAACCCGCCCGGCGGGGCCAGTGACGTGCGGACGAATGCGTTCGATTTCGAGCTGCCGGCAGACCGGATCGCGCAGAGCCCCGCGGAGCCGAGGGACCGGGCGCGGCTGATGGTCGTGAGGCGAACCACCGGGACGTGGGAACACCGCGTCTTCGCCGAGCTGCCGGTATTGCTCAAGCCGGGGGACGTGCTCGTCCGCAATGTGACGAAGGTCGTGCCGGCGCGATTGGTCGGCCGTCGTGAGGCGACGGGCGGGAAGTGGGAGGGGCTGTACCTGCGGACCCGGGCCGACGGGTCGTGGGAGATGCTCGCCACCACGCGCGGGCGGCCGGCCGCCGGCGAGCGGGTGGTCGTCGGCGAGGGGTTGATGCTCCGGCTCGTCGAGAAGTGCGACGGCGGCCGCTGGGTCGTCCGGCCCGAGGCGGCAGGGTCGGCGCCGGCGTTGCTCGAGGCGCACGGGCAGGTGCCGTTGCCGCCGTATATCCGCAAGGGGCGCGAGGGCCCGGGGGATCGGTCGAGCTACCAGACCGTCTACGCCCGCGAGCCCGGCGCCGTGGCGGCGCCGACGGCGGGCCTCCACTTCACCGAGGCCGTCTTCGACGCCCTGGAAACGCGGGGGATCGGCCGGGTCGATTGCACGTTGCACGTCGGGCTCGGCACGTTCCGGCCGATCGAGGCCGAGGAGATCGAGGACCACACGCTGCATCCCGAGTGGGGCGAGCTGTCGGCCGGGGCGGTCGCCACCCTGGCCGAGCGTCGGGCGCGCGGCGGTCGGGTCGTCGCCGTCGGCACGACGTCGGCCCGGGTGCTGGAGACGGCGGCGCTCGGCGGCGAGTTGCGGCCGTTCGTCGGCGAGACGGCCCTCTACCTCCGCCCCGGCCACGCCTTCCGCGGCCTCGACGCGCTGTTGACCAACTTCCACCTGCCCCGCAGTAGCCTGCTCGTGCTCGTCGCCGCCCTCGCCGGCCTCGACCTCGTCCGCGACGCCTACGCCGAGGCCGTCCGCGAGGGCTATCGATTCTACAGCTACGGGGACGCGATGCTCATTCTTTGAAGAAGGTATTCACCGCGGAGATCGCGGAGGACGCGGAGAAGAGATGGAAATATAGATAAATAGAATCT
>DASZMJ010000463.1:0-1704 GCA_035551935.1 Isosphaeraceae bacterium
CTGGAACTCGGAGTGGATATCGGCCAGGCCGACCTGTCCGTCCTCGTGGGGTTGCCCGGCAGCGCGTCGCGATGCCTGCAAAGGGTTGGCCGCGCGGGGCACCGGCCCGGGGCGACGACCCGCGGGCTCCTGCTCGCCGCATCGCCGGCCGAGTTGATGGGGGCGGCCGTCACGGCCCGCGCCGCGAAGGACGGGCGGATCGAGCCGCTGCGGATGGTCGAGAATCCGCTCGACGTCCTCTGCCAGCAGCTCATCGGGATGGCCTGCGGCGGGGAGTGGTCGGCCGACGAGGCCTTCGCGCTCGTCCGAAAGGCCGGTCCGATGGCGGGCCTGTCGCGCGAGGACTTCGACGCCTGCCTCGACTTCCTCGCGGGCGACCTCGCCGCCCCGAGCGGGGCCTTCGAGCCGGAGTCCGGCGGGACGCCCACGTGGACGGCGCCGCGGATCTGGAGATCGCGAGGGAAATTCGGCGTGCGGAGCCGGCGGGTCGTCCGATGGTTCTGGGGGAACGTCGGCACGATCACGTCCGAGGAGTCGTGCCGCGTCGTCGCCGACGGATCGCCCGTCGGCACGCTCGAAGCGACCTACGCCGAGCGGTTGCAGGCCGGGGACAAATTCGTCCTCGACGGCCGATCGCTCGAATTCCGCCGGATCGAAGGGACGGTCGTCCACGCGAAGTCCTCGGGCGGCGAGCCGAGCCTGCCGCGTTGGTCGAGCGACCGCCAGGGGCTCTCGCCCGAGCTGGCTCGCGACGTCGCGGACTTTCGCGCCGAAGCCGCGCGAAGGCTCAACGAGGGCACGTCGTCGCTCCGCGAATGGCTCGCCGAGGCCCACGACCTCGACCCCGATGCCGCGGGGGTGATCGAAGGCTTGATCGCGGCCCAGGAACGGGCCAGCGAGGTGGCCGGGGCCGACGCCCTGCTCGTCGAGGAATGTCCCGCCGTGGAATCCGACGGCCTCGTCTACACGTTCCACGCCCCGCTCGGCCGGCCGGCGATCGAGGCACTTGCTCGCGTCACCTCGGCCCGGCTCGGCCGCCGGTTCGGCCGCGACCTGACGCTGGCCGTCGCCGACCTCGGCTGGGCGATCGGCCTGCCCGAGGGCGCGCAAATCCAGCGCGACGAGATCCTCGATCTGATCTCACCCCGCAATTTCGCCGACGACGTGCTCGAAGGGCTCGACCGCGGCGACCTGCCCGCGCGGCGGTTTCGCCACGTCGCCGCGACGGCGCTGATGGTCCTCCGCAACCCCGACGGCGGGCGGACGCGGGTCGGTGGGATGCTCTGGGTCAGCCAGCGGCTCTACCCGCTCGTGCTCGCGGCGTGCCCGGATCACCCCCTGCTCCGCGAGACCCGGCGCGAGGTTCTGGAGGATCTGCTCGACGTCCGCTCGGCCCTCGCCTGGCTCGCGACGAACCCCGCGATCCGGCACCGTTCGCTGGCCGCGCCGTCGCCGTTCGCGCTAGCGTGGGTCGACCCGTCCGGCTCCGAGCCGCTCCGGTTCGAGTCGGCCGACGAGGCGCTCGGGCGGCTCCACGCGCGCCTCGTCGGGCCATCGGGGAGTCGACGGCCATGAGCCTCGTCGCCGGGCCCGACGGCTGGTGGCTCGCGCCCGAGGGGGCAGTCGTCCATATCGAGGAGCGGATCGCCGTCGTCGCCGACGTGCACCTCGGCTACGAATGGTCTCGAGGCTCGGGCGGCGACG
>DASZMJ010000464.1:0-2097 GCA_035551935.1 Isosphaeraceae bacterium
CACCAACTTCGCGCAGTTCGGCATCGGCTCCAACGTCACCCCCGGCGACGGCCAGTCCGCGACGGCGCCGCCGACGCGGGTGATCGGCTACTACCAGGCCCGCGGCGACATCTACCCGCTGGCCGCCGGCGGCTACAACAATCAGGCGTTCCGGCCGACCGTCCAGGCCTCGGGCGGGACCGTCTGGGTCGTCGCCGGCAACAACGGCCTCGTCGCCGAGAACCTCGTCGTCGACGGCAACAACCAGGCCGCCTCGGTCGGCGTCTACCTGGCGGCCAATTCGACGGCACGCAACTGCCTGGCCAGGAACTGCACGACCTCCGGGATCAACCTCGGCGGCAACTGCGCCGCGATCGACTGCGAGGTCACCGGCTGCCTCGTGGGGGCCACCGCCGTCCACTGCAGCACCGGCTCGATCGTGGCCAACTGCCACGTCCACGACAACGCCTGCCCCGGGATCTACGCCGGCTCGGGCAACGCGGCGATCGTCGACAACCTGGTCGTCAATAATACCGGCGCCGGCTCCGACGGCGTCCAGGTCGGCGGCAACTCCCTGGTGCTCCGCAACACGATCCGCGGCAACGGCCGCCACGGGATCTACGTCGTCTCGAGCAGCAATTTCGGCTACCACTTCCGCGACAACGTCCTGGCGCTCAACGGCGGCTACGGCCTGGTCGGCGCCCTGGCCGCGGGCATCGCCGCCTCGCCGGCGATGGACGGCAACGCCTACTACGGCAACACCTCGGGCGCCCGCCAGTACGCCGACGACACGACCGTCCAGCCGATCAACGGCGTCGCGCCCTACGCCAACCGGCTCGACGTGGCCTGCACGGCCTCGCCGTTCCTGGCCGACACCGGCACGGCCTCGACGTCGAACTTCGGCCTGAACTCGGCCGCCGGCGGCGGCGCCCTCTGCAAGGGCCTGGGCACGCCGCAGGCGTGGCCGCTGGGGACGGCGACGGCGCCGACGACCAGCGCGGCGAACCTCGGGGCGTCGCAGTCGCCGGCCTCGGGCGGCGGCATCTCCAAGGGCCGACTCCTCGGCGGCGATTGATGTAATCCGGTGCCAGGCATCCGCGGACATCGAGCAACGTGGGCGACCGGTTCAAGCCGGAGAAATCAAAGAATATGAATGACAGAAAAATCAATTCGCCGTCCTATCCCTACTACTTTTTCATGGCGTCGAATGTCGACCACACGACCGGCGTGACCGGGCTGTCGCCGACGGTGTACCTGACCAAGTCCGGCGGCAATCCCGGCCCCGCGGCCGGCGCCGTCGCCGAGGTCAACCTGCCGGCGCCCGCGGCGCCGACGACCTCGGGCGCGGCCTCGACGGGCGGCTTCCTCGCGCAATCGACGACCTATTATTACAAGATCACGGCGATCAACCCGTTCGGCGAGACGACCCCCTCCCCCGAGACGAGCTACGCAGTGCCCGCAAGCGGCACATCGACGAATCAGGTCACGCTCAACTGGACGGCCGTGGCCGGCGCGACGGGCTACAAGGTCTATCGCGGGACGACCGCCGGCGGCGAGTCGTTGCTGGCGACCCTCGGCAGCGTGACGAGCTACACGGACTCCACCACCACGGCCCCATCGGGCCCGCCCCCGGCGGCCAACACGACCGGCTTCGGCTGGTACCAACTCGCCGGCAGCGCGATCGACCGGAACACGCTCGGCACGTGTCTCGTGCACGCCACGGCCGGCGGGTGCGACCCCTTCGACGGACGGTTGTTCATCGTGCCGTGGGACCCCTTCGATGCCAACCAAGGGCTCCAGGCCCTGGCTGGCATCGCCCCCGCGGCCACCGCAGGCGGCCTGGCCACGATCGGCACCGGCGCCGGCCAATTCAACCCCGATGGCACCGGGGCGGTCCCCGTCGCCTTCGGCACGACTCTGCCGGCCAGCCCGGCGGCCGGCTCCGTCGGCGAGGCCCTCAAGTTCGCCGATACGAGGCTCGACGCGGCGGTCTCGACGCGGTCGACGTACGCCGGCGGCGCCGTGGCCAGCGTCACGGCCCCGGTGACGGTGGGCACCAACAACGACAAGGCCGGCTACGGCCTCGCGCAGGCGTTCCCGGCCAACTTCGGGGCGTTG
>DASZMJ010000465.1:0-2641 GCA_035551935.1 Isosphaeraceae bacterium
CACCAACTTCGCGCAGTTCGGCATCGGCTCCAACGTCACCCCCGGCGACGGCCAGTCCGCGACGGCGCCGCCGACGCGGGTGATCGGCTACTACCAGGCCCGCGGCGACATCTACCCGCTGGCCGCCGGCGGCTACAACAACCAGGCGTCCCGGCCGACCGTCCAGGCGTCGGGCGGGACGGTCTGGGTCGTCGCCGGCAACAACGGGTTCATCGCCGAGAACCTCGTCGTCGACGGCGGCGGCCAGGCGGCGTCGACCGGCCTCTTCCTCGGCGCCAACTCGTCGGCCCGCAATTGCGCCGCGAAGAACTGCACGAGCTCGGGCATCAACCTCGGCGGCAACTGCGCCGCGATCGACTGCGAGGTCTCCGGGTGCACCTCGGCCGCCTCGTCCGGCGTCCGCTGCGGCGCGGGCTCGATCGTGGCCAATTGCCACGTCCACGACAACGCCTGCCCCGGCATCTACGCCGGCGGCGGCAACGCGGCGATCGTCGACAACCTGATCGTCAACAACGCGGGCGCCGGCTCCGACGGCGTCCAGCTCGCCGCCAACTGCCTCCTGCTCCGCAACACGATCCGCGGCAACGGCCGCCACGGCGCGTACGCGGTCCTGTCCAGCCAGTACGGCCAGCTCTATCGCGACAACGTCCTCGCCAACAACGGCGGCTACGGCCTCGTCGGCGCCCTGGCCGCGGGCATCGCCGCCTCGCCGGCGATGGACGGCAACGCCTACTACGGCAACACCTCGGGCGCCCGCCAGTACGCCGACGACGCGACCGTCCAGCCGATCAACGGCGTCGCGCCCTACACCAACCGGCTCGACGTGACCTGCACGGCCTCGCCGTTCGTGTCCGACACCGGCACGACGACGACCAGCGACTTCCGGCTCAACGCCACCGCGGGCGGCGGGGCCGGGCTCAAGGGCACCGCCGCGCCGCGGGCCTGGCCGCTGCACGTCACGGGCGCCGGCGCCACCGAGGTCACCGTCACCACCTCGGCCCCGAGCTTCGGCGCGGCGCAGCCGGCGCCGGTCGCCGGTGGATCCGCCGGCATCTCGAAGGGCCGATACCTCGGCGAGGGTTGATCCGGACATGAACGACCGCAAGCTCGGCTCGACGACTTACCCGTATTTCTTCTTCATGGCGGCGAGCGGCGACCACCTGAGCGGCGCGCCGAGCCTGACGCCGGCCGTGACGCTCGCCAAGAACGGCGGGGCGTTCGCCGCCGCCGCGGGCGCCGTCACCGAGGTCGGCGGCGCCGGCAACGGCGGCGGCTGGTACCAGCTCGCCGGCCACGCGACCGACCGCAACACGCTCGGCACCCTGCTCGTGAAGGCCACGGCGACCGGGGCCGACCCCTCCGACGGCCGCATGTTCGTCGTCCCCTGGGACCCGTTCGACGGCAACCTGGCGCTCGCCGGCCTGGCCGGCCTGACCGCGCCGGCGGCCGGGGCGCTGGTGACCGTGGGGACCGCGGCCGGCCAGCTCAACCCCGACGGCTCGGGGGCCGTCCCCGTCGCCTTCGGCACGACCCTGCCGACCTCGCCGGGCGCCGGCACCGTCGGCGAGGCGCTGAAGCTCGCCGACACGAACCTGAACGCGACCGTCTCCTCGCGGTCGACCTTCGCCGGTGGCGCCGTGGCCAGCGTCACCGCGCCCGTCACGGTCGGGACGAATCAAGATAAGTCGGGCTATAGCTTGACCTCGGGCGAGCATTCGAACATCGCCGGCGACGTGCTGAACGCGACGGCCGCGTCCTTCGTCGCCTCGGGCTCCGTCGGTCAGAAGATCAGCGCCGCGGGCTCGGTCGGCGACCCCCTCACCGCGACGGTGCCCGGCTCCTACGCGGCGGGGACCGCCGGCTTCGTCCTCGGTACGAACCTGAACGCGACCGTCTCCTCGCGGTCGACCTACGCCGGTGGCGCCGTGGCCAGCGTCACCGCGCCCGTCACGGTCGGGACGAATCAAGATAAGTCGGGCTATAACCTCGCCGCGACCGGCTGGGATTCGATCGTGATCTTCGGCGCCGGCCCGAACCCGGCGACGAACCCGGCGCGGACCGCGCGCGACTGCCTGGCGCTGGCCGCGCTCGCGCCGGTCGGGGTCCTGACGGCCGTGGCCGCCAACGGCGGCACGTTGGGCAGCGTCACCTACGCGAACCCCAACGTCCCGTCCCAGACGCTCGCGACGTTCTCGGTCGACGCGAGCTCCAACCGCACCGTCGTCACCTTCCCCAACAACGCGAGCTGACCCGAGTCGTGGCACACCTCACGCCGAATCACGCGACGGGGACCCTCGCGGCCCCGCACTCGGCCGGCGACGGCCGGCTCCGGCTCCAGCCGGGGCAGGCCGCCTTGTTCGCGGCGTCGGGGCTGGGCACCGCCTCGACGACGACGCCCGGCCGCGTCTGCCTGACGACCGGCAGCGGCCCGTCCGAGGTCCTGCTGACGATCCTCGATTACACCGGCGTCCAGGGCACGGACCTGGTCGGCGTGGCCGGCGCCTCGGAGCTCCTGGGCGGCCAGGTCCTCGGCGACGTCGCCGCGGCGGCCGGGGTCGTCGTCTCGTCGCGCTGGACCGACGGCCTCGTCCAGGAGCTCCGCCAGGCCGGCGGCCAGGGCCCGGCCGGGCCGGCCGGGCCG
>DASZMJ010000466.1:0-3988 GCA_035551935.1 Isosphaeraceae bacterium
GTCCGCGACGACGCACCAACCCAACCGACACCGCCGGGTTGATGCGTCGTCGCGGACTCGACGCACCCTACGAAGAGGAACCTCGAAGCCAACGCGCCGCATCCAGAGCATGATACGTGATGATCATATCCGCCCCCGCGCGCTTGAAGCCGGTGAGGGTCTCGAGGACGACCCGGCGCTCGTCGATCCAGCCGCGGGCGGCGGCGGCCTTGAGCATGGCGTACTCGCCGGAGACGTTGTAGGCGGCGGTGGGGACGCCGAAGCGGTCCTTGACGAGGCGAATGATGTCCATGTAAGCGAGCGCCGGCTTGACCATGACCATGTCGGCGCCTTCGGCGAGGTCCAATTCGACCTCGCGGAGGGCCTCGTCGGCATTGGCGGGGTCCATCTGGTAGGAGCGGCGGTCGCCGAAGGAGGGGGTGCTGCCGGCGGCCTCGCGGAAGGGGCCGTAGAAGGCGCTGGCGAACTTGGCGGCGTACGAGAGGATCGGCGTGCCGGAAAAGCCCGCCCCGTCCAGGCCGCGGCGGATCGCGGCGACCATGCCGTCCATCATCCCCGAGGGGGCGATCACGTCGGCCCCGGCGCGGGCGTGGCTGACGGCCTGAGCGGCGAGCAACGGCAAGGTCGCGTCGTTGTCCACGTCGAGCACGCCGCCGACCTCGACCAGCGGGCCGCAATGGCCGTGGTCGGTATATTCACAGAAGCACAGGTCGGTGATGATCAACAGGTCGGGCGCCTGGCGGCGGATGAGGCGGATGGCGTCCTGGACGATGCCGGCGTCGTCGCTGGCGGACGAGCCGACGGCGTCCTTGTGCTCGGGGATGCCGAACAGGAGCACAGCCGGGATGCCCAGCTCGGCCACCTCGCCGACGGCCGAGCCGAGGCGGTCGAGCGAGAGCTGATATTGCCCCGGCATCGACCCGATCTCGCGCTTGATGTTCTTGCCGTGGTGGACGAACAGGGGATAAATCAAATCATCGACCGCCAGCCGATGCTCGCGGACCATGTCGCGGAGCCTCGGGTGCCTGCGCAGGCGTCGGGGTCGTCGGGTGGGGAAGCCGGATTCGGGATTCATCGCGGGCCTCGTCGGGGATCGTCCCTGTCGCCCCAGCTTAACAGCCGGGCGGCTTCGACGTCGATGGAGCCGTGGTCGGCGGGGGCCCCTCTTCGGAGCAGGCACGCTCCGCGTGCCGTCCGCGACACCGCATCGGCGCGGGACGGCGGACGGCACGCGGAGCGTGCCTGCTCCGGGTCGGAAGGCGGTTGGCACGCGGAGCGTGCTTGCGACTTAATTATGGAGCTTCGCCTTGACGCGGCCGGCGGTTTGGGATAGAGACCGGCCGAATCCGGAACGAGGTTCGCCAAGGGGGCGGGATTCCGAGATGATCGACCCGCGCCCGATGGTCCTCGTCGTCTGCCTGCTCGGCGATGCAGGGCCGACGACGGCGCGGGTGACGGTCGAGGGGCTCGAAGTCCTCGATGCGACGGCGGCGTCGGCGTTCGAGACCGGCCAGCTTCGCGAGGGGGACCGGGTGGTCGTCCGCGGGGTGAAGCCCGGCGGCTGGCTGGCGATCGAGCCGCCGAGGGGGTCGTTCGGCTGGATCGACCAGGAGGACATCGAGGTCATCGCCCCCGGCCGCGCGCGGGTGGTCGCGGCGCGGTCGGCGGTCCGCTCGGGCAACCCCGAGGCACGCCTGCCGGGCCCGCCCAGAAAGGCCCTCGCGCGCGGGGCGGTCGTCCGGCTCCAGGACCGTCGCCCCTTGCGGCTGCGACGGGGCGACGCCATCCAGGTCTGGCGCGCGATCGAGCCGCCCGAGGGCACCCTCGCGTATGTCCGAGCCGACGGCGTCCAAGGCCGGTTCGCGACGCCCCCTCGGCCCCCGCGCGCGTCGCGGCCCGAGCCGCCGTTGAACTCATCCAGACATGTCATCCTGGGACTCGGCGTTGAGGACGGCGACGAGGGCCCTCCCGTCGCGACCCGGCCGAAGGCGGGCACTCCAAGGAAGCTGGCCCGCGCTCGGGTCGCTCCCCAGCCGGCTCCGGCACCGAAGCCGAAGGCCCGGCCGGTGCTCGGCCCGAGGGCGACGGCCGCGACGTTGCCGGCGGCGGTCGAGGCGGCGCTCAAGGCGATCGAGGAACGGCACCGCGCGACGTTGCGCGGGCCGATCGCGACGTGGGACTGGCAGCTCGGCCCGATCGCCGACGAGTACAAAGGGCTCCTCGCCCGCGTCGGCGACTCGGCCGCCGACGCCGTGCTCGTCCTCCGCGGCCGGATCGATGAGGTTGCCCGCCAGCGCGAGGCCGCCCGCGCCGCGGTCGAGTTGAAGGCCCTGCTCGACAGGAGCCGCCGCCGCGACGGCGAGCTCCAGTCCTTCCGCGACCGGCTCGCGAAGGAGGATGCGCCGACCGTCCGGCCGTTCGACGCGACCGGCCTGCTCCAGCCGTCGTCGAAGCTGGTGGACGGCGAGAAGGTTTATGCGTTGATCGCGGCCGACGGCACCACCTTCGCCTACCTCGACCTGCCCCCCGGCCTCCCCGCCGACGGCCTCATCGCCCGCCGCGTCGGGGTCCGGGGCGATCCCATCTTCGAGCCGACCCTCCAGGCCCGCCTCTTCCGCGTCCGCGACCTCGAGATGCTCCCCGACCAGCCGGACACCGCCGGCCTCCTCGACTGGGAATTGCGCTGATGGCCCGCGCCGGCCGACATGGTAGGATGCGACCCCGGAGCGGCGGACCCGCCCGTTGAACTGCCAGGAGATGCACCTTCGATGATGATCGCGACGACTCGACGACGCCCGTGGCTGACGTGGACCATGACACTCCTGCCGACGATCACCCTCGTCGGTTGCGGCGGGGACCCAGGCGGGGCCGCAGCCCCCGGGGCCGGCTTCGGCTCCTCGAATTCGGCCAAGACCCTGACCGAGGCGCGGCGCGGGTTCCAGACGAAGCTGGCGCGGCGGGAGTCGGCCAACGAGCCGGTCGAGCAGCCCCCGGAGGGGGTCTTCCAGGTCGTCCGCTACACGTCGCCGGCCGGCGAGTTGCCCGCGTACCTGACCCCCGACCCCGGCGACGGCAAGAAGCACCCAGCCATCATCTGGATCACCGGCGGCGACTGCAACACGATCGGCGACGTCTGGAGCAAGGCCGACCCGAAGAACGACCAGACCGCCGCCGCTTACCGCGAGGCGGGTCTCGTCATGATGTTCCCCTCGCTCCGCGGCGGCAACCAGCACCCCGGCCCGCGCGAGGGCTTCCTCGGCGAGGTCGACGACGTGCTCGCCGCGGCCGATTACCTAGCCAAACAAACCTATGTTGATCCTAAGCGGATCTACCTCGGCGGCCACAGCACCGGCGGCACCCTCGCCTTGCTCGTGGCCGAGTCGACCGACCGCTTCCGCGCCGTCTTCGCGTTCGGGCCGGTCGATTCCCCCAACAATTACCCGGATCAGTACGTCCCGTTCAACAGGCTCGACGACAAGGAGCTCGCCGTGCGGTCCCCCGACCGCTGGTTGTCGTCGGTCGCCTGCCCGACGTTCGTCCTCGAGGGGACCCTCGGTAACCTCTTCGCCCTCCGGGAGATGGCCCGCGTCTCGAGGAACCCCCTGCTCCACTTCCACGAGATCGAGGGCGCCGACCACTTCAACGCCCTCGGCCCCACCAACAAGCTCATCGCGTCGAAGATCCTCAAGGACGACGGCCCGACCACCAACCTCGAGTTCACCGCCGACGAGCTGAAGCCCCGGGCCGGGGGCTGATCGGGCAGGTGGATCCTGGGTGGCCTCGGGTGGCCGGGGCAGAGCGAGCACCAGCGAGCGATGCCCCGGCCACCCCGCCGTAGCCCCAGACCCCTAAGCAAGTCCGCAGTAGTTTTTTCACAGGACTGATCTCAGCCAGAATTCCTCCGAGAGGACACCGGCCTTCGTCAGCGCCTCGTGCGACGTCAGGCCCCCGAGGTAGCCGACGAACCGATCCACATGGTCATCGATCG
>DASZMJ010000467.1:0-3670 GCA_035551935.1 Isosphaeraceae bacterium
ACGTTGACGAGGCGGTGCGTCGTCGCGGACTCGACGCACCCTACCCGGCTACCCGGCTGCTCGCGCCCTGGCGATCGGGAATGGATCGAATCGGCTCGGTCGGGGCGCCCCCCGGCCGTCCCGTCCGAGCTTATCGCGGCCCCGGCCGAGCCTCAAGGGAAGGGCGGGGGTCTCGGGATAAACTTTCCATCAAACAAGGGTAGCGGGCGGGCGGGGGCACGGGATTTGACGCTCATTCTGGGGGGCCGGAATCGCCGATAAGACCCACTCGTCCCCGCGCGCCGGGCCGACGAAGAGGCCGGGGCCGAGGGGCCCGGGAAGATTGCGTGAACCGTGGCGCGGAATCGGGGCGGGAACGATTGCAATCGGGGAGCCCGAACGATTAAGGTGTTATCTCCCCGGCGCGACCGCCTTCGGGAACCCATCAGGCGCGACCTCCCCAACATGGATGACGGGCGTGAGTGGAGGACGGAACCAATCGGCCGTCGTTTGATCGTCGTGCGCGGCGAGGGCGACCGAAGTCGAGGCGGGTCCGGGGGTAGCGGAGGCGATCGGGAAACCTCGGTGGCGGGGCGTCCGGAATCGGTGGCGCGGGTCCAACGGACGTTCCGTTTTCTTCGTAATGGAGGGGGAGGCCACGGCGGGCGGACGTCGCCGCGGCGGATCCTCGCGGTCGGCGGGCAACAGGGGCCGTGGGGCGCGGCCCGCGGGTTCGACTCCTTCGGTTGACCACGAATCACGACCGTTCTCGGCATCCTCGGTGACGACGCCAGGTCGGCGTCGGTCGTCCTCCTTGTCGCCCCCGGTCGGGGCAAGGGTGGGCCCGGGCGGGCCGTTCGGAATACCCTCGAGTCGAGGCGTTCGGGAGATCTGGCGATGGACTTTCGGAAGATCCTGGCCTTGCGCGGGCCGAACCTCTGGGCGAACTTCCCGGTGCTCGAGGCCTGGGTCGACCTCGGCGAGTTCAAGGACTCCCCGTCCGACTCCCTGCCGGGCCTCGCCGACCGCCTCATGGCCTGGCTGCCGACGATGATCGAGCACCGCTGCGGCCTCGGCTATCGCGGCGGCTTCTTCGAACGCCTGCGGACCGGCACCTACCTCGGCCACATCCTCGAGCACGTCGCGCTGGAGCTCCAGACCCTGGCCGGCAGCGACGTCGGCTACGGCAAGGCCCGCGAGACCGCCGAGGAGGGGGTCTACAAGGTCGTCGTCGAGTACGAGGAGGAGGCCGTCGGCCGCGACGCCTTGCACCGCGCCCGCGCGCTGATCCTCGCCGCGGTCCACGACCGGCCCTGCGACGTCGACGGCGAGGTCCAGGCCCTCCGCGAGCTGCTCCACAAGTCGCGGCTCGGGCCGAGCACCGCCTCGATCGTCGCCGCGGCCACGCGACGGGGCATCCCGAGCCGTCGGCTCAACGCCGAGAGCCTCGTGTTGCTCGGCCAGGGGGCCCGCGCGCACCGCATCCTCGCCTCGGAGACCGACCGGACGCCGGCCATCGGCGAGGCGATCGCGCAGGACAAGGAGATGACCCGGGCCCTGCTCAAGGCCGTCGGCGTGCCGGTGCCCGAGGGGCGGCCGGTCGCGGACGCCGAGGACGCCTGGGCCGCCGCCGAGGAGATCGGCGCCGCGGTCGTGGTCAAGCCGCAGTACGGCAACCAGGGGCGCGGGGTCGCCACCGACCTCCGGACCCGCGAGCAGGTCGTCACCGCCTACGCCGCCGCCCGCGAGGAGAGCTCGTACATCATGGTCGAGCGGTTCGCCACGGGCGCCGACCACCGCCTGCTCGTCGTCGGCGACCGCGTCGTCGCCGCCGCCCGCCGCGAGCCGGCCCAGGTCGTCGGCGACGGCGTCGCGACGATCCTCGAGCTGGTCGACCGCGTCAACCTCGACCCCCGCCGCGGCGACGACCACGCGACCGTCCTGAGCAAGATCAAGCTCGACACGATCGCCCTGGCCGTGCTCTCCGAACAGGGCTACACGCCCGCCTCCGTGCCGACGGCCGGCGCCAAGGTCCTGATCCGTCGCAACGCCAACCTCAGCACCGGCGGCACCGCCGAGGACGTCACCGACCGGGTCCATCCCGAGGTCGCCGCGCGGGCGATCGACGCGGCCAAGGTCGTCGGCCTGGACGTCGCCGGCGTCGACGTCGTGGCCGGCGACATCGGCACGCCGCTGGAGGAGCAGGGGGGCATCATCGTCGAGGTCAACGCCGCGCCGGGCCTCCGGATGCACCTGGAGCCCTCCACCGGCACCCCGCGCGACGTCGGCGACGCGATCCTCTCGCTGATGTTCCCCGAGGGGGACGACGGCCGGATCCCGCTCGTCGCCGTCACCGGCGTCAACGGCAAGACGACCACGACCCGGCTCGTCGCCCACATCCTCGGCGTCTCGGGCAAGGTCGTCGGCATGACGAACACCGACGGCATCTACATCGGCGGCCGCCGGATCGAGTCGGGCGACTGCTCCGGCCCGAAGAGCGCCCGCAACGTGCTCCTGAACCCGCGGGTCGAGGCCGCGGCGCTGGAGGTCGCCCGCGGCGGCATCCTCCGCGAGGGCCTGGGGTTCGACCGCTGCGACGTGGCGATCGTCACCAACATCGGCTCGGGCGACCACCTCGGCCTCGCCGACATCGCCACCACCGAGCAGCTCGCCAAGGTCAAGCGGACGATCGTCGACGTCGTCAAGCCGACCGGGACCGCCGTGCTCAACGCCGCCGACCCGCTCGTCGCCGCGATGACCACGTACTGCCCCGGCTCGACCCTGTATTTCGCCCTCGACGAGCACGAGCCGGCCCTCGCCGCCCACCGGGCGCAGGGGGGCAAGGTGGCGTTCGTCCGCGGCGAGAGCCTGTACCTCGCCGACGGGGCCGAGGAGGTCGAGGTCATCGCCGCCCACCGGATCCCGGTGACGCACGGCGGCAAGGTCGGCTTCCAGGTGGCCAACGCCCTGGCCGCGGCGGCGGCGTCGTGGTCGCTCGGCGTGCCGGTCGAGGAGATCCGCGAGGGGCTCGAGACCTTCCGCGGCGACATGCGGCAGGCGCCGGGGCGGTTCAACGTCCTGCACGCGCACGACGCCACGGTCATCCTCGACTACGGCCACAACCCCTCGGCCGTCGAGGCCCTCGCGCAGGCCGTCGGCCAGTTCCAGAGCGAGCGCCGGGTGGCGGCGTTCTCGGCGGCGGGCGACCGCCGCGACGAGGACATCGTCCGCCAGGGCGAGATCCTCGGCCACGCCTTCGACCGCGTGTTGATCTTCGAGGACTGCAACCGCGGCCGCGCCCCGGGCGAGGTCATGGCGCTGTTGCGTCGCGGGCTCGAGGCCGGCTCTCGGGTCCGCGAGATCGTCGAGGTCGAGGGCGAGCACCCCGCCGTCGAGCTCGCGCTGGGCGACCTCCGCCCCGGCGACCTCGTCCTGATCCAGCCCGACGACCTCGAGACGACCCCCGCGCTCGTCCGTCGCCTCCTCGCCGAGCTCCCCCGCGCCGCCGTCGAGCCCGCCCCCGAGCCCGTCGACGTCCCCGAGGCCGAGGCCCTCGACGCCTGCACCGGCGCCTCCCGCTCGGTCGACACCTCCCGCGTCGTCCTCCAGGGTTGATGGGAAGAGTTGAGCCACAGAGGACACAGAGAGCACAGAGGAAGAAAAGGATTTAGAAATTTCCTTTTCTTCCTCT
>DASZMJ010000468.1:0-4327 GCA_035551935.1 Isosphaeraceae bacterium
AAATCGAAGAGGCAGGGCGAGCCCTGCCCTACGAAGAGAAATCGAAGAGGCAGGGCGAGCCCTGCCCTACGAAGAGAAATCGAAGAGGCAGGGCGAGCCCTGCCCTACGAAGAGTCGCCCACGAGCCGGGGACGGGCCGAGACCCGGAAAAGGACCACGGATGTCACTCCCGACGATCGCTCGGGTCCGCCAGGCGGCCCCGCAACCGCGGGTCGCCGACGTCGCGGCGACGGTCCGCGACGCCATCCAGAACAGCCGGCTCCGCGACCGCGTCCGCGACGGCGGCACGATCGCCGTCGGCGTCGGCAGCCGGGGGATCACCGCGATCCCGACGGTCGCGAAGGCCGCGGTCGACACGCTCAAGGAGATGGGCTTCCGCCCGTTCCTCGTCGCCGCCATGGGCAGCCACGGCGGCGCGACGGCCGAGGGCCAGCGCGAGTTGCTCGCCGGCTACGGCATCACGCCCGAGGCGATGGGGGTGGAAGTCCGCACCGCGATGGACACCGAGGTCGTCGGCACCAGCCCCGTCGGCCTGCCGATCTACTTCGATCGCAATGCGCTCCATGCCGACGGCATCGTCCTGCTCAACCGCGTCAAGCCGCACACCGACTTCCGCGCGGATTTCGAGTCGGGCATCTTGAAGATGCTGGTCATCGGCCTGGGCAAGCGCCAGGGGGCGAGCCAGATCCACAAGCTCGGCCTCCGCGGGATGAAGGACGTCCTGCCGGCCGTCGGCCGCATCCTGATCGAGAAGACGCCGCTGGCGCTCGGCGTGGCGATCCTCGAGAACGCCGACGACCTGCCCGCCGAGATCGTCGCCGTCGAGCCCGACGAGCTGATGGCCGTCGAGCCCGGCCTGTTGAACCGCGCCCGCGAGCTGATGGGCCGGTTGCCGTTCGACCAGATCGATGTCTTGATCGTGGGTGAGCTGGGCAAGAACTACTCCGGCGCCGGCATGGACCCGAACGTCATCGGCCGCCTGATGGTCGAGACGCAAGGCGACTTCGACCGCCCCGTCGTGACCCGCCTGGCCGTGCTCGACGTCTCCGACGAGAGCCACGGCAACGCCGTCGGCGTCGGCTTCGCCGACCTGACGACCGAGCGGCTCGTCGCCCGCATCGACCACGACCCCTTCCGCATCAACTTGCTCACCTCCTGCTTCCTCGAGCGCGCCCGCATCCCGATCACCTTGCCCACCGACCTCGAGGTCTTCGCCGCCGCCGTCGACACCTGCTGGCGCATTCATCCCGACGAATGTCGGCTCGTCCTCATCCCGAATACGTTGGAATTGCAGACCCTCTGGGTCTCCCCCGCCCTCGCCCGCGAGGTGGAATCGCATCCCCACCTCACCCTCGAGACCGACTTCTCCCCCATCCCCTTCGACGCCGACGGCGCCCTCGACCAGGAGTCCCTCTTCCCCTCCTCCGTCCGCGGTCGCCGCGCCGCGGGGGCGTACGCGGGGCATTGATCAGCACTGACGTTTCACGCCCCCGGTTCGGTGGCTGTTGGGTGGCACTTGTGGACAAGCCACCAGTACCACCCGCCGAGGTTCCACGGTGTTGCGAATTCTCGTAGGATGGGACGGAGGGAGGTCAGGCCATGCCAAAGGCAGCGATTCAAGGGCGCGAGTCCTTCGATCGGCCCGACCATCCCGCGCCGGGCCGATCGGCCCCGGTCGATGGGGGCGATGTATTTGCGGGCGTCGAGGCTCCGCCGCCCCGTCGCTCGGGCACGGTGCGCGTGCTGTGGAGCTATGCGGGCCGGGGCCGGCCGAGGCCCGTCAACCCTCGACCCCAACTTCGGCCACGAGGAGGTCGATCGCCTCGTCGAGGGCGGCCTCGTCGAGCCGCCGGCGGACCCGGCGGTAGCGGATCACGCCCCGGGCGTCGATGAGGAAGACGGCGGGCCAGGGCCGGACGTGCCAGGCCCGGGCGATCGGCCCGTTGTCGCCGCCGTCGAACCAGCAACGCCAGGTGACCTCGCCCCGCGCCGCCAGTTGCCGCGGCCGGTTGCGCAGCGCGTCGCCGTTGACGCCGAGCAGGACGAACGGCTTGCCCCGCAGCCGCTCGACGAGCGACCGCTCGTAGGGCAGCGTGCCCCGGCAGAGCGGGCACCAAACGGCCCAGAAGGACAGCAGGACGACCTTGCCCCGGAAGTCGCTCAGCCGCAACGGCCGGCCGTCGACGTCCTCGCCGACGATCTCCGGCGCGGGCCGGCCGACGCCGACGTGGCGCAGCTCGTCGAGGTCGTCGCCGGCCAGCACGCCGAAGGGCTTGCCGAAAGAGGCGACGTCGCCGTATTCGCGTGCCACCCGCTCGAACAGGGCCGCCGCCTCGTCGGCCGCCCGGCGGGCCCGCTCCAGCGGCAGCCGTACCGGGCCGCGATCCGACCGGTCCATCAGGTGCCGGGCCAGGCTGTACCCGACCTGGGCGCGGACCTCGCGGTCCGGGTTCGTGGCCAGGCATCGGCGCAACAGCGGCTCGGCCGCCCGCAGCTCCGGCGGCGACGCGCCGTCGGCCGTCAACTTCAGATATTCGAACACGTAAACATTCGCGAGATCCCTCCGCTCCGCCGCGCCGCGCGCCCGGAGGTACGAGCGGGCGAAGTCGCGCTCGGCCTCGCGATAGCGCAGCTCGAGCGACCCCGCCGGGTCGTCGGCCGGGCCCGGCCGCGGTATCGGCAATTTTTGTTTACGTGAATACATATTGATAAATAACGCCAGCGCGAGGCACACGATCCCGACGGCCGTCCGCCACATGTCCCGACCCCTCCTGACGCGGCACCCGGGCCGGCTCGTGACGCCGGGCCGCTCCGGTCCGATCCCTAGTTAGGATGGTGTCGGGTCCCGCGCCCGAGGCCGGGGTCATGGGGAGAAAACGTCCCGTCGCGCCTTATTGATGGACCTCGGCGTGCCGTCCTCGTCCTGACATCCTCGCGGGGCGGCCGATCGCGCCCTTTTGATGGCCCTGGGCGCGCCATCCTCGCCGGGCGATCCCCATGGGAGGCGATCCCGGCGGACACCGCCATTCGGCGAGCGGCCGTCGTCGCCGATTCCCGTTGAGATCGCGCGCAACCGCCGTTCGAGACGGGGCGGGGACGGGCACCTCGAAGACTCGGAGCCAGTCCCCATCCCGTCCGGACCTGTCAGGACCGCGGCCCGCCGAACGCCCGATCGATCCGTCGCGCGAGGTCGTCTCGGGGCGGGACGCCGACGATGCGGTCGACCTCGCGGCCGCGGTCGAGCAGCAAGAGCGTCGGGATGCCCTCGACGCCGAACCGCTCGGCGGTGCGGGGGCTCTCGTCGACGTCGAGCTTGGCGACGCGGACCCGGCCGGCCAGCGCCGTCGCGAGCTCGTCGAGCATCGGGGCGATCCGCTTGCAGGGGCCGCACCAGGGGGCCCAGAGGTCGAGCACGACCGGCAGCGGCGACCGCTCGACCTCGGCCGCGAAGGTCGCGTCGGTCACGGCCACCGGCGCCAGGTCGATCGGCATCGGCCCCTTGCACTTTCCGCAGACCGGCCTCCGCCCCTCCGCCACCTTCTCCAGCGGCACCCGATTCGTCGCCCCGCACGACGGGCACCGGATCAATCGCGGCTCCGACATGGCCCCACCCCCCTCCCGCAACCGACCGCCCATCTCTGCCTCATCCTATTCCGGACCCATCCCCCTCGCCAGCCGCGGCCGGGTGGCCGGGCTTCGGAGCTGCACGAGGCAGCCTAACTCTATGAGAGCCTTCCCCGAGTGGCCGACGCCTCCGGCCTCGGGTGCCACGGGTTCGGCCTCGAACCCGTGTGAGGTTGGCGACGCCGGCGGGCACGTGTTCGAGGCCGAACCCGTGGCACCCCGCGCTGGTCCCCCGCCCGCTCCCCGGCTACAATCGTGGCAGGTACGCCGGGAGACCTCCCCATGCGCCTGCCCCGCCCGAGCTTCCGCCTGCGGACGTTGATGGTCCTCGTGGCGCTGGCCGCGCTGGGGATGGGCGGATACGCGCAGTACCGGCGGTTGCGGCGGCTGAGCCAACAGTATCGGGCCAGGGCGTCGGTCCATGCCCAACGCGAGCGATTCTTCGCCTCTCGGATCGTATTGGGCGAGAAATACATCACCGAAGGGGGACTCCTGCTCGCCTATGAAGAGAGGCGAAGAGGCGAAGAGACCGACGACCGTGGACGACAATACCATGAAAGTCAAAAGGGCGTGACCCGCCGCCCGCTCCCCTGGACTTCGTTTGCTGATAAGGAGTTGTGGCGGTAGGGGGTGGGAAACGAGGCCCCCCTGGGGCAGAACATCGGTCTCTACGCATCCGATGAGACCGCACCCAGGGGACCCC
>DASZMJ010000469.1:0-16714 GCA_035551935.1 Isosphaeraceae bacterium
CCGACAGCAGGATACCGCCGAGCAAGTAGCAGAGGATCATCAACGGCAGGCTCGAGACGATCAGAAGGACCAGATACAAGAGCGAGCTGAGCAACTTGCCGAGGAGGATCGTCATCGGCTCAAGCGGGCTGGCCAGGAGCATCTCGTACGTCTTCCGCTCCTTCTCGCCGGTGATGCTCCCCGAGGCGAACGACGGCGCCATCAGGGCGACGAGAAAGAACTGGCCGAGGAAGAAGAGCTCGAAGAGCTGCTGCGCCGTCTCCGACCCCACCCGTCGCGCCGCCCCCACCCCCTGCGGCCACGCGTTGTAGACGACGACGCTCAGCAGGACCACGTACCCGAGCTGGAGCACGAACGCCCGCGGCGACCGCAGGTTGACCAGCAATTCCCGGTTGAGGACGGGATTATCGCGGAAGATCATGAAAGTATCACCGCAGGGGACGCGGAGGACGAAGAGTTAGATGAAGAGATCATAATTATCAATCTTCAAGCTTGTTAACGATGCGTTTGACGCCGCTCTTGAGGATGGTGACATTGAAGTTGATGAGCAGGCCGACCTTGTGGCCGGAGAGCTTGAGATACGACAGCAACTGGGCTTCGTGGATCGGCGCCAGGTGTTCGACCGACTTCAACTCGACGACGACCTTCTTCGCGACGAGGAGATCGATCCGATAGCCGCAATCGACGCGGACGCGCACGTAGATGACCGGGAGGTCCTTCTGCCGTTCGATGGACAGGCCGCGATCGGCCAGCTCGAAGGCCGGGCACGCCTCATAGGTCGATTCGAGGAGACCCGGCCCGAGTTGCCGATGGACGGCGATCGCTGCCCCGATGATCGACTCCGTGATGTCGTTCCAACTCGACTCGACCATGACCCCTCCCCTCCTCTGCGCTCTCAGCGTCCTCCGCGGTGAATCTCTTCAATTCACAATGCCCTTTGTGATCATCATGAAGACTTCTTCCAGGCTCAAATCCGCCTCGGCGAACGAGTGGACGCCGACGCCGGCGGAGATGAGGCGGGTGAGGAGGCGGGCGAGGTCGTCGTCGTGGCCGTGGAACTCGGCGGTGAGCGTGTGGTCGAAGGCCTCGAGCGACTGGATGCCGCGGTCGTCGCGGAGGATGGCGGCGGCGCGGTCGGCGTCGTCGAGGACGCGGACCTTGAGCACGCGGTGCGACCGGAGCTGGCGCTGGAGGTCCTGGATGCTGCCGGCGACCAGCAGGCGGCCGCGCTCGATGATGCCGATCGACGTGCAGAAGTCGGCCAGCTCGGAGAGGATGTGGCTGGAGACGAGGATCGTCTTGCCCATGCCCTTCAGCTCGTTCAACAGCGCCTTCATCTCCAGCCGTGCCCGCGGGTCGAGCCCCGAGGCCGGCTCGTCGAGGATCAGCACCGGCGGGTCGTGCACCAGCGTCTTGGCCAGGCAGAGCCGCTGCTTCATCCCCTTGGACAGGCCGTTGACGTAGTCGTCGCGCTTGTGCGACAGGTCGAGCAGCTCGAGCACCTGGCCGATGATCTGCTTGCGGTGCGACCGGGGGATCTCGTAGGCGACGGCGAAGAAGTCGAGGAATTCCCAGACCTTCATGCCGTCGTACACGCCGAAGTCGTCCGGCATGAAGCCGATGACCCGGCGCACGGCCATCGGGTCGGCGACGACGGAGTGACCCGCGACGAACCCCTCGCCCGCCGTCGGCCGCAGCAGGGTGGCGAGGAACCGGATCGTCGTGCTCTTGCCGGCGCCGTTGGGGCCGATGAAGCCGAAGATCTCGCCGCGGCCGATCGAGAAGGTCAGGTCGTCGACCGCGACGAAGTCGCCGTAGCGCTTGGTGAAGTGCAGGACCTCGATCATGGGCGTTGGGCCACGTTGTCCGGGGGCGGCGTCGGTTCGGAACGAGAGGCTGAGGCGGTGTCGTAGGCGGAAAGGCCGGGGGAGGGCGCCGGGCCGTAGGCCAGGTGGACGACCACGATCGTGAAGCCCCGGGCGCGGTCGATGGCTGGGCTGATCTTCTGCCGCGGTCGGGCGTCGGGCGTCCAGGCGACGAGCCGTCGCTCGCCGGCCCCCTCGGGGCCCGGCCAGGCGTAATTCCGGAGGGGCTCGAGGAACGGCTCCGGGTCCGTCCAGCCGACCCTCGGGGCGACGGCTGGCGGCGGGGTCGTCGCCGCCGGCGGCGGGTTGTCGAGGTCGAACACGGCCCCCGGGGCGATCGTGCCCAGCGTCTTGCGGACCGGCTTGCGGTCCTCGCCGACGTCGACGAGCACCGCGTCGCGCAGCTCCATGTTCGTGTTGTTGACGACCCGCCGCGACGGGGCGGTCGCGTAGCGGACCGTGCCGCCGAGCGGGAACATCTGCTCGGCGCGATACATGTTCAGGCTCCTCGGCTGGACCTGGAAGCCCGTCAGGGCCGGCACCGGCTGCGATTCCCAGGCGGCCTGCGTGGTGTCGGCCCCGCGGAGGCTGGCGCCGGCCGGGATGTTCAGCGGCAACGCCAGGGCCGTCGGCTCCTCGGGGTAGGCGATCGTGAACCGCACGCGGCCGGTCGAGTAGAGCGCGGCGATCCGGCTCAGGTGGCCGCGCGGGTAGCCGGCGTGGACCTCGAGGAGGTCGATCTCGTCGATCGCCGAGTCGTAGCCCAGCTCCCGCGCCGCGCCCCGCTCGACGACCACCGCGAAGGCCAGCGAGAGCACCGGCACGAGCAGCCAGGCCAGCTCGCGGCGGCGGAGCACGAACCGGCAGAACAGGTAGTTCAGCGGCACGATCGCCAGCGCGAAGGCGACGAGCACCTTGAGGACGAAGCCCCGGCCGGGGATCGAGATGCCCGAGGCGTCCTCCAGCGCCGCGCGGGCCATCGTCGGCAACTGGGCGTCGTCGAGCCAGGCGGCGACCGGGTCCAGCGGCAGTGTCGGCTCCCCCGGCGTCGCCTCGACCGTCGGGGTGCGGGTGCCGAGGTCGCGGCCGAGCAGCCGGAACCACGTCAACTCGGGGGCGGCGAGCAGGCGATTCGGCTCGGAGCGGCTCGGGGCCCAGGGCTCCTCCGGCCGGCGCAGGACGAGGCGCCGGACGAAGGTGTCAAGCCCCTTCCAGGCGACGAGCGAGGGGTCGGTCGGGTTGACGGCCAGCATCAGGATCCGGCCGCGGCCGACCCGCCGCTCGACGCCCAGCAGGCGCGACCCGGCGTCCGCCTCGATCAGGGGGATCGTCGTGATCGCCCCCGCGTCGCCGTCGTCGCGCGGCCGGAGCACAGACAGGAAGATGGGGCGGTTCCGCACGCGGACGATCGACTCTGGCGGGGCGTAGACGCTGCCCGGTCGGGCCTTCACCCGCGACGGCGCCGGCGCGGGGCGGTTCGAGTAGTCGACCCCCTCCGAGTCGGGGTCGGGCCAGTCGTCCGGCGGCAATGGGGGCGGGTACTCGCGCGAGAGCGCGTGCAGCTCGTCATCGGTCAGGGGCGCGACCTCGCCGGTGAGGTCGGCGGGCAGGAAGCGGCCGAGGAAGCTCTCCTTGTCCTGGAGGGTCGCCGTCGCCGGCCCGGCGCCGCCGACGACGACGAGCTGGCCGCCCCAGTGCAGCCAGTCGAGCAGGGCCTGCTGCTGCGCCGTGTTGAGCGCCTCGGTGCCGAGGCCGTCCCAGACGACGTGGCTAATCGTCGTCCAGGTCAGGGGGTGGGGCGACAGCGCCGGCTTCTCGGGCGTCAACGGGATGACCATCCGGTAGTAGCGCCGCTGCTCGGCGGGCAGGCCGCTGCGGACGTCGCGCGTCGGCGCGATCAGGGCCTGGAACTGGTTCCAGGAGTTGTAGACGTTCGGGTCGCGGGCCAGGATCATGAGGATCATTTGGTGCGGCTCGAGCTTCAACAGCGGCGCCGTCCAGAGCCCGTCGGCCCGGATCGCCTCGGGGCGGGCCAGGTCGATCGGCAGCTCCTTGCCGAACTCGGGGAACAGGACCTGCCAGCCGAGCCGCGACTGCTGCCCCTTGACCAGCCGCGCCCCGCGCCGGAAGACGACTTCCTGCGTCCGGGAGAGCCGCACGGCGGCCGTCTGGAGCTGCCCCTCGTAGTCGGCGTGGTTGGCCTTCATCTCCAGGCCGACCGTCGCCCAGTGCCCCGGCTTGACGTACGGCAGGATGTCGAAGGGGGCGACCCACGACTTGAAGAACTCCAGGGGCGGCTTCTGCTTCTCCTTGAGCTTCTTCTCGAGCTTGTCGAGGGCCTCGGGGTCGGTCAGGTCCTTGAACTTCTCGACCGCCGACGGCCCCGCGGGCTGCGAGGACGGGGTCGTCGATTGTCCTTGGCCGCGCGCGGGCACGCCGGGGGCGAGGGCCAGGGCCATCGCCACGCCCAGCAGCCTCGGGCCGATCTCGCGAGCGTGGCGGAACACGACTTGGATGTCTCGATCGTGGAAGAGGAGTTCGTTGGGACGTCCGCCCCCGGGTGTCACGAAGGTCCAGTCTAACCCGTCCGCACGATCGTCGGAAGGGCCGCGGCGCGCGGAATCCGAAGGAATTGGGGAACTCGCACACGTCGCCTCAGGGTGCCGCCCAGCGTCGATAGTCGTCGGGCGTGTCGAGGTCGGCCAGGGCCCCCTCGTCCTCGGCGGCGACCGCGACGAGCCGATCCTCGTAGGCGGCGAGCAAGGCGTTGACCCCGACCCCGTCCGGCAAGGCCGCGATCGTCGCGGCCAGGCCCGACGGCAGCCAGACCGGGTGCCCGCGACGGCCGTCGAAGGTCGGCACGACGATCGCGCCCGGCTCGGCCCGCCCTCGATCGACGACCCGGGCGACGAGGCTCGCCGTGAGCCCGGGGCTGTCCCCCGGCGCCAGCAGGATGCCGACGGGCTCGACTCCGGCCAGCGCCTCCAGGCCCAGCACGATCGAGGCCCGCATGTCGGCCGTGTGGCCCGCCGGCACGACCACCCTCGCGCCGGCCCGCTCGGCCTCGGCGATCAACTCCGGTGCCCCGGTCGCGTCCCTCGTCGGGGCGACGACGATCACCGGATCGGCCCCGCCGCTCCTCAATGCCTCGACGACCCGGGCGATCAACGCACGCCCCTGGATCGGCAACGTCAGCTTCGGCCGTCCCATCCGCGCGCTCCGGCCCGCGGCCGGCACGATCGCGGCGACGGGGCCGCCGGTCACGCCCCGGCCCCCTCGCAGGAGACCGGCTCCACGACGCCGCCAACGCCGAGGTTGCGGCGGCCGATCAGCTCGGCCACGATGCTCACGGCGATCTCGAAGACGCTCTGCGAGCCGATGTCGAAGCCCACCGGGGCTTTCACTCGGGCCAACGCCGGCTCGGGGATGCCCTGCGAGCGGAGGCCGTCGAAGATCAGGCGGATCTTGCGCTTGGAGCCGATCAGGCCGACGTAAGGGGCCGGGGTCGGAGCCAGGTGGTAGAGCGCCTCCTGGTCGTGGCCGTGGCCGCGGGTGACGACCAGGGCATACGTGTGCGGCGTGGCCTCGGCGGCCACGGCGGGCAGGACCTCGTCGAACGGGCCGACGATCAGGCGGCGGGCGTCGGGGAAGCGGTCGGGGTTGGCATACTGGGCGCGGTCGTCGACGACCCAGACCTCGAAGTCGGCCCGCGCCGCCAGCTCGGCGACGGCCTGGCCGACGTGCCCGGCACCGACGATTACGAGCCGGACCCGGGGCAAGGTCGGCAGGAGCGCGACGCCCGACCGCGCCGCGGTCCTCGGGCGGCCCGCGATCGGCTCGACCTGCTCGGCCACCGCGCCCGGCGCCGCGGCCGAGGGCCAGGACGCCAGGCCTTCGCCGAGCGGGCCGAAGAGGAACCGGGCGCCGAGCCGGTCGGCGTCGCAACGGGCCGGGTCGAGGACGATCGCCTCGGTGCAGCCGTGGCCGGAGTCCCAGGCGGCGAGCAAGGTCCGCAGGTAGGCCGCCGGCTCGGGCCCGCGGAGGCCTTCGGCGAGGATGACCATCCGGCCGCCGCAGATCAGGCCATCGGCCCAGGCATAGTCGTGGTCGAGGACGAAGGTGAACAGCTCGGCGCCGGCCCGGCCGAGGCGGCGGGCGGCCTTCTGCCTGACCTCGCCCTCGACGCAGCCGCCCCCGAGCGTCCCGACCTGGCCCCCGGCCGGGTCCACGACCATCAACGCCCCCGCCTTCTGCGGCGTCGAGCCCCGCGTCTCGACGACCTGGCAGAGGACCATCTCCCGCCCGTCCTCGAGGGCCCCGATCAGGTGTCTCAAGACGTCGCGCATAGGGTCCGATGCCGGGAGGGTGGGGCGGTCGTGGTTCCACGCGGCCCGAGGGCCCTCCCAGGCTAACCCGGGCGGTGCCCGCGAGCAAGTCGGCCCCCGGCCACGGCCTGCGTCCTCGAGAATCGTGGACTACATTCGAAAAGGGCACGAACACTGCATGAGGGGTGGATGTCCGTCTCCCCTTGCCGACGCGGGGTCGGCCGAGTACAATTGTCCGTATTCAATTACCGCGATGATTTCGTGTAGAAACCTCCTCGACCCGCTCCGGTCGCGCGTGCCGTCGCGCACTCGAACGGGCCCGGGTCGACCTTGAGAGCGATCCCATGCGCATGAATCATGTCGGGCCGCGATGCCGGGCCGCGGGCTTCACTCTGATCGAGTTGCTGGTGGTCATCTCGATCATCGGGGTCCTGATCGCCCTGCTGCTGCCGGCCGTGCAGATGGCCCGCGAGGCCGCCCGCAAGTCGAGTTGCCAGAACAACCTGCACCAGCTCGGCGTGGCGATGCACAACTACGAGGGCTCGCAGGGGGCCTTCCCCATGGGCTACCAGTCGTGGCGCACCACCAACGTGCTCCAGACCGCCCCCGGCTGGGGCTGGCCGGCGATGATCCTCCGCGAGATGGAGCAGGGGGTCTTGTATGATGCCATCAACATCAAGCTGCCGGTCGAGCACGCCGCGAACCAGACGGCCCGGATGGTCGACGTCAAGGCCTACCTCTGCCCGTCCGACCAGAACGTCGGCAAGTTCACCGTGACCCAGGCCGACGGCACGGCGATCGCCGACGCGCAGCCGATCAGCTACGCCGGCAACTATGGCGCCGGCGGCGACATCGTGAACCTGCCGCAGTCGGGCAACGGCCTCTTGATGCGGAACACGGCGATCCGCGTCGCGGCGATCCCCGACGGCCTGAGCCAGACGTTCCTCGTCGGCGAGCGCGCCGGCACGTTGACGCGCGACCCCTGGGCGGGAGTCATGTCGGGCGCGACCAGCCGGGTCCTGCCCAAGGCCAGCGTCAGCCCGCTCGTCGAGGCCGGCGGCGTCCAGGTACTCGCCCACGTCGGGCCCAACCCGCTGGACAGCCGGTCGAGCAACCCCGACGACTTCTTCGGGCCCCACCCCGGCGGCGCCCACTTCCTGATGGCCGACGGCTCGGTCAAGTTCATCAAGGAGAGCGTCAACCTCGGCATCTACGCCGCCCTGGCCACCCGTCGCGGCAACGAGGTCATCAGCGGCAGCGGTTATTGAACGGGCCCCCGGGCCCTGACACAATGGGGACCGGCCGCGAGCCTTCGAGGTGCTCGTGCCCACCGATCGTGTCCGCCCGACGGAGGCGCCGGCGTGTCGATCCCGCTGATCCTCGCCAGCGCCTCGCCCCGCCGCCGGCAGTTGCTCGCGGCGGCGGGGTACGAGGTCATCGTCGATCCCTCGATGATCGACGAGCCGCTCCCGCTCGGCCCGGTCGAACCGGCCGATTACGCCGCCGAGCTCGCCTGGCGGAAGGCCGCCGCGGTCGCCAGACGGCACGAACGCGGGCTGATCCTCGCCGCCGACACCGTCTGCGCCGTCGACGACTTGATCCTCGGCAAGCCCGACGACCGCGACGACGCCGAGCGGATGATCCGGCTCCAGGAAGGCCGACGGAGCGACGTCCTGACCGCCCTCTGCCTCCGCCGCGCCGATCGGCCCGAGTGGGTCGGCGCCGTCGAGACGACCGTCATCGACTTCCGCCCCCTGACCGACCCCGAGCGCCGCGACTACCTCGACTCCGGCCTCTGGTCGGGCAAGGCCGGCGGCTACGGCATCCAGGACGCCGGCCCCTTCGTCCGCGTCGTCCGGGGGAGCTGGTCCAACGTCGTCGGCCTGCCGATGGAGCGGCTCAAAGCACTTCTGCGCGATTATTCGTCACTAATTTCCTAATATTATTTATAGAGATTTGTAAAATGGTTGTGTACGGGCGTCCGGCTCGTGATTTGCGTCTGTGAGGAGGGCCGGCGATCGAACGGGACGAGTCCGAGCGGAGTCGACGATGGGCCAGGTGAGCTGGGGCGAGGTCCGTCGGAGATTCACCGATCACTTCGGTTTCCGGCGGTTCCGGCCGGGTCAGGCGCGGGCGGTGCAGGCGGCGATCGAGGGGAGGGACACCCTCGTGCTCATGCCGACGGGCTCGGGCAAGAGCCTCTGCTTCCAGCTCCCCGCGCTGGCGTTGCCGGGGACGACGGTGGTGGTCAGCCCGCTGATCGCGCTGATGAAGGACCAGGCCGACTCGCTCCGCGAGCGCGGGGTCGAGGTCGCGGTGGTCAACAGCACGCTCAAGGTCGGCGAGGAGCGGCGCAAGGTCGAGGAGATCCGCGCGGGGCGCAAGGAATTCGTCTACACGACCCCCGAACGACTGGCCGATCCGGCATTCCGCGAACTGCTGAAAACGCAAGAGAAGATCGATCTGTTCGTCGTCGACGAGGCCCACTGCGTCAGCCAGTGGGGGCACGACTTCCGGCCCGAGTACCTGGGCCTGGGCGCGGCCATCGAGGAGCTGGGCCGGCCGCCGGTCCTGGCCCTGACGGCGACGGCGACGGCCGAGGTCGTCGAGGACATCCTCCGGCAGCTCCGCATCCCCGACGCCGAGGTCGTCCACACAGGCTTCGACCGCCCCAACCTCTCCCTGACCGTCGAGTCGTTCGCCGCCGAGCCCGCCCGCCGAGCCCGGCTGGCGCGGCTGCTCGCCGAGGCCGAGGGGACGGGCATCGTCTACACGGCGACGGTCAAGGCGGTCGGCGAGCTCACGGAGTTCCTCCAGGAGGAAGGCCTGGCCGTCGCCCCCTACCACGGCCGGTTGAAGGCCACGGACCGTGCGGAAAATCAGGATCGGTTCATGAATGATGAACTCAAGGCCATGGTGGCGACCAACGCCTTCGGCCTCGGCATCGACAAGGCCGACATCCGGTTCGTGATCCATCACCAGTTGCCGAGCACGATCGAGGCCTATTACCAGGAATTCGGCCGCGCCGGCCGCGACGGCCGGCCCGCCCGCTGCACCCTCCTCTACCGGCCCGACGACAAGGCCCTCCGGCGCTTCTTCCAGGCCGGCCGCTACCCCAAGGCCGAGGACCTCGTGAACGCGCACCACGCCCTGAAGCGGTTGGCCGAGGCGCCGCCGACCCTGGCGGATTTGCGGGCGATCTCGCCGCTCGGGCCGTCGCGGCTGAGGGTGGTCCTCGCCCTGTTCCGGGACCGCGGGGTCGTCCGCGAGGACCTCGAGGGCCGGTTCCACCTGCTCCAGCCCGACCTGGACCCCGACGACCTCGCCCGCGTCGGCCGCAACTACCAGGACCGCGGCGAGGCCGACCGGCTCCGCCTGCAACGGATGATCGAATATGCCGAACTGCGTTCGTGTCGTTGGGCCTACCTGCTCGACTACTTCGGCGACGAGTCGGCCGCGGCCGCCTGCGGACGTTGCGCCTTGAACGGGTCCGGCCCGTCGGGGTAGGATCGCGGTCCATGAGACCAAGCATCGCGCCGGGATTCGGCCCGAGGGAGCGCGAGGCGGCGCTCCGCCTGATGGACCTGGCCATCGCCGAGGACTTCGGTCCGCTGGGCGACCTGACCGGACAGGCGATCATCCCCGCCGGGGCGACCGCCACGGCGCGGTTCGTCGCGCGGGCCGAGGGGGTCGTCGCCGGCCTGCCGGTCGTCGGCCTGCTGGCCGATCGGCTCGGCCTGGGCCCGGGCTGGCTGTCCTCGGTCGAGGACGGTGACGTGGTCGGCCCCGACGCCCCCCTCGCCGAATTGACGGGCGCGGCGCGCGACATCCTGGCCATCGAGCGGACGGCCCTGAACTTCCTCCAGCGGCTCTCGGGCATCGCCACCCTGACCGCCCGGTTCGTCGCCGCGGTCGAGGGGACCAAGGCGATGATCCTCGACACCCGCAAGACCGCCCCCGGCTGGCGGGCGTTGGAGAAGTACGCCGTCCGTTGCGGAGGCGGCCGGAACCATCGGTCGGGCTTGTATGATGCGGTGTTGATCAAGGACAATCACCTCGCCTGGCTCGCCGGCGACGGGGACCCGATCGGCCGGGCGATCGCCGCGGCCCGGGCGGGCACGCCCGAGGGGACGGTCGTCGAGGTCGAGGTCGACACGCTCGACCAGCTCGACCGGGCCCTGGCCTGCGGCGCCGACATCGTTCTGGTCGACAACCTCGGCCCCGGGCCCCTGGCCGAAGCGGTCCGCCGCCGCGACGCGGTCGCCCCCCGGGTGCTGCTCGAGGCCTCGGGGGGGGTGACCCTGGAGAGGGTCGGACCGCTCGCGCGGTCCGGGGTCGACCGGATCAGCGTCGGCGCCCTGACGCACTCGGCACCCGCGCTGGACATCGGCCTGGACTTCGTGGGGCCGGTCGCTTGACCGCCGGGCCCGGGCCGCTGAACGTCCCCCTGCTCGACCGGCTCCGGTCGGCCGGCGGGGCCTACGTGCCGGTCCTCGAGCTCGACCCCGACCCCGGCCGGCTCCGCCGCGACCTCGACGCGCTCGACGCCTTCGGCTTCGTCCTGGAGCGGCACCCCTTCCACGGCGTCGCCTACCGCGGGCCGGCCCCCAGGCTCTGCCCGGACCAGATCGAGTGGGAGCTCGGCACCCGTCGAATCGGCCGACGAATCGCGGTCTGGAACCGGGTGACGAGCACCAACGACCTGGCGGCGCGGGCGGCCGGCTCGACGGCCAACGACGGCCTGGTCGTCCTGGCCGAGGAGCAGACCGCCGGCCGAGGCCGCCGCGGGCGGTCATGGTCGGCACCCCCGGGCTCATCGATCCTGATGTCGGTGCTCCTGTTCCCGCCCGAGCCGCTGGTCGAGGCCGCCTGGCTGACGGCCCTGGGCGCGGTGGCCGTCGCCGAGGTCGTCGAGGACCTGATCGGCGAGCCTGCCCGGATCAAGTGGCCCAACGACGTCCGCGTCCGCGGCCGGAAGGTCGCCGGGGTCCTGGTCGAGCGGTCGTCGGGCTCGGTGCTGGGCCTCGGGGTCAACGCCTGTGCCGAGCTGGAGGACTTCCCCGAGGACTTGCGGGTGACGGCGACCTCGCTGCGGCTGCTGACCGGGGCGACGGTCGACCGCTCGGAGCTGGCCCGCGGGTTGATCCGTCGGCTCGACGCGCTCTACGAGGAGGGGCTCGACCGCGGCCCCGGGGCCTTGAACGCCCCCTGGCGCGACCGGCTCGAGCCGATCGGCCAGCCGGCGGTGGCCGAGACGCCGACCGGGCCGGTCGCGGGCCGACTCATCGACGCCGACCTCCGCGACGGCCTGACCCTGGCGACCGGCTCGGGGGCCATCCGCCGGCTCCGCGCGGCCGAGGTCATGGCGCTTTCGGCCGCCGTCGGCGGCCGCCCGCCGATTTGACCGGGCCGGCACGCCGACCTAGCCTTCGATTGCGGGCCGGCGCCTCGGGGAGCGGCGCCGGCCCTCGGAGAGGGGCGGGGGGAGACGCTGGGAGCGGATCGAGGGGCCCCCGCCCTCTTTTCCGGTACGACCCCATCCACCCCTGGCGAGGCCGCCGGGGGGCTGCTAGACTCGCCGAGGTCGCCGCGACCGCGCGAGCCGGAGCCCTCCATGCCGCGACGCCCGCCCATGCCGTCGATCCTCCGTCGCGCGCCCTCGGCCCGTGCCCGTCGCCCGTCGACCGGCCCGGCCATCGCCCTCGGCCTGGCACTGTTCGGGGTCCTGGCCCCGGCCACTTTTTGCCGCGCCGCCCGCCGCCTCGGAGCCTCCCCCATGCCGGAATCGCACGCCATCGCCCTCCTCGTCGACTACTTCGAGACCTACCGGCGCGACCAGGACATCGACGCCTTCCGCCGCAGCGTCCAGGCCCGCTACACGGAGGGGACCCTCGGCCGGCTGCTCCAGCTCGGCGAGCCCCAGGCCCGCCGCGCCGCGGTGCTGGCCCTGGGCCTGATCGGCACGATGCGATCCAACGCCGCGGTCGCCTGGGCCTTGCGCGACGCCGACCCGATCGTCCGCGACCTGGCCGGCAACGCCCTCTGGGCCATCTGGTTCCGCGCCGACTCGCCCGAGAACAACGCGACCCTGGAGGAAGTCCACGACCTGAACAACCGCGGACGGCATCGGGCCGCCGAAGCCCTGGCCGACCGCCTGATCGACCGCGCCCCGGACTTCGCCGAGGCCTACAACCAGCGGGCGATCGCCCGGTTCGGCCTGGCCCGCTACGCCGACAGCGCCGCGGACTGCCGCCGCGTCCTGGAGCGCAACCCCTACCACTTCGGGGCCCTGTCGGGCCTGGCGCAATGCGACCTCCAGCTCGGCCACCGCGACGAGGCGCTCAAGACGTTCCGTCGCGCCCTGCGGCTCCAGCCCTTCAATCAGGGGCTCCGCCGGGCCGTCGCCGTCCTCGAAGGCGAGTGACCGCCGATCGATCCGAGCGGACGGCGCTGGGGCCCCGACCCGCGGCGAGCATCGCACCTTCCCCCCCGGGAGCACGATACCGGGCCACGGGCCGGGGCCCCAACGCCGTCCACGACTCCAACCGCCGGGCCCGGGGGCCCCGACCCTCGGCGCAACCCGTGCCTTCCCCCCCGGGGACACGGAGCAACGCCACGGGTCGGGGCCCTCGGGCCCGGCCCCCTCGATCGAGACGGTCCCCGAGCGTCGGCCCCGAATCGGCCCAATCGCGGCATGTCCCGGCCGGCGCTCGATCCACCGTTCCGTCACCTACATGCAAGAATCTAAGGTGAAGCATCCGTCGACGCAGACGACGTCGCGACGTCCGTCGCACGACCGCCGCGGGCCGCCGGACGACGAACGTCCGGGGGAAGGGCGGTGCGCGTTGGCGCGCGGTCGCGGTCGCGGATCAGCAGCGGAGGGTGGCGGTGCGGAGGGAGGGAGAGTCGAGGAGGATGTGACGGGCGGGCGCGACGGCGATGCCGTTGCGGAAGAGGGTCAGGACCAGCGGGATCTCGAAGGCGGCCGTCGGATCCTCTATGTCGCTGGACTCGTCCTCCTCGAGGTCGTCGGTCGACTCGTCGAGCAGGAGGTATTCCTGGAGGGCGGCCTCGCGACTCGGGCGGCGGGCGAGGACGTCCAAGGCCGCCGTCGTCCGCCGGGCGGCGGCCCGAGGGGCGGGCCCCGGCCGGGCCGTCCGGGCTTGGCCGGCCATGGGAAGAGTCCAGAGGATTAGGGCCAGGAGCGTGCTCATCGTCCTCGCGTCATACCCGATGAAATCCCCTTCCGTCTAGCGCATTCTTCGAGAATTATGGACCGCCGACTCTCCGATTGCAAGGGCTAAGCGAAACATTATCGTCGGGAGGCGGTCGCGCAAACGACGAATCGATTGCAAATCACTTTTTATTTAAGATTTATCATAAGAACCAATGAAATCTCTCCCGCTCGACCCCCTGCTGCCCGAGGTCGTCGCCGCGGCGCGGCGGCGGCGGGCCCTGGTGCTAGTGGCGCCGCCGGGGGCGGGCAAGACGACGCGGGTGCCGGCGGCCTTGCTCCGGGCCGGGCTCATGACGCCGGAGCACCCGGCGCTGGTCCTGCTCCAGCCGCGGCGCGTGGCGGCGCGGGCCGCCGCGCGAAGGATCGCGGAGGAGAATGGCTGGGAGGTCGGCGGCGAGGTGGGCTATCAGGTCCGCTTCGAGCGTCGGATCGGGCCGGCGACGCGGCTCCGGGTCGTTACCGAGGGCATCCTGACCCGGCAGCTCCTGGCCGACCCCTTCCTCGACGGCGTCGGCGCCGTCGTGCTCGACGAGTTCCACGAGCGGAGCCTGCACACCGACCTGGCCGTCGCCCTGCTCCGCGAGGCCCGCGAGGCCGTCCGCGACGACCTGGTCCTCGTCGTCATGTCGGCGACCCTCGACGCCGATCCGATCAGCAAATTCCTCGGCGATTGCCCGATCCTCCGCGCCGAGGGGCGGGAATATCCCGTCGCGATCGAGCACCTCCCCGCGGCCGGCGAGCCGCTCCAGGCGCGGGTCGCGCGGGCCGTCGAGCACGCGTTGCGCGGGCCCGGGGACCCGGGCGACCTGCTCGTCTTCCTCCCCGGGGCCGAGGAGATCCGCCGCGCGGCGCGGGCGCTCGAACCCCTGGCCGAGCGTGAGGGATGGATCATCCTCCCCTTGCACGGCGCCCTGTCGGCCGACGACCAGGACCGGGCCCTCCGGCCGGCCGATCGGCGGAAGGTGATCCTGGCGACGAACATTGCCGAGACGTCGTTGACGATCGAGGGCGTGGGCACCGTCATCGACAGCGGCCTGGCCCGGTTCGCGGCCCACGACCCGGCGCGGGGGCTCGACCGCCTGGAACTCGGCCGGATCAGCCGCGCCTCGGCCGCGCAGCGCGCCGGCCGCGCCGGACGGACGGGCCCCGGCCGCTGCATCCGGCTCTGGTCGCAACGCGAGGAGCGCGGGATGCCCGAGCGCGACACGCCCGAGGTGCATCGCGTCGACCTCTGCGGCACGGTGCTCGCGCTGCACGCCTGGGGCCAGGCCGATCCCCGCCGGTTCGGCTGGTTCGAGCCCCCGCCGGCCGACCGGCTCGAGGCGGCCGACCGCCTGCTCGCGATGCTCGGCGCCCTCGACGACGGCCGGATCACCCCACTGGGCCGCGACCTGCTCGCCTTGCCGACCCACCCCCGGCTCGGCCGCCTCCTGATCGCCTCGGCGGCGCGGGGACGGCTCGAAGACGGGGCGGCACTCGCCGCGTTGCTCGCCGAGAAAGACATCGTCCCGCCCCCCGACCTCGCCGACCCGACCCGCCGCCGAGACCGGCCCCAGGGTCGGGGACAGTCCGACCTGCTCGCGCGACTCGACCTCCTGGCCGAGGCCCAGCGCGCCCGCTTCGCGCCCGGCCTCCGCGCCCGAGGGATCGATCCCCACGCCGCCCGCCACGTCGCCCAGGCCCGCGACGAGCTCATCCGCCTCGGCCGCCGCCTCGCGACCCGTCGGCAACCCGGGGCCGAGTCGGAGGACGACCTGCTCAAGCTCCCCTTGCTCGCCTACCCGGACCGCGTGGCCCGGCGTCGGGGGCCGGGATCGGCGACGGGGGTGATGGTCGGCGGCCGGGGGGTGAGGCTGGAGCCGGAATCGGTCGTCCGCGAGGCCGAGCTGTTCCTGGCCCTCGACCCGCGCGAGGACCGCCGCGGCGGAGCGCTCGAGGCCCGGGTTCGGGTCGCCAGCGCCCTGGAGCTTGATTGGCTCGAGGAGCTCTTCCCCGGGTCCTTGCGACGTGAGCGATCCGTCCGATTCGACGAGGAACGGGGCCGGGTCGTCGGCGTGGTGACGCTCCGTTATCGCGACCTCGTCCTCCGCGAGGAGCCGCACGCCGCGGTCGATCCGATCGAGGCCGGCGCGGTTCTGGCCGGGGCCCTCGCCGGCCGCGCGAAGGCGATCGTCCGCGAGGACGAGGCCGCCTCGGCCTGGCTCGCGCGCTACGAATCGCTCCGCGGCTGGCTCCCCGAGGTCGACCTGCCGGCCTTCGACGAGGAGGCGCTGGCCGAGGTCGTCGCATCGGCCTGCCTCGGCAGGCGGACCCTGGCCGAGGTCCGCGCCGTGCCGCTCATGCCGTTGCTCCGGGGCCGTCTCTCTCATCAACAAGGACGCCTCCTCGACGATCAGGCCCCGGAGACGATCGCCGTCCCCAGCGGCAGCCGCATCCGCCTTTCCTATGAGCCCGGCCGGCCGCCGGTGCTCGCCGTCCGCCTGCAAGAACTCTTCGGCCTGGCCGACACCCCCCGGATCGCCCATGGCCGCGTGCCCGTCCTGCTCCACCTGCTCGGCCCGAATTACCGACCCGTTCAGGTCACTGACGACCTCCGCAGCTTCTGGACCTCGACCTACTTCCAGGTCCGCAAGGACCTCCGCGCCCGCTACCCCCGCCACTCCTGGCCCGACGATCCCCTCGCCGCCCGCCCCGAGGCCAAGGGCGGCCGGCGTAGCCCGCCCGAGTGACATGAACGAAAGTGGTCCGTCGGTTCGTTCCGCGTAGGAGCCAGGGCCGCGGCGGTCCTTCGGTTCGTCCCTCTCCCGGCCGGGCCGACATCCAACCTCCGTGACCCACAGCCCATGAGTCGTGAATTGCCGCACGTCTTTACCAGTTTCGGGTTTGTCGAACGCCGTCGGGCCGGAATTGGGTTCGTTTTGGCGGCGCCCGGGGCCGGAATTGGGTTCGTTTTCTCCGAGGTGGCCCGCGCCGTCGGTTCGTTTCGCGCCGCGGCGACCCGCCCAGGATCGTGAACGAAAGTGGTCCGTCGGTTCGTTCCGTGGGAGCGGTCTCAGGGCCGGAATTGGGTTCGTGGCACGTCTCCCCCGATCGATGCACGTCTCTTCCGTAACCCGACGCGCCAGCGAGGGTCTTCCCCCTGTATTCTTTTGGGCGTGACCCGCCGCCCGCTCCCCTGGACTTCGTTTGCTGATAAGGAGTTGTGGCGGTAGGGGGTGGGAAACGAGGCCCCCCTGGGGCAGAACATCGGTCTCTACGCATCCGATGAGACCGCACCCAGGGGACCC
>DASZMJ010000470.1:0-17636 GCA_035551935.1 Isosphaeraceae bacterium
AGCAAGGCGTCGATCGGGTCTGTGGTGCCGTCCATATAGAAACGCCCGTGACGGAGTGATGATTATCCTCGGTGGCCCTCGCCGGACCGCAAAAGAGCATAACTCCCTCGATGGGTAGATTTCCAGGCTCCAGTCGCCTTAGGAGGGTGTCCACCGCCCGACTCCAATTCGACTTATTCCCTATCGCCGTGAAATCACGTAGGTGGCCCCAGTTACGAGCCTTGGTTCGCGCAGCGACAGGTGGTCCGGTGTCGTCCTGGTATTTCAGACGGACAGCGGCGGTTAGGAATCAAGTCTATTCTCCACTGACCAACATCGTGTCGCAAGCCCTTCCCCACCCTGGCATCACGTACGTCAGTGACGTAGGCTGGGTCGAGACTCAGCCTATTGTTGCTCACAATTGATCCATCGACAACTTCCTCAATCGCGGAGCAGGCTGCGCTGGCGGAAGAGGTCGCCGGGGAGGTGGAAGCCGGCGGTCTCGAGGCGGTCCATGAAGGTGGGGCGGATGCCGGTGGCCATGAACTCGCCGAAGGCGCGGCCGTTCTGGTCGACGCCCTGCTGTCGGAAGGCGAAGATCTCCTGCATGATGATCGTGTCGCCCTCCATGCTGACGACCTCCGAGATGCTCGTCACCTTGCGCGGGCCGCCCTGGAGGCGGTTGGCCTGGATGATCAGGTCGACGGCCGAGGCGAACTGCTGGCGCAGCGCGCGGATCGGCAGCTCGAGGCCGGCCATGCTGATCATGGTCTCGAGCCGCGAGAGGGCGTCGCGCGGGGTGTTGGCGTGGACGGTGGTCATCGAGCCTTCGTGGCCGGTGTTCATCGCCTGGATCATGTCGAGCGTCTCGGCGCCGCGGCACTCGCCGATGATGATCCGGTCGGGCCGCATCCGCAGCGCGTTCTTGACGAGGTCGGTGGCCGTGACCGAGCCGCGGCCCTCGATGTTGGGCGGCCGGGTCTCGAGGCGGACGACGTGGTCCTGCTGGAGCTGGAGCTCGGCGGCGTCCTCGATCGTGATCACGCGCTCGCCGTCGGGGATGAAGCTGGAGAGCGTGTTCAGCAAGGTCGTCTTGCCCGAGCCGGTGCCGCCCGAGATGATGATGTTCAAACGTGCCTTGATCGCACCTTCCAAGAGCGCGAGCATCTCGGGCGTGAACGCCTTGAAGCGGAGGAGGTCGTCCTTGCCGAGGGGTTTCGAGCCGAAGATCCGGATGGTGACGGCGGCGCCGTCGAGGGCGAGGGGGGGGATGATGGCGTTGAAGCGGGAGCCGTTGGGCATGCGGGCGTCGACCATCGGCGAGGTCTCGTCGACGCGGCGGCCGACGCGCGAGACGATCCGGTCGATGATCTGGAGCAGGTGCTCGTTGTCGCGGAAGACGACGTCGGACTTCTGGATCTTGCCCCCTTTCTCGATGTAGATCTTCTTGGGGCCGTTGATCATGATGTCGCCGATCTTGTCGTCTTTCATCAGCAGCTCGAGCGGGCCGAAGCCGAAGGTCTCGTCGAGGATCTCCTCGACGAGCTTCTGCCGCTCGGAGCGGTTCAGGAGCGGGTTCTCGACGTCGCAGAGGTGCTCGACGACGGCGCGGATCTCGCCGCGGAGCGCGGCGGGGTCCATCTCGGCGACGCGGTTCAGGTCGAGGCGGTCGACCAGGCGATTGTGGATGTGGCGCTTGAGGACCTCGTAGCGTTCGGCGGCCGGGTCGACCTCCTTGGGGGCGTCGCGACGCGGCGGTGGGGGCGTCGGCGCCGGCGGCGGGGCCGCGGGGTTCGGCGGGGTGGCGGGGACCTCGGCCGTCGTCGCCGGTGGCGCGGCGACGGCCCCCGGCGGCGGCGGCGGGGTGGCGTTGGGGCGCAGTCCCAGCGGCGTCCGACCTAGTCCCTTGAGCATCGTGGTCGCTTCCTCCGGTCAACTTCCGGTTCGCATTCGGCCCCGACGGGGCATCGGATCAGTGGATCGGCGCCGGTGCGCGGATGCCCGAGGGCAGCTCGGGGCCGGCCTCGGGCCGGGGCGCGGGGGCCCGCCGCGAGAACAGGTTCGAGAGCATCCCCTTGCGCTCCCGGCCCGCCTCGGCCGCGGCGCCGCAGGGCTGGAACGTCCGCGCCATCTCCTGGAACGCCCGGTGCGGCCGCGAGCCGGCCGCCACGGTGGCCAGCGGCACCCCCTGCGCCCGCGCGGCGCTGAACGGGCGGAAGGCGTTGGGGACCTGCCACGAGACCGGCACCCCCAGCGTCTCCTCGGCCTTTTTCAGGCCGATCTCGTTGTTCTGCGAGCCGAGCCGGTTGACGACCACCCGCACCTTGTCGGCCAGGCCCTCGAACTGCCGGAAGAGCTGGAGCAGCCGGGCGCTGTTGCGGAGGCAGACCAGGTCGAACTCGACGACCAGCAGGATCGTGTCGGCGGTCTCGTAGGCGACGAAGTCGGTGGCCTGGAGCCCCTTGCTGGTGTCGAGTATGATCGTCTGGAAGCCCGCCTTCAGGAGCGTGATGGCGCGGCGGAGCGAGTCGAGGTCGACCTTCGAGACGTCCTCCATCGCCGCCGGCCGGGGCAGGATGTAGATGCCCGAGGCGTGCCGCGTCAGCGACCGCTTCAGCAGCGGCAGGTCGAGCCGCTCGACGCTCTGGGTCACGTCGAGCAGCGTCCGGTCGGGCAGGATGTCCAGGCAGGTGTCGACCGAGCCGAAGAGCAGGTCGAGGTCGGCCACCGCGACCGTCGCTTCGGGCGCCTCGGCCAGCGCCACGGCGAGGTTGACGGCCAGCGTCGTGCAGCCGACGCCGCCGGCGGCGCCGGCCAGCGCGATCACCTGGCCGGCGCGGCGGGCGTTGGCGGTGGAGTCGGCCCCGGGTCGGACCAGGCGGTCGATCGCCTGGAGCAGGTCGTCGACCTCGGCCGGCAGCAGCAGGAACTCGCGGGCGCCGGCGCGGACGACGCGGAGGATCAGCTCGGAGTTCCGCGGCCGGCCCGCCGGCAGGATGACCGCGTCGGGCCGGGCCCGGTAGATCGACTGCATCAGGCCGATCGCCGCCTCGGGGTCGGCGTCCAGGACGATGACCGCCAGGTCGGGCAGGTGCTCGGCGATCGACCGCGTCGCCTCCGCGTACGACGCGCAGACCTCGGCCAGCCAGATGCCGTTGAGCCCCCCCAGCAGGCCCTGGAGCACCTGCCGGGACTCGGCGAGCGGGTCGACCAGGACGACTCGGATCATTCCCTTCATGGATACTCGCTCACCGTCGGGTCGCCAGCGGATGGGAGCAGCTCGGGCCGGTCGCGCCGCCACGCCGCCGCGGCGCCGGCGTCAAGTCAAGGGGCGGCACCCCGGAGGACGCGGACACCGCTGACGGTGCGGCGGTCGCCGCGCGGCGGCGTCCCGTCCTGGTCGTCGGTTCGCGGCCGGTCGCGGGGCTTCTTGGGCCGGAGCCGCACCTGCTCGGGGGGCTGGAGCCCCTTGTGGATCATGAAGAATTCCGGCTCGGCCTCGGCGATCACCGCCGCCCGCTCGTGGTCGCCGTCGGCGCGGAGCGCCAGCGTGAGCGTCCCCGAGGCGCGGGCCGCGGTCAGGTCGTCCATCAGCTCGAACGGGACCTCGAGGACGACGGCCCAGCCCTCGACGCCCTTGGCCTTCTCCGAATCGAGGACCCGCACGTCCTCGATCAGGAGCTCCGACTTGGCCGTGCGCCGCGTCGCCGTGGTGTTGGCGGCGTTCGAGCCCAACGTCCCGCCGGCCTGGTACTGGTTCGCGCTCTCGGATATCGTCACCTCGCTGGTGCAGAGCACGTCGACGCGCGACTCCGGCTTCAGGTGCGGGCCGACGCCGTTCTTGGCGGCGTCGCCGATGACCACGAAGGGCCGCATCCCCTTGCCGAGCCGCTTGCTGAGGCTGATGATCTCCTCGGGCGACGTCCCCCGGGGCAGGAGCCGGCCCTCGACGATCGGCTCGCCGGCGTGGATCTTCTCCCGGACGTATCGCCCCTCGACGTCGCCCGACGCGTTGAACCCGCCGACCGGGACGAGCTCCTTCGGGAACGGCTTGACCTCGATGAACTCGGGGTCGATGAGCTGGTCCGGGACGAGGTCGCGCCGGGCGATGACGACCGGCTGCCCTTCGGGCTCGGCGGGCGCGCCCTTGGCCGTGACCTTGCCCTCCAGGACCGGCTCGCCGGCGAAGATCGGCACGCGGACCCGTCGCCCCTCGGCGTCGGCCAGGGCGTTGAAGCTGCGCGGCGGGGCCAGTCCCTTGGGGAACGGCTTGAGCTCGATGAGGTTCGAGTCGATCAGCTCCTGCGGCCGCAGGTCGCGCCGGGCGACGACGATCGGCTGACCCTCGGGCTCGGTCGGCTTGGGCCGGGGCCGCGAGACCGAGTCGTTCAGCCCGCGGAGCGAGAGCGACAGCGGCCCCTTGAGCCGGGCCGCGACCAGCAGGTCGGCCTCGTCGGGGGTGACGGCCAGGGTCACGGTGCGGACGTTGATGCTCTTGTCCTCGGGGCGGGTGAGGGTCTGGCCCGAGGCCAGCACCAGCACGTTCTCGAGGATCGTGTCGGCCTCGGTCGTCTGGCCCGGCCCCCGCCGGTTGCCGCCGTCGGGCTTGGTCTGGATGACGTCGACGCGGTGCCCGGGCAGGACGAAGCCCGAGACGCCGGTCGACTCGTTGACCTCGATGGCCAGGGCCCGCATCCCCTTCGGGATGCGCGCGACGAGGCCCGAGGGGCTCCCCTTGGGGGCGAGCTTGGCCTCGACGATCGGCTCGCCCTCGAAGAGCTTGACCATCACCCAGCGGTCCTCGACCTGTTTCGGGTCGGTCAGGGCCCCGGCCGGCACGCTCGCCCTGGGGAGCTTGGCCACCCGCACGTCCGCTTCCTTCAACACGTCCTCGATGGGGAGGTCGCGCGCCGCGACGAGGACCGAGACCTCGTCGGCCCCGCCCTTCGCCCCCTTCGAGAGCAGCTTGTTGGCACCATACATCGCCCCGAGGCCGCTGGCGACCGCCAGGGCCAGCAGGAGGCCCGATCTCCCCCGCATCGCCGCACCCCCCTCCGGAACGGGCCCCGCGACGGGGCCCGCACATCACTCGGGCCAGCCCCGAACCGCTCGGTTCGGCTCGACTCGACTCGACTCAGTTCCGCTCAGCTCAGCTCAGAGCAAGATCCCCAGCCTGCTCTTCGTAGGGTCCGCTGTTGCGGACCTCTTACCTTCGGGATCGGAAGAGGTCCGCAAGAGCGGACCCGACGAAGGACTCAGCTCAGCTCAGCTCAGAGCAAGATCCCCAGCCAGGCGAAGTAGGCGATCGACCCGACGGCGATCGGGATGCCGTAGGGCAGGAGCGTCATCGTCGGCTTCCGCGCCGCGGCGAGCTCGGCGAGCCGGGCCGGGTCGCGGATCGTGACGATCTCGCCGACGATCGTGTCGAACATCGCGCGGTGCCGGGCCAGGCCCCCCGATCGGGCCATCAGCACCACGGCCATCAGGCCGCCGACGATCCCCGAGACGACGAACGCCCTCAGGACCAGGGCCGGCCCGACCCAGGCGCCGACGCCGGCCAGGAGCTTGACGTCGCCGGCCCCCATGCCGCCGATCATGTACAGCGGGAGCAGCAGGGCCAGGCCCAGCGCCAGGCCCTCGACGGACCCGAGCAGGGCCGGCCCGCCGCCGTGGACGGCCGCGACCAGGAGGCCGCCGGCCGCGAAGTGATACGTCAGCCAGTTCGGCACCTTCAGCTTCAGGCCGTCGATGATCGCCGCCTCGACGAGCACCGCCGTGACGAGCCATGCCGACCACTGGGGCATGCCGCTCATGGGTTCGCGAGTCCTTCGGGCCCGGCCCCGGGGGCCGGTCGCGGTGCCGCGACCGTTGCGTCCCCCGTCCCGGGCCACGTTCGAGGGTCATTCCGAATCGGTGCCGATCGCCGCCCGAGCGGCGATCAGCTCGCCGACGGCAGGGCGCTGTTGACGGTGGTGAACGTGCCGCTGATGCTCTGCCCCAGCGACGTGACGATGGCGATGCAGGCGACGAGGATCAGGGCGAGCATGACGGCGTACTCGACGGCCGTCGGGCCGTCCTCGCTGGTCAGGAACCGGCGGATTCGCGTTGCGATCGCTGTCATAGCGACCTCCAGAAGGGATTCGGGGCCGACCGACTTTTCGGAGCTACGGGGGGAATGGCGTGGGATCGGACGAGCCGAGATCGCGCGCGTCGCGGCCGGGGCCAAAGGCGGCGGGCGGGGGGCGATCGGTCGCCGCCCGCCCGGTCGCCCTCGGCGACGACCTTGCCACGGCGATCAGCTCGCCGACGGCAGGGCGCTGTTGACGGTGGTGAACGTGCCGCTGATGCTCTTGCCCAGCGACGTGACGATGGCGATGCAGGCGACGAGGATCAGGGCGAGCATGACGGCGTACTCGACGGCCGTCGGGCCGTCCTCGCTGGTCAGGAACCGGCGGACGCGGGTCGCGAAGGCGTGCATCGGAGAACTCCCCACGAAGTCACCGGCGCCCCGGCGTCGGGCATCGGGCGTCGGGCGCCGGGACGGGTCGACCCGCCTGGAATGCCGGCCCGGGCGATCGGGGCGAACGGCTCGGCCCCATCCATCACCCGGCCCCCTCCGGCGGGAACAGTCCAAGACTAGGTCGCGGTTATCCGCTGTCAAAACCGGTCGCGGGCGGATCGTGCCGGCGAGCAACACGGGGATGTCCTAGGATTGTCACGGGCCGTCGACACTCACCTTTGGGGGTGGCGCGACGGCACGGACTCCCACACCACCCCGACGGCGGCGACGGCGCGATGGCGAGCGACTGGACCGAATCGGCCCGCGCGGCCTTATTGGAGCTGCGCGGCGGCGGCGATTCCTGGGGCTACCAACCCGGCCTCCGGCCCGACGTCGAGCCGACGGCGCTGGCCGCCCTGGCCCTCCTGGCCGACGACCCCGGCCGCCATGCCCCCGCCGCCCGAGCCGCGGCCGACTGGCTCGCGGGCCGCCAGCGGCCCGACGGCGCCCTGGGCGCCGGCAAGGAAGGGGACGAGCCGGGCTGGTCGACCTCGTACGCGATGGTCCTCTGGGCCGCCTTGGGAAGCCACGGCGCGCACCTGGGACGGGCGGCGCGCTGGCTGCTCGGCCGCCGCGGAGACGTCCTGCCGCGCGACGCCGTCGGCGTCATCGGCCACGACACGACGATCCCCGGCTGGCCCTGGGTCGAGGGGACCCACTCGTGGCTCGAGCCGACCGCCTGGGCCGTCCTGGCCCTCGGCGGCGCCGGCCTGCTGGCCCACCCCCGGACGCGCGACGGGGTCCGCCTGATCCGCGACCGCGCCCTGCCCGCCGGCGGCTGGAACTACGGCAACAACCGCGCCTTCGGCCACGTGCTTCGGCCCCAGCCCGCGACCACCGGCCTGGCCCTGCTGGCCCTGGCTCGCGCCGGCGACCGCTCGGCCGTCGTCGCGCGGGGGAGGCGGTATCTCCTCGGCGCGCTACCCGGCACGCGCTCGGCGCAGGCGATCGGCTGGGGGGTGCTGGCCCTCCGCGCCTCGGGCCGGGCGCCCGAGGGCGCGGCGACCTGGCTGGCCGCGGCCGCCGCCGCCGCGCTGCGACGGCCCGAGTCGGCCGTCCGGCTCGCCTGCGTGCTGCTCGCGGCCGGGTCGCGGGCGCCGGGCCTCTTCGGCATCGCCACGACGGGGGACGACCATGGAGACGCGTGACCCGACCGCGACCGCGACCGCCCGCCACGGCCGCCGCCGCTTCCTGGCCGGCGCCGGGATCGCCCTGGCCGGCGGCCTCGGCGCCAAGCTCGTGCGCGATCACGACGAGGCCGGCCGCCGCGCCGACGTCATCATCGCCCGCGCCGACTCCTACGAGCGCGACCTGGCGACGATCCTCGCCGATGGCCTGGCCGAGCTGGGCCTCCAACCGTCCTGGGCGCGCGGCCAGACGATCCTGCTGAAGCCGAACCTCGTCGAGCCCAGCGCCGACGCCCCGCACGTCACGACCCACCCGGCCGTCGTCCGCGCCGCCGCCGAGGTCTTCCGCGACTGGGGGGCGATGGAGGTCCTCGTCGCCGACGGGCCCGGCCACTGCCGAGACACCGACCTCGTCCTCGAGCGCTCCGCCCTCGGCCCGGTGCTCGACGACGCCCGGCTCCGGTTCATCGACCTGAATTACGACGACACCTATCCCGCGTCCAATCCCCTCGGCCTCACCGGCCTGCGGCAACTCCACCTGCCCGAGACGCTCCGGCGGGTCGACCGGATCGTCTCGCTGCCGAAGCTGAAGACGCACCACTGGGCCGGGGTCACGCTGTCGATGAAGAACCTCTTCGGCATGATGCCCGGCCGCGTCTACGGCTGGCCCAAGAACGTCTTCCACCACCGCGGCATCGCGCGGTCGATCCTCGACATCGTCGCGGCCGTCGCCCCCGACCTGGCGATCGTCGACGGCATCATCGGCATGGAGGGGGACGGCCCGATCATGGGCACCCCGCGCGCCGCGGGCGTCCTCGTGCTGGGCACCAACCCGCCGGCCGTCGACGCGACGGCCACCCGCCTGATGGGCTTCGACCCCCGTCGCGTCGAGTACCTCGCGATGGCCTCCGGCCGCCTCGGCCCGATCGCCGAGCGGCACATCACCCAGCGCGGCGAGTCGATCGCCGCGCTCGCCCAACCGTTCGCCCTGCTCGACCACCCCGCCTTCCCCAAGATCCGCTGAGGGGGCCGATCGCTCCGTGTCCCTCCCCGTAGGGTCCGCTCTTGCGGACCTCTTCATGCCAATAAATGAAGAGGTCCGCAAGAGCGGACCCTACAAAGAGACTCTCCGGGTCAGTCCTCGGCCTCCGCCGTCGCCCGCGCCAGCAGGTCGGCGACGCCGAGGTCCGCGGCCCAGCGGTCGAGGTACGCGCGATCGAGCCGATCTCCTTGCGTCCTCAAGACCCCGAGCACGTCGCCCCACTGCCGGTCCGAGACCTCGCCGCCGAGCCGGTACCATTCGAGCTTCAGCAGGATGATGTCTTCGGGGGAGACCACGTCGAGCGGAGGTTCGGCCGGGTCGAGGACGTGCATGGGCATGCGCCGACTCATGAGCGATTGCTCGAAAAGTCGATCCTTTCGGATGTAGACATCGACCTTGAATCCGGCGACCGTGTTGATGATGTTGAAGGTGCCGCGTCGCCGGATCGACTCTTCGACGGCGGCCCGGCTCACGTAATAATCCGGGCCGAACTGCGCCACGAATCGATCGATCAGGCCGGGGAAGGGCTCGGCCGTGAGGTCGGCATCCAGCGTGTAACGGGGGTCGCCGTGGATGGAGCTGGCGAGCGAGCCGCCGAGAGCATAATGGATCCCGAGGGCGCGGAAGGCCGTGGCGACGTCGCGGAGGGTATCCAGGGTCTCGGGCGTCGGGTCCAAGGGCGGGTCCTCCGGCGCGACGAGTTCGGAGAATGGTCCGAGGGTCCGCGCGGCCCAGGAACGCCGGAGGTCGCGCGGCGTCGCCGCCGGGTCGCGACGTCGGGCGCCCGCGTCGTGCAGGCGCCGGGCCAGTCGCTGGGCCCCGCCCAGGAGTTGCCACTTCCGCGCCGGCGACATCGCCCGGAAGGCCGCGGTGATGACGCGTCGGGCCTCGGGCGAGGTGTCGGTCAGGGGACGCGGCGGGTCGGGTCGCATGTGGCGAGGATACCACGGGTTGGGGACCCGTCCAAGGAAACCCGGCGCGGGGGTTTGCAATCCGAGGTCGGGCCGGCTTGAATGGTCCGGCAGTGACTGTTCCATGAAGGCAATCCTGGGTCGAGGTCGATCCGATGTCCTATTCCATCAGGGCCGAGTCCAGGGGAGGGGGGACCGTCTACCTCCTCGGTGACACCGCCACGGGAGCCTCGGCGTCGATCCTGCCGTCGTACGGGTTCAATCTCTTCGATCTGAGGCTCCCGCTGGCCGGCCAACCCCGGCGCGTGGTCGTCGCGGGCGACGGCTGGGAAGACGCCCCGGACCGGCCGGCACGCAACGGCGTGCCGATCCTCTTCCCCTACCCCGGCCGCATCCGCGACGCGTGCTACACCTTCGGCGGCAAGGAGTTCCGGCTCCCCGCGACCAAGCCCCCGCACGCCATCCACGGCTTCGCCCACGAGGCGAGCTGGGAAGTCGTCGCGCACGAGGTTGGCGCGGCCGGCGCGACGATCACCGGCCGGCTCCAGCTCTCGAAGCAAGTTCCCGCCATGGCGCCGCTCTGGCCGACGGACGCGGTCCTGGAAGTGACGTACACCCTCGCCGGCCGGCGGCTGCGCATGGACATCGCCGTGAGCAACCCGACCGACGCCCCCTTGCCGTTCGGCTTCGGCATCCACCCGTACTTCCGCCTGCCGTTCGAGCCCGGCGGCGACCCGCGGCGGACCCTGATCGTGGCGCCGGCCTCGGAGTGCTGGGTCTTGAGCGAATCGCTGCCCACCGGCGAGCGCCGGCCCGTCGGCGAGCGGCACGACTTCCGCCGGGGCCGGCCGATGAGCGACGTGCAAGTCGACGACGTCCTGACCGGCCTGGAATTCGCGGGGGATGGGTGCACCTGTCGCCTGATCGACGAGGCCCTCGGCGCCGAGTTCCGGCTCGAGTTCGACCGCGCCTTCCGCGAGCTGGTCGTCTTCACGCCGCCGGGGCCCGGCGGGGTCATCGCCGTCGAGCCGTACACGCAGGTGCCCGACGCCATCCACCTCCAGGCCCAGGGCATCGACGCCGGCCTGCGCGTGCTCGCGCCGGGGCAGCGGGCCGACCTGGCGATCGCGATGGAGTCCTCGGGGTGAGGCGCCCCGCGCCACGATCGCGACGGATGGGCATGGCCCGCGCAGCGTCGCGGACGTTAAGATACGGGGACGACCACCGAATCCCCCGCCGATCCAACCCGACTCCGCCCGCCGAGGACCGCGACGTATGGCCACGCCCGCCGAAGGCGATGCCGGTCAATTGCATACCCTGAACCTGGACATTCTCCGCCGGGCGATCGACATCTACATGCGACGCGCCTACCCCGACGGCCCGCCCCCGGAGGTCGTCCGCCGCCGGCTCGACTGGCCGGCCGACGCCGACGCCGCCCGGCTCCTCTCGGGCCCCCCGTTCGAGCGGGTCCGACGCCCCGAGGGGGCCGAGCCGATGATCTTCGCGCTGCGGCTCGGCAACGCCCGCTATCCCCACATGAAGCTCCAGGTCCAGCCCTGGCCCAACGCCGCCGGCTTCCTGCTCTCGGTCAACACCCACGACCAGGTGCTGGCGCTCGACCCCAACGCCGCCGACTCCGAGGCCTTCCGCGCCCTCCAGGCCGAGAACCAGCGGATCAAGGAGGCGATCGAGTCGGCCTGGGACCAGGACGGCCTGCCGACCTTCCTCCGCTACCTCCGGGACTACATCCAGAGCCACCCCGGCGCCCCCGAGACCGCCTGATCCCGGCGAGGTGAGGTGGTCGGCCATGACGACCGGGTCGAAGCCGGCGGGCATCGGGGTCGGGGCCCTGCTCTGGGGGGTCGCGTTCGCGGCCCTGGCGACGGCCGCGCTGATGTCGCCGGCCGACGCCGCGGGGATCGAGGGCCTGGCGCTCGGCGGCCACGCCCTCTGGGCGACCGCGCTGGCGATCGACCTGGGAACCGGCGGCCGGCCGCGACGGCGGGCGGGGACGGCCCTGACGGTGGCCGTGCTCGGCGGCGCCGGGCTGGCCGAGGCCGCGGCGACGGGTGCGGCCCTGGCCGATCGCGCCGCGGGCCAGGCGCTCTGGTTCGGCCTCGCGGCCAGCTTCGCCGCCGCCGGCGTCGTCACGAGCCTGCGCCGGGCCCCCAGCGACGGCGTGCTCGGCGGCCAGGTCTTCTTCCACCTGCTGATGCTCATCCCGGCCCTGGCGAACCTGGCGCAGCTCCTCCTGGTCGCTGTTGCCGGGCCGCACGCCGCGGGGGGCCTGGGGACGGCGGCGCCGCTGGTCCGGGTCGTCCTGATCTGTTCCGCCGTGGCCCTCCCTTTGCTGTTCACCAGCCTCGTGGCCGCGCTCGCCCACGACCTCCATCGCCCCCCCGCCGAGCGCGGCTGGCCCTGGCTGGTGCTGCTCGCGCACGAGGCCGCCTTCGTCGCCCTCGCCGCCCGCTGGGCCGGCGACGGCCTCTGATCTCGAATCCCGGGAATCGATCCCTCATCGCCCTCGACCGGCGCCGATCGGGCCAATGCCGGGCGACGGCCGACGAATCCCCTCGGGTGGCGCGAACTCGCCATCTTATGCAGTGTGCTTGACGTCCCCGACGGTCTCGCTCATGCTAACCCTATTGGAACTCGGTAGACGTCATGAGGCCGCGGAGGTCGCCCGCGCGGGGGGTCGCATGACGCGGTCGGCGGAGCATTGCCCATATTGCGAGGAGCCCTTGCGCGGCGAGGCACCGCCGACGCCCTGCCCGTTCCCCGGCGGCGAGGCGTGCCCGCTGGTCGTCGAGATGGCCGGCCGCTGCGCCGGCGGCCCGCTGAACGAGACGGTCCCCGGCTCGACGATCCAGAGCCTCGCGGCCCTCGACGGCTTCCCGGCCGAGGACGACCTCGCGCACCGCCGGCTCGGCAACTACCGGCTCGGCGAGATCCTCGGCCAGGGGGAGATGGGCCGGGTCTACTTCGGCCGGCACGAGGGGCTGGGCCGGCCCTGCGCCATCAAGGTGATGAACCCCGGCCTGGTTCATCGTCAGCCCAAGCTGCTGGAGCGGTTCCGCGACGAGGCCCGCGCCGTCGCCGGCCTGGCGCACCCGCACATCGTCGCGGTGCACAACCTCGGCAGCGCCCGCGGGTATCACTACATCGAGATGGAGTACGTCCCCGGCGGCGTGAGCCTCCGGCGGACGCTGATCCGCGACGGCCCGCTCGACGCGCTCCGCGCCACCTTGCGGGCCCGCGAGGTCGCCCTGGCCCTGGGCGCCGCCCACCGCGCCGGCCTGGTCCACCGCGACGTCAAGCCGGCCAACGTCCTGTTGACCGAGGAGGGGCTCGCCAAGCTCGCCGACTTCGGCCTGGTCCGCCGGCTCGACGACCCCGAGCTCGCCGGCACGGCCGTCGCCGGCACGCCGACGTTCATGGCCCCCGAGCTCTTCGCCGGCGCCCCGGCCGACGCGCGGTCCGACTTCTACGCCCTCGGGGTGATGCTCTACTACCTGCTGACCGCCCGCCTGCCGTTCAGCTCGGGGCGGATCGGCCACCTGATCCACCTGCACCGGCACGCGCCGCCCCCCGACGTCCGCCGACTCGCCCCCGAGGTGCCCGACGAGCTGGCGACGATCCTCGACCGCTGCCTGGCGAAGCGGCCCGAGGACCGCCCGGCCGACGCCGACGAGCTGGCCGAATGGCTCCGGATCGCCCTGGCCGCCGTCCGCGACCCCGAGGCCGTCGTCCGCGAGGCTCTCGACGGCCTCGACGTCGTCGAGGCCCGCCCCGACGGCCGCGCCTTCCGCGTCCTCCTGCCCAACGGCGACGCCCCGCCGCGCGAAGTCCGCGTCGAGATCGCCGGCGGCCGCGCCGGCGAGCGCACCCTGTCGGTCTCGACCACCTGCGGCCCCGCCGCCCCCGACTCCTTCGAGTCGGCCCTGCGACTCAACGCCGAATTGCCCCGCGGCGGCCTCTCCGTCCGCGAGGTCGACGGCCGCCCCATGTTCATCATGGCCATCGCCTACCCCGCCGGCCTCGCCTCCGCCGCCGAGGTCCGCGCCGCCATCCGCGAGATCGCCAGCCGCAGCCACTGGGTCCAGCGCCGGCTCGCCGGGGCGCGGTAGAATCAGGAAGAGATTCCACCGCAGATGACGCAGATAAGATAAAATGAAATCCCATAATTTATTCATTTTATCTTATCTGCGTCATCTGCGGTGGAATCTCTTCGCCGATCGGAGCACGACGGCGGCCCTCGTCGTCGTCGCGGGGTGGCTGGGGTGCGTCGAGCTGGTGGATTCGGACGTCTGGTGGCACCTGGCGTCGGGGCGTTGGGTCGTCGCGAACCGGGCGGTGCCGCGGCTCGACCCGTTCTCGTTCGCGTCGGCGGACCGGCCGTGGATCGACCTGCACTGGGGTTTTCAGGTCCTGCTCTGGCTGTCCTATCGGCTCGGCGGCGTGGCGGGGGTGATCGGCTGCGCGGCGGCCGGGTATGCGACGGCGGTCGCGGTCGCGGCGACGGCCCGGCGGCGCGGCTGGCCGGGTTGGGCGACGTTGGCGTGCTGGCCGCCGGCGCTCCTGCTGATGAGCTGGCGGTTCGAGCCGAGGCCGGAGGTCCTCTCGCTCGTCCTCGTCGCGCTCTTCCTGGCCATCCTGCTCCACGCCGAGGATCGCCCGGCGGCGCTGGCGGCGTTGCCGATCTTGCAGGTCGCGTGGGTCAACGTCCACGGCCTGTTCGTGCTCGGTCCGACGCTCGTCGGCTGCTTCGCGATCGATCGCCTCGCGCGCGGCCGTTCCCTGGCGGCCGTCGCGACGGCCGCGCCGGTCGTGGCGGCGTGCCTCGTCAATCCCTATGGAATCCGCGGGGCGATGTTGCCGCTGGAGCTGCTGCCGAAGATCACCGCGAGCGGGGGGCCGTACAAGGCCGAGATCGCCGAGTTTATGGGTCCGCGCGAGTTCGTCGAGCGCTGGTCGGCGCCGGTCGCGGCGAACGTGCCGTACCTGTGGGCGTTCGTCTTCCTCCTGCTGATCCTGCCGCTCAGCTTCCTCCTGCCCGCGACCTGGCGGCTCTGGGAACGTACGCGCGGCGACCGCCCGGCGCGGCCGGGGGCCTGGGCGTTCGGGGTGGTGCTGGCCGTCGCGATGGCGATCGTCGGAGCCCTGGGCCTGCCGGGCAAGGGGATGCCGGCGGGGCGGATCGAGGCGGGGCGGATGATGCCGATCGCGGCGGTGGTCGTCGGGGCGGGGGCGGCGATCGCGCTGGGGACGGGCGATCGGCGGGCGGCGCGGCTGGCGTTGGCCGGGTCGCTGGCCTTCGCGGCCTGGTCGGCCTGGCTCCGCGGCCACCTCTTCGGCCCGGAGCCGGGGCCGTCGGCGTGGCTCGACGCGGCGGGTCTCGCCGGCCCGGTCGTGGTCGCGGCCGCGGGGGTCGCGGCCGCGGTGATGACGCTCCGGGCGGGCGCGAGCCTCTTCCGGCTCCTGGTGGCAACGGCCTTCGGCGTTCTCGGCCTGCTCGCGGTCCGCAACGCGAACCTCCTGGGCCTGGTCGGCGGGACGGTCCTCGCCTGGAACTTCGGCGAGTGGGCCGGGCGGCTCGCGGAGGGTCGGACGGCGCGGGGCGGGGCTTGGCTCGCCGCATCCTGGACGGTTCGATTCGGGTTGCTCGGCGTGCTCGGGTTCTGGATGGTCGCGCTGGCGACCGGCCGGTTCTTTCCCGCCATCGGCGAGTCGCGCCGAACCGGCCTCCGCGAACAGCCCTTGACCTATGCCCACGACGCCGCCCGCTTCGCCGCCCGGCCCGGCCTGCCCGGCCGGGCCCTGGTCTACGGCCTCCGGCAGGCGAGCGTGTACGTCTTCCACGACGGGCCGGATCGTAAAGTGTTCATGGACGGCCGTCTCGAAGTCCCCGACGTCGCGACCTTCGAGCGCTACGGCCGGATCGACCGCTGGCTCAACGAGGCCGACCCGCGCGGCGTCGAGGCCCTCGGCCGGCTCGGCGACCCGCTCGTCCTGCTCGAACACGCCAGCGCCTTCCGCGCCGAGGCCGTCCTCTTCGGGCGCCCGGACTGGCCTTGCGTCGAGTTCGACGCCGTCGCCGCCGTGTTCGTCTCCCGCCGGCGCGTCGACCCGGCCCGCTTCCCCGAGGTCGACTTCGCCGCCCGGCTCTTCGCGCCGAAGACTCTTCCCATCGATCCGGAGGCCGCCCTCGCCGAGGCCGCGGCGCTGGACGGGATCGCGACGACCTGGCGCCGCGCCGACGAACCTCCCTGGCGACGCCGGGCCCCCATGCTCCTGCTCGCCGCCCGCCGTTGCCTCGAGGCGCTCTCCGCCCGACCCGGCGACCCGCGCGGCGCGGCCCTCCTCGATCGCTGCCGCTCCCACCTCGCCGCCGAGCTTGGCTACGACTCGTCCCGCGACGTCGACCGGATCGACGCCCTCCTGAGGCGTTCCCTGCTCGAATCCGAGCTCGGCCGGTCGGCCGAGGCCCTCGACGCCTGCCGCGTCGCGCTCCGGCTCGATCCCGAAGGGTCGCGGCGGGCGCCCCTCGAAGGGATCGAGGCGATGATCCGACGCTCGACGCGATGACGCGCGCCGGCTCGTCGGCGGCGGGCGAGGAGTGGTATCATCTCCTCGGTCGCGGCGGGTGGGGGACGAGGCCGAAGGGGCGAGTCGATGGCGTGGCCGGGGCGGTTGCTGGCGGCCGCGGTGCTGGCCGTGGCATTGGCCTTGATGGCGTGGCAGTGGTTCGAGCGGCTGCGGCGGCCGGCGAGCCGGTCGCAGGCCGACGCGCGCCACTTCGCGAGGCAGGACTTCCGCCGGCTCCTGGGCGCCGGGGTGATGGCCCTGATCGCCCTCACGGTCTGGCAAGGCGCCGAGATCAACCCCCGCGCCGGTCGCCACGAGGCGCGGCTCTGGGCATCGTCGTGGCTGCTCGTCGCCGCGCTCGTGCTCTTCCTGCTCGCCCTAGCCCTCGTCGACCTCCTCTCGATCCGCCTCTACGCCCGCCGCCATCGCCGCGACCTCGCCGCCCAGCACCGCGCCGCCCTCGCCGCCGAGCGTCGTCGCCTGTTCGATCCCGACTCCGACGACCGCCGCCGACCGCCGCCCCCCGACGTGCTCTGAGCGGCGATCCGGGCCGGGGACCGACTCCGGGCGAAGACTCCTGTTGCCCCGGTTCCGGGGCGCTCGAGACCGGGGTTGCCGAAGACGGCCAACCCCTGCCACCCCGCCGCTGGGGTGCGATGGCCACCCCGCGCGTCGGGTGGCACGCCCTGCCAAGGGCGTGGCCGGTCCGGGGACCACGCCCGTCGAGGACTCCTACCGAATCGCGCGTATGAATCGCTCTTCGTAGGGTCCGCTCTTGCGGACCGATCCCCTTGTGTCGGAAGAAGATCGGTCCGCAAGAGCGGACCCTACGTAAGGCATGCCTTCCGGGCGCTTCCATATCAGGGCGTGCCACCCGACGAGGGACGCCCCGAGGCCGGTCTCGAGGATTCCGCGAAAAAAAACCGGAATTCGGGAATAATTTTCGACACCGGAAACGAGATTAGAAGGCAACGAGGATCGCGGCCGGGGCGACGACCGCCCGTTTCCGACCGAGTGCCTGGCTCCTGTGTTGAGGTTCGACGATCATGGCCACGACTTCGAAGACGACCACGACCCCGCTGACGCCCGCCCAGCTCGCCGCCCGCCGCGCCAACGCGGCCAAGGCCACCGGCCCCCGCACCGACGAGGGCAAGGCCCGCGCCGCCAAGAATGCGCTGCTCCACGGCCTCTGCTCCCTGGCGCCGGTCCTGCCCGGCGAAGATCCGGCCGAATTCGAACGGCTGCTGGCGCAGTGGATCAAAGACCAGCAGCCGGCGACCGAAGAGGAACGGAACCTCGTCTTCAACATGTGCTGCGCCACCATCGCCATGGGCCGCGTCCGCAAGGCCGACGCCGCCGCGGCGCTGGTGCGGATGCGCCAGGCCGGCGAGGCGTTCGACGCGCAGCGCGCCCAGACGCTCCAGGAGGCGACC
>DASZMJ010000471.1:0-47861 GCA_035551935.1 Isosphaeraceae bacterium
GGGGTCCCCTGGGTGCGGTCTCATCGGATGCGTAGAGACCGATGTTCTGCCCCAGGGGGGCCTCGTTTCCCACCCCCTACCGCCACAACTCCTTATCAGCAAACGAAGTCCAGGGGAGCGGGCGGCGGGTCACGCCCAAACGGTATAGGCTCATCCGCGACGGAAAGGTCTACGCCTTTAATCCAGATTCAAATTATATTTATATATATAGATATTCTGACTCCTATAGATATTTCCTCGACGTGACCCCCGCGAGGCTCTGGTTCCGGTGCTGCCCGCCGCACACGACCATGGATTGGTCGGACCTCATCGGCCATCATCATCCGTACGGGAGCTTCAAAGAATCGGATTATGAGGTCGAACGGGAGGCCGGAAGTCGGATCCGGATGGTTCGCCACGACAAAGGCGGCGGCGTGATGACCCTCCGGTTCGACTCGGGCTTTTGCTCCAACCTCGTCGAGTCCGATTTTATCCATGAGAAGAGCGGTCAGAAGCGCCACGGGACCTATCGGTGGCGGAAGACGCCGGAGGGGGTCTGCGTCCTCGCCGAGTGCTCCTTCCGGGACCGATCTGTCGTAAACAACAAGCTCGACGACTCGACGTATCGATTAATAATCAAAGATATTGATGTCAAGAACCCGGTCCCTGACTCGAAATTCTCGGTGGAGGCGTTCGAGAAGCGGCTGCCGAACGATGTTCTCATCTCGGACGCGACCGACGGCAAGCGGCGGGGACGGATCAACCCGAGCAAAGCCTATAACACGAAGGCATTGAATGAGTTGAGCGATCTGGTGAAGTCGCGGGGCTTCCTCAAGCCCTGAACGGTGCGCACCCGACGATCTCAACTTCGGCCCTCTCCGGCGGAAGAGGCATAAGGCGATGCTCTCCCTCCTGTTCGTCGTCGCGATGGGGCAAGTCCCGGCCGAGCCGGGGTCGAAGACGGCGGACCTCCGGTGCGGCAGCTACAGCCTTTACATCGCCCTGAAGGCGATCGACCGCGCGCCGCCGACGTTCGAGGATCTCGAGAAGACGCTCGGGTCGCCCGGACCCGGCGGCTATTCCATGAAGCAGTTGGAGGACGGCGCCAAGCAGAGGGGGGCCCAGACGATCGCGGTCGAGACGACGCTGGACAACCTCCGCTGGCGGAGGGAGCCATTCGCGTGCATCACGCTGATCAATGATAATCACTTCGTCGTCTTCTACAACATCGACGACCAATACGTCTATTATATTAACGCGCCACACGAGGTCAAGCTACCGATCGATACCTTCAGACCTGTCTGGTCGCGGCAATGCCTCCTGATCGGGCCCGAACCTTTCGCGCCGGAGGAATCGATCCGTCGGCCGTGGAGTCGGGCGTGGATCCTCGGCGGCGTACTGGGTATCGCCTTCGTCGTCATCTTCATCGCCCTCTGGTTTGCCGCCCGTCGTTCTCGGGCCGTCGCGCGGGCATCGCTCGCCCTGCCTCTCCTCGTCCTCCCGCTTGTCGGCTGCTCTCCGACCGCGGCCACGCCGACGGCCGCCAAGCCGCCGGCCCTTCGGTTCGTGCCGGACGACCTTCAACTCGGCTCAATCCTCCGCTCGAAGCCCAACGCGACGATCGACGCCTCGGCCGAAATCCACAACGACGGCGGCCAGGATCTGGTCATCGACACGATCGTCACGAGTTGCTCCTGCTCCTCGGCGTCGATCGACCGCCCGCGCATCGCACCGGGCACGAAGGCGGTCTTGACGGCCCGGATCGCGCTCGGGGACCTGATCGGCGAGCCGCGGAGAACCACGCTCACGCTCTCCAGCAACGATCCCCATCGCCCACGCGCGGATGTCGTGATCCAATGGTCCGTCCTCAGCCCGCTCCGGGTCGAGCCGGCCGCCGTCTCGTTCAGCACCCTCGCGCCCGGCCAGGGCTCCGATGGACGGCAATTCGATGTGCTCGGCAAACAGTTCGCGCTCTGCGACCGCTGCGAGCTCCGGGTCGAGCCGGATTCGCCCCTCATCTCCGCGGAATATCAGGCCGATCCCTCGATGCTTCGGGAGGATCACGGCGCCGGTCGCCGCGCGGATACTCGGCTGGGTGCCTTACGGGTCCGGCTGCTCGGGTCGCTCGATTCCCGCTCCTACGATCAGACGGTCCTCCTGTCGGTCACTTGCGGCGGCGAGGAGCGCGATCGCATCCTCATCCCCGTGCGATGGAACGTCGGCTCCGCGATCGAGCCGAGCCCGAGCCGGCTCGCGCTCGGCCCGTGTCGGCCGGGAGAGCTATTCCATAAAACCGTTCTCCTCCGCTCGGCGAAGACACCATTCCGCGTCCTGAGCGTGACCTGCGAGGAGGGTGCTTCACTCGCCGGGGTGCGCCACTCGAAGGATGCGCGTAGGATTCAGGCCGTCAATATCGACCTTCGGACCCCCGAGCGCCCCGGCCCGTGGCGGTCGATGCTCCACATCACGACGGACTGCGACGAGGCCCGCGAGCTAGTCATCCCCGTCTCGGCACTTATGTCCCCATCGGATGTCGCGTCGTCCTGAGCTGGGTCGCCCGTCAACGCCATCGGTCCGTGGAGATGGAACCATGTCTCCGCATCCTAGGTCGGCAGGTCGCCGCGCGTTCACGCTGATCGAGCTCCTCGTCGTCATCCTCATCATCGGCGTCTTGATGGGCCTGCTCATCCCCGCGGTCCAGTCGGCGCGCGAGTCGGGCCGACGGGTCGAGTGCATGAATCGCCTCAAGCAGATCGGCATCGCGCTCGCGAATCACCACGCGGCCCATCGCGAGTATCCGGCGGCGATGGTCCCGGTCGAATTCGACGCCAACGGCGATCGCTCCGCCCCGGACCCGCTTTCGGTCCATGTCCAGCTCCTACCTTATCTGGAGCAAAAACCACTCTATGATAGCATTAACATTACCTATAATAATCCTCGGATCATGTTCCCCGCGCACGGCCCGGAGAACCAGACCGCCGAGGCGACCGTCCTCTCCCTCTTCCTCTGCCCGTCGGACTCGTCGAGCGAGGGTGCGGGGAATAACTACCGCGCCTGCACCGGTCCGCTCCCTTACCAGATCGACGTGGCGATGGTCCCTGGGGGCGGCGGCGCGTTCCCGGCCCTGGGGTTCCGGCCGACCCGTGACCTCGACTTTACGGACGGCCTGAGCCAGACCGTTGGCTTTAGCGAACGGCTCCGGGGCAGCGGCGTGGGCTATTCCTTCAACGCTCGGCGCGACTTCTGGTTCTCCGGCGCCGTCCAGATCCGACCGACCACCGACCCCGACGCGATGACCAGGATATGTTCGGCCCTCTCTTCGACCCCCGCCGATTTCTGGTCGAAGTCCGGGTCGACTTGGATGTTTGGCGGTTATACAGACACCCTCTATAATCACGTCGCGACTCCCAGCGGGAGTCCGCCCGACTGTAGCGACACGATGCCAGCGGCCGACGCCCCCGGGATGATTACCGGCGGCGACTTCTCCGCGCGCAGCGATCACCCGGGGGGCGTCCACGCACTCATGATGGATGGCTCCGTCTGGTTCGCCAAGCAGGGAATCGAAAAGGCCGTCTGGCGGGCCCTGGCGTCGCGTGCCGGCAACGAGGTGATCTCGACGGGATCGTTCTGATGTTGTGTCGCCGGAAGAAAACGGCCGCCCGGGCCATTTTGGGCTTGGCAGGGAGTGATTTCGAGTCTATGCTTACCCCAATCCCTTCCTGATCCTACCGGTGCCTCCCGACGAGACGAGGAGCGAGGGCTCTTCGGTCCCGGGAGGCCTAGCCGGTGCGATCAGGACACGACGGCCCCGACGATCGGGCTGGATTGGCGGGGCCGGTCGGTCGATGAAAGGGAGACACGATTCACGAAGGGGGTTGGGGTCATCTGTCAACGAGGCGACCCGGGCGATGTCCCGTGGCCTCGACAGAGTTATAGTGGCCGTGCGGTGTCGGGACACCGCGGATCGCCCGGTCCCCGGCCAGGAGGGTCCGGCTTCGGCCGAGCGACCTCGGGGCCATTCGTGGCGCAACGGACTGGCGAAATGGGGCCCCGATTGCCGGGACCCTCGCCGACCTTTTGGGGAGTTCCTGTCTCGATGAACGTGGCGAATACCAAGAAGAAGGCCGCGCCGACGCCCTTCGATTTCGAATGGGCAGGCGCCGTCGCCCGCATCCGGCGCGGGGGCGGCTCGACGCGCCTGGGGCGCCGCTCCGCCCTCCTCGGCGCCCTGACCTCTGCCTACGCCAACTCCTCCCGCGGCGGCCGCCCTGCCGACTCGCGCACCGGCACCACGTCGACCGACCGCCCCTGACCGGCCCCTGTCGGGCCCACGGAACCTCCCTGGCCGCCGGGCCCCGATCGCGTGACGCGATCGGGGCCCGGCGGCTCTTTGTGCGCATCTTCCCCCGCGCTGGCAACCCGCGACCGGCCGCGCGATAATCGCCAGGAGGGCGCGATGTTCCGGCGACCGTGGGAGGGGAGGGCTCCGGTGCGCAAACTTGGGTTTTCGACGGCGGCGCTCATTGCCCTGGCCATCGGTCCGGGGACGGCGCGGGCCGGCGAGGCGGTCGTGGCCGATTGGGTGCTCAAGGGGGGGACGGTCGTCGACGGCACCGGCGAGCCGGGCCGGACGGCGGACGTCGCCATCGAGGGGACCCGGGTCGTCGCCCTCGGCGAGTTCGAGACGGCACCGGGGGCGAAGGTCGTCGACGCGAGCGGACTGATCGTGGCGCCGGGCTTCATCGACCTGCACACGCACGCCGACGACACGATCGTCAAGCCCGAGATGCGGGCGAACCTGAACTACCTGATGCAAGGGGTCACGACGGTCGTCGTCGGCAACTGCGGCGCCGGGCCGCTGGACGTGCGGGCCTTCCTCGGCTCGATCGATGCCCACGGCGCGGGCACGAACGTCATCGCGCTGATCCCGCACGGGGCCCTCCGCGGGCGCTACCTCGGCAACTCCGACCGCCGGCCGGGTCCCGGCAATCTCCGGTCCATGACCAAACGCGTCGCCAGGGAGATGGACGCCGGCGCCTGGGGGCTCTCGACGGGCCTGATCTACGTCCCGAGCCGCTACGCGGAGAAGGCCGAGCTGGTCGAGCTCTGCAAGGTCGTCGCCGATCGCGGCGGCTTCTACGCGAGCCACATCCGCGACGAGGAGGGCAAGCTCCTCGACGCGATCGACGAGGCCATCTCCATCGGCCGCGAGGCCGGCCTGCCCGTCCACGTCTCGCACCTGAAGGCGAGCCTCCGGCCGAACTGGGGCAAGGTCGCCGACGCCTGCGCACGGATCGAGTCGGCCCGGAAGGCCGGCCAGCCCGTCACGGCGGATCAGTATCCGTACGTCGCCTCGAGCACCCGGCTCTCGGCGATGGTCATCCCCGAGTGGGGCCGGCGCGGCTCCGCGGCCGACTTCGCCGCGATGGCCGCCGACCCGGTCAAGGGCGTCGAGCTCCGGCAGGCCATCCAGGCCGAGCTCGACGCCCGCGACGGCGGCGCCGCGGTCCGGATCGCGCGCGACCCGACCCGGCCGTCGCACAACGGCCTCGACCTCGTCGCCATCGCCCGCAAGGAAGGGACGACCCCCCTGGACGTGGTCCTCGACATCGCCCGGCGCGGCGACGCCCAGGCGATCCACTTCGGCATGGCCGAGGACGACGTCCGCTTCGTCATGAAACAGCCCTTCGTCGCCACCGCCTCCGACGGCGCCGGCCACGTCCCCAACACCGGCGACCGCACCCACCCCCGCGTCTACGGCACCTTCCCGCGCAAGATCCGTTACGCGTTGGTTGAACACGTGATCTCGCTGGACGAGGCGATCCACGCCGCGACCGGCCTGCCGGCGCGGATCCTCGGCCTGCCCGATCGCGGCGTCCTCCGCGTCGGCGCGATCGCCGACGTCGTCGTCTTCGACCCGGCCACCTTCCGCGACCTCGCCACCTTCGACGAGCCCGATCGCTACGCGACGGGCGTCCGACTCCTCTTCGTCAACGGCGTCGCGACGATCAAGAACGGCAAATATCAAGGCAAGCTCGCCGGTCGCGCCCTCCGCCGCCATCGCGACGGGCCGGCCGAGTTGATCCTCGCGTGCCGCCGCATCTGGACCGGCGATCCCGAGAACATGAGGGCCGGGGCGATCGCGATCCGGAACGGGGAGATCGTCGCGGTCGGGGCGGCCGAGGACGTCCTGCCCTATCGGGGGGCGAAGACCCGCGTGATCGACCGCCCGAAGGACTTCGCGATGCCGGGCCTGATCGACGCCCACGTGCACCTGGCCGAGCTGGGCGCGACCCTCGACGACGTCGACCTCCGCGGCGTCGCCAGCCCGGAGGAGGTCGCGAAGCGGGTCCAGGAGAGGATCGCGGCGACGGGCGGCGACGGCTGGCTCATCGGCCGGAACTGGGACCAGTCCCTCTGGCCCGGCGGCGCCTTCCCGACGAACGCCGTCCTCGACGCCGTGGCGAAGGACCGCCCCGTCTGGCTCCGGCGAGTCGACGGCCACGCCGGCTGGGCCAACTCCGAGGCGTTGCGACGGGCGAAGGTGACGGGCGATTCGAAGGCGCCGAGCGACGGGCAGATCCTCCGCGATTCGCGGGGCGAACCGACCGGCGTCTTCATCGACGGCGCGATGTCTCTCGTCGATCGCGCGATCCCGCCGCCCTCGGCCGAGGACCACTCGCGTCGCATCCTCGCCGGCCAGAGGCTCGCGCTCGAGGCGGGCTTGACCGGGATCCACGACGCGGGGGTCTCGGCCACCGAGGCCGAGGCGTACCGCGCCCTCGACCGCGCCGGCAAGCTCAGGCTCCGCGTCTACGGCATGGCCTTGCCGCCCGGCGGCGGCGAGGTCGCGTTCGTGAGCAATGCCCCCGAGCGGCCCAGGGCCGGGGCGCGGTTCGAGCTGCGGGCGATCAAGCTCTTCATCGACGGCGCGATGGGGTCGCGCGGGGCCTTGCTGTTCGAGCCCTACGCCGACGACCCGAAGAATTCCGGGCTGCTGCTCATCGACCCGAAGGTCCTCGAGGCCACGACGATCGCGGCCCTGCGGCACGGCTGGCAGGTCGGCACCCACGCCATCGGCGACAAGGGGAACGCCCTCGTGCTCGACGCCTACGCCGCGGCCCTGAAGGCCGTGCCGGCCGCGAAGGACCCGCGATTGCGAGTCGAGCACGCGCAGGTCGTGCGCGAAGGGGACGTCCGCCGGTTCCAATCCCTCGGGATCATCGCCTCGATGCAGCCCTCGCACGCCAGCGACGACATGCGCTGGGCCGACGCGCGCCTCGGTCCCGGCCGCGTCGCCGGCGCCTACGCCTGGCGATGGTTCCTCGACGCCGGCGTCCCCCTGGCGTTCGGCTCCGACGCGCCCGTCGAGGTCATCAACCCGTTCTGGGGGCTTTATGCCGCGATCACTCGCCAGGACGCCGCCGGACACCCCGATGGCGGCTGGCACCCCGACCAGCGGTTGACCCTCGACGAGGCCCTCCGCGCCTTCACCCTCGGCTCCGCCCGCGCCGCGTTCGCCGAGGACCGCGTCGGCGTCCTCAAGGCCGGCCACCGCGCCGACCTCACGGTCATCGACCGCGACCCCTTCGAGGTCAAGCCGATCGACCTCCTGGGGTCGAAGGTGACGTCCACGGTGATCGACGGCGAGGTCGTCTTCGGCGAAGGGGGTGCGCGTTGAGCCCCGACCCTTCGCACTTCGACGACTCGCCCGAACGGCCCGCCGGCCCGGGCCTCTTCGGCTGGGGCGTGCGAGCCTACAAGCTCGCGGTCGTCTTGAGCTTCATCCTGGCGGTGGGCCAGGTCGCGATCATCCGACGGGCCGAGCCGACCCTCTCGATCTTCGTGCTGGTCGCCTGCCTGTTGCCGCCGATCCCGGCCATCCTGTATCTCCTCGCGCCGGGGGTCAGGCCGGCGTCGCGCTGGCTCGCGTTCGGCTTCCTGACACTGATCGAGTTCGGCATCGCCATCGCTCCGATGCCCGGCATCCTCCCCGGCCTGAGGGCGAACCGCGACATGCCCGCGGTCGTCGAACGGATGCTGACGTGGTATTTCTACGTCCTCTTCTGTTATGGATTTTTATTGATTATTCCCTATTTTTTCACCTGCAAGTTGATCGACCATAAGAAACGAGAGAAGAGGAGGGTCAGCCCCCTCGTCTGGTGGCTCGGCCTGGTGACGTGGGGCCTGTACGCGAGCATCCTGATCCCCGGCATCACGATCCTGACGCTGATCCGGCTCGGGTGGCTTTGAGAGGTAGGCTGACCCGTGCGAGATCCGATAGAATGGGCGTGATCGGAGCCGAAGGAGGGCCTCGCCGTGAAGTGCGCCGAAGCGTTATCGACCGAGTCGAAGTCCGCGAACGCCGTGGCGGACGTGCTCGATCGCGTCGCCGAAGGGCTGGGCGACGGGCCACCGGCGAACCTGGCCGTGGTCTTCGCGTCGGCCGAGCACGCCGAGGCATTGCCGAGGCTGGCGCGCGAGGCCCTCGATCGAGACCTGGTGCAGCGAGTCATCGGCTGCACGGGCGAGACGATCATCGCCGAGGGGCGCGAGGTCGAGGAGGGCCCGGCCATGGCCCTCTGGGCGCTCCGGGCGCCCGTCAGCATCATCACGCCTGTGCGGGTCGAGCCGGGCTCGGAGGAGCTGGCCGAGAGGCTCCTCGCCCCGGCGGACGAGAACTCCGTGCTCCTGCTCCTGGGCGACCCCTTCACCTTCCCGGCCGACGCCTGGCTGAAGCGGCTCGACGCCGCGCGGACGGGCCTCCGCGTCGCCGGCGGGATGGCCAGCGCGGGTCGGGCTCCGGGGAGCAACCGGCTGGTCCTCGACGACAAGGCCTTCGCCGACGGCGCCGTGGCCATGCGCGTCGATCTCCACCCGGGCGACACGATCCGATCGGTCGTCAGCCAGGGGTGCCGGCCGATCGGCCGGCCGTTGATCGTGACGAAGGTCGAGGCGAACCTCGTCCGCGAGCTGGGCCGCCGGCCGGCGTTGCAGGTCCTCCGCGAGATCTTCGACGCCCTCACCGACGACGAACAGCAGCTCGCCCGCCAGGGGCTGCACCTCGGCCGGGTCATCAACGAATACCAGGACACGTTCCGGCGCGGCGACTTCCTCGTCCGCAACGTCCTCGGCGCCGACGACGCCGGCGGCATCGCCATCAGCGACCTGCCCCGCGTCGGCCAGACCGTCCAGTTCCACGTCCGCGACGCCGCGACCGCCGACGAGGACCTCCGCGCCCTCCTCGCCGATCCCGATCCGTCCCCCGACCACCGCGTCGCCGGCGCGCTCCTCTTCAGTTGCAACGGCCGCGGCACCCGCCTCTTCCCCGATCCCGACCACGACGCCCGGACCCTCCGCGACCTCCTCGGCCCCGTCCCCGTCGCCGGCTTCTTCGCCATGGGCGAATTCGGCCCGGTCGGCGACCAGAACTTCGTCCACGGCTTCACGGCGAGCGTGGCAGTCTTCCGCGAACAGAGGGTGATCCGCCACAAAGACACGAAGGGCAAAAAGGAAGAAATGTAGAATATTCGAAATGAAATCCCTTCCTTTGTGCCCTCGTGGTGAATCCTCCCCGGATCATCCCCCGGTCATGAGCCTCCTCGCCTCGTCCTGATCGACCTTGACGCGGCGGATCGAGAGGGCTCGGCCGTTGGCGGGGTCGACCTCGACGAGGGCGCCGCAGAGGCGGGGGTCGCCGTGGGCGACGTCGAAGAAGGTGGGGACGGGCGTCAGGGTCGCGGAGAGCACCCGGTCGTAGCGGCGGCCGAGGATCGAGTCATAAGGGCCGGTCATGCCGACGTCGGTCTGGTACGCGGTGCCGCCGGGGAGGATCTGCTCGTCGGCCGTGGCCACATGCGTATGCGTGCCGAGCACGGCACTGGCGCGGCCGTCGAGGTAGCGGCCGAGGAGCTGCTTGTCGCTGGTCGCCTCGGCGTGGACGTCGACGACGACCACCTTCGCCCGGTGCATCAGGTCGCCGAGCACGCGGTCGGCGGCCCGGAATGGGCAATCGACCGGCTTCATGAACGTCCGCCCGAGCACGGTGAAGACGCCCACCACGGTCCCATCCCTCGCCTCGGCCAGCGCCGCCTCGGCCCCCGGCGACTCGCTCGGGAAGTTCGCCGGCCGGCAGATCCGGTCCGTCCGCTCGAAGAGCTGGAAGATCTCGTCCTTGCGATAGACGTGGTCGCCCATCGTGAACACGTCGACCCCCGCCTCCACCAGCTCCTCGTGCGTCTTCACCGTCAAGCCCGACCCGCCCGCCGCGTTCTCCGCGTTGCAGACGACCAGGCCGATCCCCCAGTGATGCACCAGCCTCGGCAACGCCTGCGCGACGATCTTCCGGCCGGGGGCGCCGACGACGTCGCCGATGAAGAGGATCTTCAGAGCCATGCGTTCCCCCTCCGGCCCCGCGCCGACCGCTCGCGCCGGACGGACCAGGCCCGTGGCGGGTTCGACAGGTTCCCTGGACCGGCCGGTTCGTTGTGAACGAAACGGATCGGTGGGTTCGTTCGGCGCCGGCACACGGTCCCGACCCGATCTCCCCAGTTGTCCCAGTGCCCCGTGGGTTCGTTCGGCGCCGGGGATCGATCGGCCGACGTTCGGTTCGTTCCGCGCGGGCGGCTCGCCGACCGCAATCTCGACGCGAACCCCCCAACGCCCCGTTGGGTTCGTTTCGCGCCGGCGCGCGGTGGGTTCGTTCGGTCGAAGGCCGGCGGCCGAAGTGGGTTCGTTTCGCGCCGCGCTGGACCAGGGCCCAACAGCCGCGAACGGCTGTTGGAGATCCTTTCAAATGCCCCATTTACCCCATTGTTGGGTTCGTTTGGCGCCGAGGGTGGCCTGGCGGGCCGTTGGGTTCGTTCGGCGCCGGGGGGGCGTGGCGTTATCGCTTGCCCGGCCTGCCCATTGCCCCGTTGGGTTCGTTTTGTCGAGCGGGGGCGCGAGGATGACCCAGCGGGGATCGCGGGGCCGTCGGTTCGTTTCGCGCCGGCCCCCTCGGTTCGTTGCGCGGACGTGGGGCCGGGCTCGAGCTGGGTTCGATCGGCATCGGGGCGCCGGCCGAAGTGGGTTCGTTTCGCGCCGCGACGGTGCCCCTCCCCAGGTTCCCGACCCTCCCCCCTTCGTGAACGAAAGTGGCCCGTCGGTTCGTTCCGCGCGGGCGGGCGAGGGCCGCCGTCCGACGGCAACGGTGGCGGGGAGGCGGGACGTTGGCGAGTCCTTGGGAGCATCGGGGGCCAATCCGTCAGGTCGAAGATCGTCGCCGCGCGCAAGGCACCCCTCCCGTCGAGGGACGCTCCCCTCCTAGTTGGAATCCGCGCCGAAAACCGGCAAGAATTCCCGGACGCGGTCGCGGAATCTCTCGAGGGCCTGGGAGGCGAGGGGGTGGGCCCCGGGTCCGCGGTCGGGTGGCTGGGTTCGCCTCGAGCCTGTCTCTCCGGCTGTCGCCGGGTCGATCCGCCGCCGCTCGATGAGGAAGACGATCTCGGCGAGGGTCATCGTCGAGATCGCGACCCGCTCGCCCGCGGCGGTAGCGGCGTCGAAGACCGCGTCGGCGGCCTTCGACATCCGGGGGTCGTCGTGGAGATACCAGATCAAGGCATGCGTGTCGGCGACGGCCCGGATCATTCAAATGTCCTCGCGCGGGAAGTTCTTCCACGCTTCGCGCCGGGCCTCGTCGATCTCCTCGGCCGAGGGGCCGGGCCCGAGGTGGGCCAGGGCCCCTCGCATCGAGGGGAACGGATGCTTGGCGGGCGCCGGCGGGACCTCCTCGATCAACTGCCGGGCCAGGTCGTCGATGAGCTTCAGCTTGTCGCGCGGCCCGAGGCCCCTGGCCAGGTTCCGGACCTGTTCGAGCGTCGCGGCGGTCATCAGCGGGCTCCGATCGGACGAGCGATGATCACCGGCCCCACACCGGGGCCGCCCCCCGGGACCATTCTACCATCCGGTCCGCCGCTCAGCCCCCCGTCCGTACTGGTGCGGCCGGCTCGCCCCGCGGCCCCAGGGCGCGGCCGAGGAGGGCGCCGACGAGCCCGAGGAGGAGGCAGGAGAGCAGCCGGCCTATCGACGTGGCGTACTCGGAGCGTTCGTTGAAGTCGTCGAGGGCCGCGAAGTATGCGTCGAAGGCGGGGTCGTAGCCCGGCGGGGCCGCGGCCGGACCATTCGACTTCACCAAGCGATAGGTCCCGTAGAGGATGCTGTATCGAGGGGACGACTCGGGGGGCAGGCCCGGTGGCGACGCCGGCCGTCGTTGGAGGGCCCTGGAGGCGCCGTCGACGAACTCGGAGACCAGCAGGGTCGGCTCGATGGCCGCCTGAATCTCCCCCACTTGAAGCACCAGGAATGAGGCCCAGACGAAGAGGGCGAAGCCGACCCAGGCCGGTCGGCGGTCGCGCGGTCGGACGATCGCTCCGAGCAGCCCGACGAGCAGCGCGACGAGCGTCAGCGAGTGGATCGCCACGTACCAGGGAACCGTCGCCGCTCGTAGCGCCGCGAGGCCCACGGCGAAGAGGCCGATGAGCCCGAGGACCTGGCCGATCGTGACCCGCTTCATGGCCCCTCCGCCGATTCGGGCGAGTCGCGACGGTCGCCGACCAGGACAGGCTGATAGAACCGGCCGTCGAGCCGCTCGACCCCGGCAAATCCGGCCTCCCGCATCAGGTCGAGCAGGTGGCCAGTCCCGACCGCATTGTACCGCGACCGCATCACCCGGGCCGAGAGCGGGTCGGAGGTGCGGTCGTCGGCGACGAAGAACATGGACAGGTCGTAATGCGGGCCGTCGAAGTCCCAGACCTGAAAGATGACGTGGCGGACGCCGTCCAGCTCACGGACGCCGTAGGGCTTGATGATCCCCGTGCCGCGCTCCTCGCGGTCGTAGTCGCGAACCGTGATGAGGCAGCCGCCGCCGGGCCGGGTGCAGGCGTAGAACTGGCGGAAGGCGAGGAGCAAGTCGGCGTCGGTCAACAGGTGGGGCACGGCGTTGTCGCAGGCGATGACCACGTCGAACGTGCGGCGGTGGTGGTCGTGGACAGACCTCATGTCGGCGACCGAGAAATCGATGTCGAGACCGCGGCGACCCGCCTCCTCGCGTCCCCGGGCGACGGCCTCGGCGGAGAGGTCCGAGGCGGTCACGTCGAATCCGCGCCGCGCCAGGCCGATCGCCTGCGTGCCGATCCCGGCGGCCACGTCCAGCACCGACGTCGCCCCGACCCCCCACCGCTCCCGGATGATCGCCGCGAGCTGCTCTCCCTGCCGCTCGATGCTCGCCTCCCAGTCGGGATAGATGAGGTGGTACAGGGGGGCGAGGCGGTCGTAGAAGTCGTCCATGCCCCGCCCCTTCTTGGAGGCCCCGAGAGTGTGGAGGCTTAAGCCCGCTCGTAAGCCCCATCGGCTGGCGCCCCGGCGATGACCGCAAGTGGCCCTCGGGTGCCGCGTTGCGTCGCCGGCGAGCGGCGCGGATCGAGGGCGACACCCGCCAGGACACCGAAGAAGCCCGAGACGACGCAGAGGAACCAATGGCCGATGGTGGTGAATCGATCGCGCATGACCCCATAGCGACCATCGCGGAGCAGGTAATCGGCCTCGGCGGACTGCGGGTCGGGGATGCCGGGCCGGGCACTGATCTCCTCACGGGTCAGTTGCTTCCCGCCCACGATCGGTAGCTTCGGGGGCTTGAACACGGCCGAGTAGATGCCGTCGAGTGCATGGGTCGTGATGAGTTCGGAACCCGCGGCGACGGCAAGGAAGTAGATCCAGCCGAACACGGCGAATCCGACCCACCCCGGACCCCGACCGCGCTTCAAGAGAGCGCCGAGGCTCGCGACACTGAGGATCGCGAGCGTGAGCGTAAAGACCCCGCTCTGCCAGAGGTCCGATTCGCCGCGCATGGCGGCGAGCTCGAACGCGAGGATGGCCAGGAGGCCCAGGGCCCCGGCCAGCCGGATGCGACGCATGGACTCCCTCCCTTCAACGAATCCTGCTCAGCGGGCGAACTCGACGCTGCGGGTCTCGCGGAGGACGGTGACCTTGACTTCTCCGGGATACGTCAACTGGGCCTGGATGGCGCGGGCGATGTCGCGGGCGAGCTTGGCGGCGGCCTCGTCGGAGGTGCGGCCGCTGTCGGCGATGACGCGGACCTCGCGGCCGGCCTGGATGGCATACGCCTGCTCGACGCCGGGGAAGCCGTGGACGAGGGCCTCGAGCTCCTCGAGGCGGCGGACGTACTTGTCGAGCGACTCGCGGCGGGCGCCGGGGCGGCTGGCGCTGATGGCGTCTGCCGCAGCGACGAGGACGGTGTATGGGGTCTCGGGGCGGAGGTCATCGTGGTGGCCGAGCGCGGCGTGGACGACCTCCTTGCCCTCGCCGAATCGGCGCAGGAGCTCGGCGCCGATCTGGGGGTGGCCGCCTTCCATCTCGTGGTCGGCGGCCTTGCCGAGGTCGTGCAGGAGCCCGCAGCGGCGGCCGAGGGCGCCGTCGAGGCCGATCTCCTCGGCGAGCAGCCCCGTCAGGTAGGCGACCTCGATCGAGTGCCGCAGCACGTTCTGCGAATAACTCGTGCGGAACTTGAGGCGGCCGAGGTACTCGAGGACCCTCTCGTGGAGCGCGGGGACGTTGGCCTCCTGGGCCGCTTCCTGGCCGACGCGCTGGATGTGCGCGTCCATCTCCTCCTGCGTCTCCTTGACGAGCTCCTCGATGCGGGTCGGGTGGATGCGGCCGTCCTGGATGAGCTTCTCGAGCGCGAGCTTGGCGGTCTCGCGTCGGACGTGGTCGAAGGCCGAGACGATGACGATGCCGGGGGTGTCGTCGACGATGAGGTCGACGCCGGTGGCCTTCTCGAAGGCGCGGATGTTGCGGCCCTCGCGGCCGATGATGCGGCCCTTCATGTCGTCGGTGGGGATGTCGACGACGCTGGTGGTCGTCTCGGCGGTGTGGCCGGCGGCGAACCGCTGGATGGCGGTGGCGAGGATCTCGCGGGCCTTCTGCTGGCAGGTCTCCTTGAGGTTCTGCTCGTGTCGGAGGATCAGGCCGCCGACCTCGTGGCGGAGCTCGTCGTCGAGGCGACGGAAGAGGGCCTCGCGGGCCTCCTCGGGCGCGAGGTTGGCGAGCCGGTGGAGGGTGGCGCGCTGGTCGTCGAGCACGCGCGCCAGCTCGGCGTCGCGCCGCGAGAGCTCGTCGGCCCGCACGACGAGGGTCTGCTCGCGGGCCTCGAACTCGGCCTCCTTGCGGGTGATCTGGACGAGCTTCTGGTCGAGCAGGTCGGCGCGCTTCTCGAGCCGCCGCTCCTGCTCGCGGACCTCCTTGCGTGCCAGCTCGGCCTCGCGGTCGATCTCCTCGCGGCGGCGGATGGCCTCCTCCTTGGCCTGGAGGTCGGCCTCCTTGACCAGGGCCTCGGCCCGGAGCTGGGCGTCGGCCAGCACGTCCTGGGCGCGCTCGCGCGCCGTGCGGAGGCCGAGCCGCGTCAGGAAGTGGAGCGCGGCGAGCCCGCCGCCGACGCCGGCCAGGACGCCGACCACGAGCGCCACGACGATCCCGATGGTGTGCCCCCCCACGGCCAGGCCCCCCTCCTTCGCGTCCCGTCGAGCCGCTCGGGGCGCGGTCGCCCCGGCCCGAGGCCGGGTCGGCCGGGGGCCCGGGCGGCGAACGCCCCGGAAGGGCCGTCAACGCCGCTCGCGGCCGAGGGAAGGGCCTCCGCGTCGGGAAAGGAGCCGCGGACCCGACGGCCCGGCCCGGGGCCGGCACCGCGCGCGGTCGCCGGATCGGGGCAGGGTCGATCGGCCCGCGTGCACCGGCCGGCCGCGCCCGACGAGCGCCGGGCCGTCGGCATCGCGACGACGGGGCCACGCCCGGTCGGTCGCCGTCGACTGCGCCCAGAACCCGACCAGGAGCCACCAGATGACGGCCAACGCGCGGGCCTCCTCGATCTCGAAGTCCAGGGGACGGGGACCTTCCCGACGAGCGGACCGCAGGGATCGGACCGTCCCGGATGGTGGGCCAGCGCCCAGGGAGCTGCCATCGCGCGGTCGGCACGGCCCTCGCGGCCGAGAGTTCCATCGATCGGCTGACGAGCGGCACGCCGGCCCCCGGCCGTCGCCCGGACCGCGGACGACGACCGCCGGGCCGTTCGGCCCTTCGAGGCCCGGCCGCCCGGAGTCGGCGGCTGGGCCCGATCCCCGATCGTACCAGAACCGGACCCGCGGTCAATCGGCCGCCCGGCGCGACCTCGCGGGGACATCCTTTCCGAAGGACTTTCCGTCGACGGCGGACTTTTCGGACCGGGCCTGGTAAGATTGAGGATCGTGGTCGCGTCCAGACCGAGGCAACGTGCGCTCTTCGGGGGGCGAAGACATGGGCGGCGGCGGCTTGCATCTGCTGATCCTGGCCTTCCTGGCGGTGGGTTGGGTGGTCAACCAGCTCTTCACCAAGGACGAACGACCGCCGGCGCCGAGGCCGGGCGGGCCGAGGCCGCCGGTCCGGCCGACGGGGCGCGAGCCGGTGCTCCGCTGGGAGAACGTCGGCGAACCGCCGAGGTCGCCCCAGCCACCGCCGGCTCGCGAGGACATCCTCGTGATCCGGAACGAGCCGACCCGGTCGTCCCGGCCGCTCAGTCCCGCCCCGAATCCGCCCCCCCAGCGCCGCCCGCAGCGGGGCCGGTCCGCCCCGGCCGCGCCCCCGCGACGGCCCGAGCCGGAACGGCCGCGGACCTTCGCCGGGGACGTCGCCCAGAGCGTCGCGCAGGCGATGGAACGCCCGGCGGCCCTCACCCCCCTGCTGCTCGATCAGTCGGCCCCGACCGTCGCCAAGGCCATCCGCACCCCCGTCGTTCCCGAAGAGGTCGCGATCGTCGCCGCGCCGGTCCTCGCCGCCGCGCTCCGCGACCCCAAGCGGCTCCGCGAGGCGTTCCTCGTCAACGAGATCCTCGGCCGTCCCAAGGCCCTCCGGCCCCAGGGTCGCACCTGATTCGACGCCGGTTGGCCTTCCTCCCCGACCGCCCGCCGGTTAAATGGGGCCCTCTCCGATCGCCCGACCTCGGGCGCCCGGATCCGCCGCACGGAGGCGAGCGATGACCGAATCGGGGCCGGGGTCCTGGCGAAACCGGGTGGGTGCGTGGCCGTGGCTGGTCCTGGCGCTCGCCGTGGTGCCGGCGATCTGGCACGTGTTGGACTTCGAGGAAGAGCCGGACGCCGAGTTCCCGGCGGTCGCGCGGCCGACCTTCAACCGTCGGCCCCCTGCCGCGTATCGACTGGCCGAGCCGGGAGATACGATCGACCGCGTGGGCCTCTACGCGGCGGCGGCGGGGGTGGTGCTGGCGGCGGCGGGGGCGTGGCAGGCGCGCGGCCGGGGGCTCTGGCCGGCCGTCCTGGGCCTCGAAATCGCGGCCTGCTGGTACGCCGCGACCCCGGGCCCCTTGCCCGACGGCTGGCACGGCCTGGGCTGGCGCGTCCTCGTCGATCCCGCAGCTCCCGCGGGACTTCGGCTCGCGCTCGCCGCGGCGGCCGGGGTGCTCGGGGTGCTGGTCGTCGGGAACCTGCTGGCCAGTCGGCATTCCTGGCGGACCCAGGTCGCGGAAGCCCGGCGGAGGGGGGCGATCGGGCTCCTCGGGGCGGCCCTGGCCCTGGTCGTGGCGCGGCAATTCGAGCTGCCGGGGGTCGAGCCGGCCGGCTACTGGCCGAGATTCGCGATGGCGTGGGGGCTCCTGGCCTTCGACCTCGCCCTGATCCGGCTCTGGCCGGCCGTGGCGTTGCGATGGAGCGTCCGAGGCCTCGGCCTGGCGGCGGGGGGGCTGGCGTGGCTCGTCCTGGTCGCGGGGGGGATCGCCCTGGTCCGTTTCCAGCGGCCGATCCATCGCCTGAAGGAGGCCGTCCCGGGCCGGATTTTCATCGGCGCGATGCCGACCGCGCGGGGCCTGGCCCTGGCCCACGGTCGGCATCATTTCAAGACCATCGTGAACCTCTTCCCCGAGGACTTGCCCGGCCTGCGCAGCCCGAACCTCGCCGCGGAGGAGCGGTTCGTCCGCGAGCACGGCATCCGCTACCTGCGCAATCCCGTCGGCGCGGCCCAGGCCGACGAGTTCCTCGACACGACCCTCGCCCTCGCCCAGGACCCCGACGCCTGGCCGATCCTGATCCACTGTCATGGCTGCATGGACCGGACGCCGGCCTGGCTGGGGATCTATCGGTTCGTGGTCGAGGGGAGGCCGCTGGACGAGGTGATGCGGGAGATCGAGCGGCAGCGGGGCTATCGGCCGAAGGCGTCGGTGACGTTGCTGTACAACCGCGTGCTCCCGCCCCGGGCCCCGGGCCGTTACGCGGCCGACCCGACGGCCGCGGTCTTGAGGTCGTGCGCGCGCGGGACCGTGGACCCGTTCTTCGCGGAATACCGGGCCGCGACCGGCCGCGCGAACCCGAGGTCGCCGGCCCGTGTCGGGCGTCGCGAGGGGGGCGCGGCCGAGGCCCGACGGCCTTGACACAGGGCCTCGGTTCGCTAGAGTTTCACCGAGGTCCGGAAGGGCGCGGCTCCCCGTTACGATCGGCGCGATTTCTATGACCCCCACGATCCCCCTGAGCGCCGCCGCCCGACGGACCGGCGAGCCGTCGATCAGCGTCCTGATGCAAAGGGCCCTGGCCGAGCCGCGATTGATCTCGCTCGCCGCCGGGTTCGTCGACCAGGCGAGCCTGCCGGTCGCGGCGGCCTCGACGACCATCGCCGACCTCCTGGCCGACCCGATCGAGGCGCGTCGGGCGTTGCAATACGGCACGACCCGGGGCGACCTCCTGTTCCGCTCCCGCCTCGTCGACCGGCTCGAGCGCGAGGAGCACGCCGAGCCCGGCGCGTTCGCGGCGATCCTGCCCCGCGTCGTCGTGACGACCGGCTCGCAGCAGCTCCTCTACCTCGTCGCCGAGGCGCTGCTGGACCCCGGCGACATCGTGATCGTCGAGGAGCCGACCTACTTCGTCTTCCTCGGCCTGCTGGCCACGCGCGGGGCGGTGGCCGTGGGCGTGCCGACCGACGCGGGCGGCCTGCGGCTCGACGCGCTCGAGGCGACCCTCCGCGACCTCGAGGCGAGCGGGCGGCTCGACCGGGTCAAGCTCATCTACACGATCAGCGAGCACGGCAACCCCAGCGGCCTGAGCCTCGCCCCCGGGCGCCGAGGGGCGTTGGTGGCGCTGGCGGAAGAGTACTCGAAACAACAGCAAATCTTCATCCTCGAGGACGCGGCGTACCGGGGCCTGACCTTCTCGGGGGACGAGCCGGCGAGCGTCTGGGGGCGCGACGAGGCGGGCCGCACGGTGATCCTGGCGCGGACGTTCAGCAAGACGTTCAGCCCCGGCGTGAAGACCGGGTTCGGCGTCCTGCCCGAGGGGCTCGTCGGGCCGGTCCTGGCGCTGAAGACGAACCACGACTTCGGGTCGAGCCATTTCCACCAGCAATTCCTCGATCGGGCGATGGCCGACGGGGCCTACGACCGACAGATCGCGCGGCTGGTCGCGGTGTATCGCCGGAAACGCGACGTGGTGCTCGGGGCGCTCGACGAGCACCTCGGCCCCCTGGAGCGGGAGGGGTCGGTGTCGTGGACGCGGCCGAACGGCGGCATCTACGTCTGGCTGACCCTGCCCGAGGGCTTGGACGCGGGTCCCGACGGCCCGCTGTTCGACCGCTGCGTCGAGCGGGGCGTGCTGTACGTCCCGGGCGCGTACGCCTTCCCGGCCGAGGGGGCGGCGCGGGGGCGATCGAACCACATCCGGCTCTGCTACGGCGCGCCGGGCGAGGCCGAGCTGGCCGAAGGGGTGGCGCGACTGGCCGCCGCCCTGGCGGATTGTCTGGACCCCGTCGCCTGAACCGGGGCGGCCGAACGACTCGGCCGCGAGGCGCGGGGTGGGCCGACCAAGGCAACGGACGCCGAGGGGGGCGCGGGTGCTCTCGACAACGCTCCGACGCTACGTCACGGGCATCCTGCCGCGCTACGTGCTCGGCCAGGTGACGCTGAGCTTCGCGATGGCCTTGGTGACCATGACGGCCATCTTCGTGCTGATCATGGTCATGAACGTCGCCACGCGCAACGGCCTCTCGCCGCTGGACGTGCTCCGCTTGATCCCGCTGGTCATCCCGGCGACCCTGCCGTACACGGTGCCCGTGGCCCTCCTGTTCGCCGTCTCGGTCGTCTACGGCCGGCTGGCGTCCGACAACGAGGTCATCGCCGTCAAGACCGCCGGCTGCGACGTCGGGACGGTGCTCGGGCCGTCGCTGGCCTTCGGCCTCGTGCTCTCCGGGGCGCTGCTGGCGGCCTGCTTCGACGCGATCCCGCGCGCCACGCGGCACGTCCAGGAGGTCCTGTTCGAGAACATCGAGGACGTCTTTTATAAGGTCTTGAAGAAAGACCACGAGGTGGACAACCCGAACTGGCCGTTCTTCATCTCGGTCAAGGACGTCGAGGGGAACGTGCTGATCGGGGCCAAGTTCAAGCACCGGGCGCGCGGGGCGGAGGACCCGAACGCCTTCGACCTCTGGATCGACGCCCAGCGGGCCTCGATCCGCTTCGACCCGGCCGCGGGCGTGGCGCACGTCAAGCTCGTCGGCTCCGAGATCCGCGAGACCGGCAACAGCCTGATCCTGATCCACGACGACCACTTCGACATGCCGATCAACGGCCGGCCGAGGGAGGAGCCGCGGGTCCAGGAGCTGACGGCCGCCGGCCTGATCGAGCGGCAGCGGAACCGCCTGGCGCTGCTCCGCAACGAGCCGAGCCGGCAGGCGATCGCCGCGGCGCTCTGGATCGCCTCGGGCCGCATGGAGCGCGTCGACTGGCAGCACGTCCACGGGGTCTGGAAGGACCGGCACAACTGGGAGCAGGGCTTCCACGCCGCCGAGACCGAGTGGCACATGCGGGTCGCCTTGTCGTTCGGCAGCCTCTTCTTCGTCCTGCTCGGCGCCCCGGTCGGCATCCTCTCCTCCAGGCGCGACTTCCTCAGCTCGTTCATGACCTGCATGGTGCCGATCATGGTCGTGTACTATCCGCTGATCCTCCTCGGGACCAATCTCGGCAAGGATGGGGTCATCAGCGCCTATTTCGTCTACCTCGGCAACGTCGTGCTCGCCGTCTGCGCCGGATTCGCCTTCCACCCGGTCTGGCGCCACTGATCCGGCCGCCGCCGCGGCCAAGGAGCGACGATGCGGATCCTCGACCGCCAGCGCTACTGGAACTTCTTCAAGGCCTACGCCGTCTGTTTCGTAACTTTTATAGGTCTTTATATTGTCATAGATGCCTTCGCCAACATCGACGAGTTCGCCAAGCGCGCCAAGGGGCTGCAACTCCTGATGGTCATGGGCCGCTACTACCTGATCCGGAGTAGCCAGATCTACGACCGCCTCTTCGGCGTCATCACGATGATGGCGGCGATCTTCACCGTGACCTGGATGCAGCGGAGCAACGAGCTGATCGCGATGCTCGCGGCGGGCATCGGCACCAAGCGCGTCATCCGCCCGGTGATCGTCGGCGCCGTGCTGGTCAACGGCCTGGCGGTGGCGAACCAGGAGTGCATCCTGCCGCGGTTCGGCGACGAGTTGCTGAAGAACCCCGACGACGACGGCAGCAAGCTGCTGCCCGCCTACAGCCGCTACGACGCCCGCGACGTCCTGATCCACGGCAAGGACGGCGACCGCAACGCGCGGTCGATCACCGACTTCTTCGCCGACATCCCCCCGGCCCTCATCGGCACCCGCGGCGACCTCCGGGCGAAGCTCGGCCGCTACATCCCCGACGACGACCCGAGGGCGCCCCTGAAGGGGGGCTGGCTGCTCTGGGGCGTGGACCTCTCGCAGTTCGACGGCCTCGACCTCACCGACGTCCTCGAGCGCCTCAAGGTCGCCGGCCAGCCCGAGCCCGTCCCGCCCGAGGGGGTCGACCCCGCGGCGCAGGCACTCAAGCCGAAGGTCCCCGTCGTCGAGCTGTCGCAGGCCGAGATCGGTCGCCTTCCCGGCCCGATCGGCAGCCCGGAGACGGTCGCGGCCCTGCTCCAGACGCCGGTCTACTTCTTCCGCACGAACGTCTCGTTCGCCGCGATCACGCGGAACCGCTCGCAGTGGTACTTCTTCGCGACCACCCCGACCCTGATCGACGCCCTCGGCGACCCGACGAACAAGCCCGAGCGCCTCGACATCGCCATCTTCCTCCACGCCCGCCTGCTCCGGCCGTTCCTGAGCCTCGCGCTGCTGTTGATGAGCCTCCCGCTCGTGCTCGGCGGCGACGGCCGGAACATGTTCATCAACCTCGGCCTCTCGCTCGGCAACTCGGCCCTCTTCTACGCCACCTGCTTCCTCGCCCAGTACCTCGCCAGCAACTTCGTCTTCTCGCCCGAGCTCGCCGCCTGGGCCCCGCTGGTCGCCTTCGCGACCTACGCCTCGTCGCGGTGGGACTCGATCCGTACGTGACCCGGGGGCCGCCGAAGGGGCCGATCGAAGGGTCGCGAGTTGTGATCAGATGTTGGCCACGAGGTCGAAGTACTCGTCGTCCTCGTTCTTGCCGCCATATCCCTTGCCGATGGTCGAGATGTCGGCGACGAATTCGATCGACTTGATCCACTTGACCATCTTGTAGCCGAGTTGATTCTCGACCCGGAGCCGGAGCGGGGCGCCGTGGAGATGGCTGAGCGGATCGAAGTTCATCTCGTAGGCGAGCAGGCTCTGCGGGTGGAGGGCGTCGCCGATGTTGTGGCAATCGTAATACTCGCCGCCGAGCAGCCCCTCGCCGAAGGAACGGAAGACGACGTAACGAGCCTCGGGCGTCGGCTTGACCAGCTCTGCCAGCTTCGTCAACGTCAGGCCGCCCCATTCGGCGATCCCCGACCAGCCCTGGATGCAGTGGTGGAGGGTGGTCTGCTCCTGCTTGCCCAACGCCCGGATCTCCTCCATCGACAGCTCGACGGGGTTCTCGACCATGCCGGAGACGCGGAGGCGGTAGTCGCGGAAGCCCGCATCGGCCAGGCGGAGCCACTCCTCGCAGGTCGGTAGCTTCCCGTTCGGCCAGAAATGTGGCGAGATCTTCGACCTGGGATACTGGGCCCTCGGGGTGAGCGGATCGAGGAACAGCCGCATCAAGCTCTCGACGACGAATCTCGAGACGGACTGGACGGTCCGCGGTCGACGCCAGCACAGCCAGTTCGCCGCGAAGCAAACCAGCACGATGACGACGAGGCCCGTCGCCCCGAGTGCCAGGCCGGATATGCCCGTCTCGTCGGTTCCCATGACGATGTGATCCATGTTCCGGGCCAGGCCCGTGAGCACCACCATGAGGACGTGGACGGAGACGAACCCGAGGTAGGCCAGGAGCAGAAGGAAGTGAATCGACCGGGCTCCCTGCCGGTTGCCGAAGAGCCGTGGATACCAGGGGAATCGGCCGTCGACCGCCGGTGACATGGCCAGGCCCGTGAGGATCGAGAGAGGGGCCAACATGAAGACGACCCCGAAGTAGGAGAGTTGCTGGAGAGAGTTGTAGCGATAGAAGCCGTCGGGCTCGGGCGGCATGTGGAAGGTGGCGTAATGGACGAAGACCGCCCATGTCTCGGGGATGATCCGCCAGGACGTGGGTACGAGCCGACGCCATTCGCCCGTCGCGAAGAGCAGGACCGCGAAGACAAGTCCGTTGACCGCCCACAGGATTGCGGCCGCGAAGTGCCAGTGGCGGGCGAGGCCAACCATGTGACGGCCGCCCGGCAAGGCGAGCCACGGCGAGATGTAGCGGGCGTCGTCCTTCGCCGTCCACACGCGATCGGTGGGGACCTCCAACGGCGTCATTCGGATCCATTCGGACCCGGGTGTGCAGTGCAGATTCCAGTAGAGCCTCGGATGGTCCATCAGGATCGACAGGCCCGCGCGGACCAGGAGGACCATGAGCAGCAGGTTCGCATAGTGGGCGGAACGGAGCCAGAGCGGGAAGCCGTGCGGCCCGGCGACCGCCGCAGGATCGAGATTGCCGCCGATCGGAGGAAGGCCCGCGATCAGGTAGTGCGCCCAGGCCGCGGCGGCCGGCGCCACCACGATGACCGCAAGCCAGAACAACGCCGAGGGCCGCAGCCAGAGCCAGAGTCGCCGGTCCTGGAGCGCGTCCCCCTCCTCGCGACGAACCTCTTCCATTGGTCACCATCGGGAACGGGCCGATTGATTCAACGCCGCGACAGGATCGCCGAGATCAGATAATACAGCGCCACCAGCACCAACAATGCATTGAATCCGATCACGAGCGACGCGAACTCGCTGAGCCCTCCGAGGATGGCGCCGCCGATGTTGGAGCCGAGGTCGACGTCGGGGCGGGTGCTGGATCGGAACGCGGTCGCGAAGACGATGCCGGCGAAGAAGAGCGGGGCGAACGTCACGAGGCAGGCCGCGACGCGCCCCCAGGGGGCGGGCAGGGCGAGGTACGACGACGCCGGGATCAGGCCATCGACGAGCAAGGAGGCGAACAACAAGACGTAGAACGGCGCGAGCCGCGTCGGCCGCGCCCGCGAGACCACGAGGTTCGCCAGCAGGATCATGGCGAGGACCGCGGCGAAGACGGCCGAGTTGACCACCCAGGTCGAGCCGAAGAGCAAGGCCATGTGGACGACGCCGCGCGTCTCCAGCAGCATGAACCCGGCGCCGAGGAAGAACATCCGCCCGTTCGGCCGCGCCCGTCGCACCGGCGCCAGCGCGAGCAGCAACGCCAGCGACGCGACCGCGACGATCGCCATCCCGCGCAGGTTCAGGTCGGGGATCGTCGGCCGGTGCAGGTAGAGGAACGGCCAGTCGTCGGTCGGCAGTCGGATGCCGGGCTCGATCTCGACGACGGCCGGCGCGACCCGATGCCAGCCCGAATCGACGCCGGGGACGTCCGGCGCCGTCGGCCCGAAGGCCCGGATCGGCCCATTCACGCGCGGCGTGGCGTTGATCCAGTACGACCGGTCGCGATCCAGGGCGCGACGGATCGCGTCGAGCCGGGGGCTCGGGCCGTTGCCGACGAGCAGGAAGGTCTCGAAGCCGTGCTGCCGGTCGCCCGGCGCGATCCGGTCCTGGTGCGGCAGGGAGATGACCAGGGGCTCCGTGCCGAAGACGGTCGCGGCCAGCTTCGCCAGGCGGCCGACGACCCACCCCTGGCGATAATAGTTGTACATCGCGAACACGCCGCCGGGCTTGAGCCGCGCCTTGATGTCGCGGAGGGCCTCCTCGGTGAACAGGTAGCTCTCCAGCCGCAGGCTCGAATAGCCCGAGTGCAACACGAGCGAGTCGACGACCGCGTAGCTGACGAGGTCATACGACCGGTCGGTCGCGCGGAGGAAGTGGCGACCGTCGTCGAGGTGGACTTTGACGCGAGGATCGCCGAAGGGGTGGTCGGGGTGGTCGCGGCGGCCGATGGCGTTGATGACGGGGTCGATCTCGACGGCGTCGATGTGATCGGCGCCGTGGGCGAGCGCGCCCTGGACGTCGTTGCCCGAGCCGGCGCCGACGATCAGGACCTCGCCGAACGGCTCGCCGCCGGCGTCGCGGTTCAGGAGGTGCGGCAGGACGTAGCCGGGCCCCCTCGCCGCGACGTCGATGATCGTCTGGTGCGAGATGTTGTTGGCGTCGATGTCGCCCGTCTTCGGGTCGAACGTGATCTTGTTGTACGGCGACCACCACGTCCGTCGGCCGTGGAAGAGCCAAGGCTCCGCGTCGGCGAAGATCAAGGCGACGACCAGCGCGATCGCCGTACCGACCTTCCAGGCCCGCACGGGCCGATCGAGCATCAGGACAATCGCGGCGGCGACGCCGAACCAGGCGACCGGCGGCGCCCCGAACGCGGATGCGAGCGCGAAGCCGGCGATGCCCGCGAGGCTGCCGAGCACGTTCGTCGAGTAGGCCCGGACCCGCCCCGGCACGCGATCGAAGGCGCGGCCCATCGTCTGGCCGAGGCCGACGAAGATCAGGGCGACGAGCACGAAGAACGTCGCCGCGACGACCTCGATCGGCACGAAGAACCGCGAGGGGTCGAGCGCGCGGAAGTCGGCCCCGAAGAAGACCTGCTGCGGCGACTCCTGCCCGCCGACGTCGACCGCCAGGCGGCCGAGCTCGCGGTAGGCGACCAGGGCCGTGACCGCCAGGACGACCGTCGCCAGCGTCAACGGGAGGACCGACTTCAGCCAGTTCGTCGGCCGGGCCGCCGCGAGGCAGCCGACCGACATGCCGAGGAAGCTGGCCATCAACACCAGGTTGGTGAAATAGGCCAGGAAGATGACGGTGCTGCCCAGCCAGCGGATGCAGGCCAGCTCCAGGAAGAGGATGGCGAAGCTGACCAGGAACAGGTCCCGCTCCGCCCGTCCCGCCCCCTGCCCCGATGCCGCGACGGCGCCCACCGCGTCGGCGCCCGTCACTTCTTCTCCTTGTCCTTGGCCTCGTCGTCGACGCCGAGGGCCTTGGCCACGGCGCGGTCGAGGTCGGCGCCGGAACGCTCGACGTCGACGATGTTGCCCTTGGCGTCGACGAGGAAGGTGGCCGGGACCTCGTTGACGCCGTAGCGCTGGGCGAAGTCGCGGGCGCCGCCGCCGTTGAAGACGTTGGGCCAGGAGACGCGGTAGGTGAGCAAGAACTTGCGGACGGTGGGCTTGACCCGGGCGATGTCGCCGTGGATGTCCTCGCGGCTGGCGTCGACGTTGACGCCGAGGATGGTGAAGCCCTGGCTCCCGTACTTGTCGAGCAACGCCTGGTAATGGGGGACCTCGGCGACGCACGGCGGCGCCCAGGTCGCCCAGAAGTCGACGAGCACGACCTTGCCGCGGAGGTCGGTGAGGCGGACCTCGCGGTTGTCGACGTCGACGCCCGAGATCGGCGGGGCGGGCTTGTTCATGAGGTTCAGGCGGGTCAGGCGGGCCGAGAAGTGGTCGCGCACGGACTTGTCGGGGTCGCCACGGAGGAAGACGTCGCAGGTCCGCCGCGCGATGTCGTAGCTCCCGTTGCGGACGAGGCGCTGGAGGAACGCCTCGCCGACGGTGAAGATCGTGTCGGGGTCGAGCTTCTGGCCGCCGGCCTTCTGTGACCGGACGAACCGCTCGATCCCCTTGAGGGCCTCGTCTTCCTGCTTGTTGTCGACCTTGACCGTGGCGTCGATGAGGGTCGCCAGGGCGCGGAGCTGCGGGTCGTTGCGCTCGGCCTCGAGGTAGTTGGCGGCGGCCTTGGCCGCGGCGTTGTACTGGCCGCGGGCGACGGCGAAATTGAACAGTTGCCGATAGGTCGCCTCGGCCTTCGAGCCGGCCTGCCGGCCGGCCAGGGCGGTCAGGTCGGCGATCTGGCGGCGCTCGAGCTCCTCGTACTGCTTGGTGTACGAGGCGTTGAGCGACTCGAGCGAGTCGAAGCGACCGGACGCCTTGCGGCCCGACTCCGGCGGCTCGTCCTGCGCCGATGCCGGTGGGGCGAGCAGGGCCGCCGCCAGGGCGGCGCGGGCCAGGACCAGGGCCTTCCGCGGAGTCGTCATGTCCAGTGATCCCCGACGGTCAGGGTACGCCTCGGCGGCCCGTCCGGTGCGGGCCGTCGTAGTATGGTAAGGCGACCCCGCCGCGGAATCCAGTGCCCGGGAGCCGATGTCGGCGCGCACCGCGAGCCGGTCGTTGCAGGCCGGGGTCCGCCTCAGGACGGCGCGGCGGCGCGGGGCGGCCGGCCCGCGCGGGCGGCCAGCGCGACGTCGAGGGCGCGCTGGTAGACGGCCACCAGCGACTCGGTCGCGTACGCGTCGAGCTGCCGGTCGCCGGCCAGGCGCTCGCGGAGCAGGCCCAGGCACTGGCGGCGGATCTGGGCGTCGTCGAGGTGCCGGAACAGGCCGACGACGCTCCGCGCGCAGGTGCTGGCGAGCTGGGCGACGTCGTTCCTCATGCCGAGCGAGACGGGGTCGGCACCGATCCCCGCCGCGGAATGCCGATCGCGATCCGGGGGCATCACCCCCCTCCCTTTTCTCCGGCGCCCTTCGCCGGTCGGCGGGCCCGCGGCCTCTCCCTGGCTCGCCGGGGCCACTGTCAAGGACTCCAACATTTGAGGATAGGTCCCGCCGCCGATCCTGTCCAGGCCAAGTTTCCGAGAAACCGCGGCGGCTCCCCGGCAACGGCCCCCTCCGGGCCCGAGCGGCCCGATCGCCCGTCGCGATCGCGACGGGGCCACGGGTCGGGCCGGTCGTCCCGGTCGGCGAAACCATGCCGTGGCACGCGCTGCGAGACTTTGTCGGTTGTGAAGCAAGACGGGCCGGGAAGCCCGGGGGGACGGGGGGAATCGAGGAATCCCGGTGAAGTGGGCCGATCGGCCGGTCGAAACAGAAGGGGACGAGTCGGCGGACCCGCGCACGAGGCGTCGGGTCGAGGGACCGCAATGCATGGAGGTGTGAGTCGCGCGTCATTGGTGGAGCGTCGGACCATGCGTAAGCTCTTGTCGGTCGCCCTGGTGGCCCTATTCGTCGGGGCCGGGGCGGCCGATCGCCCGGCGGAGGCGGCCAGCTATGCTGGCGGCGCCTCGACCCGCTGTTGCCCGGTCACCATCGAATGCCCCGGGCACGTCGAGTACGAACTCCAGCGGCGGACCGTACTCCGCCCGGTCACCGAGACCGTCTTCGAGTCGCGCGCCGTGGCCTGCGAGCGGCTCGTCTGCGAGACGGTCATGCAGCCCCGGACCGTCACGACCTTCCGCACGGTCGCCCAGCAGTGCATCCGGGAGGTCCCCTACACGGTCTCGAAGCCGGTCTATCGGGCGGTCCTCCGCGAGTGCCGCGCGACCGTCCAGCGGCCGGTCTCGCGCACCGTCTGGAAGACCTGCGCGTACACCGTCTGCCGACCGGTGCGCGAGACGCACCTCGAGACCCGCTCGTACACGGTCTGTCGCAAGGTGCGCGAGACGCACATGAAGACGTGCGTCTCGTACGTCCGCGTCCCGGTCCGCGAGACCTGCTACAAGACCTGCATCTCGACGATCTGCCGACCGGTCCACGAGACGATCGTCAAGACGGTCCCCTACACCGTCTGCCGGCCGGTCCAGCAGACCGTCTGGAAGACCGAGTACTCGACCGTCTGCCGGCCGGTCCAGAAGACCTGCTTCAAGACCGTCCCCGAGACCATCTCGGTGCCGGTCCGGCGCACGGTCTTGCAGCCGCAGGCGTACCAGGTCATGCGGCCGGTCAAGCAGTGCGGTTACAAGCAAGTGCCCTACACCGTCTGCCGGACCCTCCGCGAGACGGCCTGGAAGACCGTGACCTATAATGTCTGCACGCCGGTGCGGCGGACGGTGTTGGAGGCGGTCTCGTACCAGGTCTGCCGACCGGTCCGTGAGACGGTGCTCCAGCAGGTCCGGTACACCGTCTGCCGGCCGGTGCAAGAGGTCTGCTACAAGACGGTGGTCGAGACCGGCTGCCGCACGGTGGTCGAGACCGCCTGCCGCGAGGTCTGCGAGACGATCTGCGTCCCCCGGACCGTCACCGAGTGCGTCGAGCGCGAGTGCGGCGAGTGGGTCACGACGAAGCGCTGCATCCCCGGCAAGCTCATCTGCAAGGACGGCTGCCTCTACCAGAGCCCGCCGGGCTGGGAGGTCTGCCGCGTCTGGTGCCCGAGGACGGTCGTCGAGACCCGCTGCCGGACCGTCCTCGAGCGGCAGGTCGTGCGCCGGATGGTGCCGGTGACGATCTGCAAGCAGGTCCCGTTCACGACCTGCAAGCAGGTGCCGTACACCGTCTGCCGGATGGTGCCGCAAGAATGCGTCTGCACCGTCCCGGTGACGACCTGCCGGATGGTCTCGGAGACCTGCGTCAAGCAGGTGCCCCGGACGTACTGCGAGACGGTCGTGACCCGTTGCAGCAAGCAGGTGCCGTACACGGTCTGCCGGACGGTGCAGGAGACGTGCGTCAAGACGGTGCCGTACACCTACTGCACGATGGTCCCGCAGACTTGCGTGCGCCAGGTGCCGGTCTGCGTCACGACGATGGTGCCGAAGACGGTCTGCCGGACGGTCCCCTACACGGTCACGTCGTTGGTCCGCGAGTGCGTGCCGCGGCAGGTGCCGGTGACGACCTGCCGGATGGTCCGCGAGACGGCGTATCGGCAGGTCGCCTGCACCGTCACCCGGACGATCCGCGAACAGGTCGCGCGGCAGGTGCCGTATACGGTCTGCCGGATGGTGACGCAGTCGTGCGTCCGGCAGGTGCCGGTGACGACCTGCCGGATGGTCTCGGAGACCTGCTCCAGGCAGGTGCCGGTGACATCGTGTCGGATGGTGTCGGAGACCTGCTACAAGCAGGTGCCGCAGACGGTCTGCGAGATGGTGTCGCAGGAGGTCGTGCGTTGCGTGCCACAGACGATCTGCGAGACGCAGCTCATCCAGTGCGTCAAGCGGGTCCCCTACACCGTCTGCACCCAGGAGCCGGTCACGACGACGACCTGCGTGCCCGTGACCGTGACCCGCAAGGTCGTCGAGTGCAAGACGGTCTGCGTCCCCCGGACGATCTGCAAACAGGTCCCGGTCGAGGTCTGCGTCCGGGTGCCGGTCCTGATCCGCTGCCCCGAGCCGGTCCTCCCCTCGGCGCAGACCGAGACCATCCTCGCCTCGCCGCAGCAGGAGACCTTCTGCCCGGCGATCCCCGCCGACGGCTGCGTCGACCCCTGCCGGCCGAGGCGCTGCTGGCTCTTCCACCGCTCCTGAGCCGGGCGAAGGGTTGTTAACGTGAGCCGGGACCACGCCCCGGCCCGAGGCGTTGGGCCTCGGGCCGGGGGGTGGAGCTTTCAACGAAGGGCAGGCCCCGGACGTCGCCGGGGCACCGCGGCGGCGAGGCGGTCGGCCTTGTAGAGCGCGGCCGTCAGGAGCCAGAACTGCATGCCGAGCGGGTGGACGAAGACGGGGAAGCTGAAGCAGGCGGCCAGGACCGACAGGTTGAGCGCGGTGATGACGGCGGCCCAGTACGCCAGCTCGGGGTCGCGGCTGCGGAGCGCGACGCGCACCGACACCCACATCGCCAGGCCCAGGGCCACGGCCCAGAGGAAGAGCAGCGGCGCGCCGCCGTCGACGACCCAGCCGGCGATCTGGATCTCGACCCAGACGGACCCGAGCGAGGCCTCTCGGGCCTTGTCGCCGAGGTAGAAGAAGATCATCCCCCAGCGCCCCAGCCCCATGCCCAGCGGCGCCTCGGGCAGGTAGCCGGTCAGGGCTCCCGTCAGGAACGAGCCGCGGTTGCTCTGGTAGACCTCGACGGCGTTGCTCTGGAAGAGGGCGTAGAACCGCTCGGTCACCGAGCTGCCGCCCGTGGCCTGCGCCCAGGCGAAGGCGCCGAGGAACAGGGCGACGCTGCCGCCGGCCAGGATCGTGGCCCGGCGCACGTTCCTCTGGAGGACGAACAGCGTCCCCATGGCCACGAGGCAGACGGCCAGCATGATGACCGAGACCCGCGCCTGGCTGAAATACATGACCCCCATGCCCAGGAACGCCAGGCCGATACACCCCACGCGTTTCCAGGTCGCGATCGGCCGCAGGGCCCAGCCCAGGGCGGTGAGGTTCGTCAGCAGGCCGCCCCAGCAGGCGGCGCCGGGCGAGTCGGACAGGCCGCTGGGGCGGAAGATCCGGCGGCCGTTGACCTCGATCTTCAAGGAATTGGCGACGTCCTCGCTGAGGCTCGACACGTTCATCGAGGGGGGCGTGAAGGTGTCGGGCCGGAAGACCTGGCCGAGGCCGACCAGGGCGCTGGCGGCGTTGCAGAACAGCAGGATCGTGATCAGCCGCCGCACCTGCCGCGGCGAGGTGAGCGCCTCGGTCCCCCAGAAGGCCGGCCCCATCACCGAGCCGCACAGGCCGATCTGGCCGACGCCCGCGAAGAGTGTATTGGTGTCGGGGTGGAAGAGCATCAGGCCCATGTAGCCCAGGGCCGCGGTCAGCCAGGCCGCCGACGGCAGGATGCCGAACGACCGCCCGCCGCGCATCCCCAGAAACAGCCAGGCCAGCAGCGACGTCGAGAACAGGCCGACGCGGGTCACGGTCCGGACCGGCCCCAGGCCCGGGATGAACAGGAGCGCCGGGAAGAACGTCATCGCCACGCACGTCCACTCCAGCCAGCCCCAGGGCACCTTCCGGCCCGGCCCGCCCGGACCCGGCCGCCGCGGCAGCGGCGGACGACCCCCGGCCGCGGCGAGCCGGGCGATCGCGGCGGGCGAACGGGGGTCGGGCGTCGGCGGGGGCACGGCCGGTCCTCTCCGGGTGGCTGGCGGGGCGTCGCGGCGACTCCATCGATCCATCCTAGGACGCCGCCCGGCCGGTGTTGACACCGCTCATCATGACGGCCCCCGCGGCGGGTGTCCAGGCAGGATCCGGGCGCCGCGTCTCGACTTCGCGACACGCCGCCTGCTATACTTCGGGCTCGGAAAGACCGGCCCACGGACCGCGCCGGGCGCGCGTGGGCCTCGGAACGAGTCGAGCCGGGACATCGACATGAATCGCGACGAGGATCGGCCCGCCGGGGCGGCCGCCGCGGCAACCGTGTTCGCCCTCGCGCCGGACCCCGTCCCCGGCCCGACGACCGGGTCGCCACGGGGACGCCACGGGCGGCGGGCGGGCCGCGTCCTGCTGGCCCTGGCGATCCTCGCCTTCTGGCTCGAGGCCGCCCCGCGCTGGCTCTTCGGGGTCTACCCCTTGACCAAGGAGAGCATCGTCTGGCGGTACGACCCGCTGCTCGGATGGGCGCACGAGCCGGGTGCCACCGGCCTGTTCGTCAAGCTCGACTGCCGCCAGCCGATCGTCATCAACTCGCGCGGCCTCCGCGAGCGCGAGATCGGCTACGAGAAGCCGCCGGGCACCTTCCGCGTGCTGGCCCTGGGCAACTCGGTCGCCGTCGGCTTCGAGGTCCCCCCCGAGGCCGTCTTCACGCGCGTGCTGGAGGACGAGCTGAACCGCCGCGGCGTGCGCGCCCAGGTCATCAACGCCGCCTGCCGCGGCTGGGGCTCCGACCAGGCGCTCCTCTTCCTCGAGCGCGAGGGCCTGAAGTACCGGCCCGACCTCGTGCTCTACTGCATCGGCGGCATCGAGCCGTCGACCAACCTCGAGCTCCACAAGCCGTATCGCGTCTTCGGCAAGGGGTACCTCGAGCTCGGGCCCGACGGCGCCCTGACGCCGAGGAACGTCCCGGTGCCGAGCTACCCGATGGCCACCCAGGTCTTCGTCGGCGACGACGGCAAGGTCGCCGAGCGGCCGTGCTCGGCGAAGCAGGGGTGGCTGCTCTGGTTCCGCGACAACGTCGTGACCCGCTCGGCCGGCTGTACGATGGCGCTGGAGGCCCTGACGGCGAACCCCGTGCTCGGCCGCCTGATCGCCGACCAGGGCGGTGCCGCGCCGGCGCCGACGGGGCCCTCCGGGCTCGACGAGGTCCGGAAGTCGCTCTCCTTCCGCCTGACGGCCGCGACCTACCGGGCGATGAAGCGCGACGCCGAGTCGATCGGCGGCCGGTTCGCGCTCTGCAACCCCGCCACGATCGACAACGGCCCCAGCGCCTTGTACGCCCTCTACTTCGCCGAGGTCGGCCAGCGGGACTGGGACCTCGGCCGGGATACCCGAGCCCTGATGCCGCCCGGCACGTCCTATCGCCTGAAGCATGACGCCCACCTCAACGAGGCCGGCCACGCGGCCGTCGGCCGCGCCCTGGCCGACGGCCTGATCCGCCGCGGCTTCATCCCCGCGCCCGCCGCGGCACTCGGGGCGCGATGATGGAGGGCGGACGAATCTTGAGCGCCCCCGAGGCCAGCCCCGCGCCCCCGACGGCTCCCCCGCCCCGCGCCCGGCGACGGCTCGCGATCGCCCTGGCCGCGGCCCTCGTCGCCGCGGTCGGCCTGGACGTCGTGCTGGCACGCGCCCTCTTCGCCAGCTACCGCGACCTCCACTCGCTCCGCCTCGACCCGACCGACGCGGCCCGCTTCGCCGGCGTCCGCGTGCCGCCCAGGTCACCCGGGATGACCCGCGTCGTCCTCGTCGGCGACTCGAGGGTCGAGGCCTGGGCCGACCCGCCGTCGCCGAGCGGCTGCGAGGCGATCAACCGCGGCGTCGACCGCCAGACGACGGCGCAGGTGCTCCTGCGGCTCGACCGCGACGTGATCGCCCTCGAGGCCGACGTCGCCGTCGTCCAGGTCGGCGTCAACGACCTCAAGACCCTCGGCCTCTTCGCCGACGACCGCGCGGCGACGGTCGTCGAGGGCTGCCGCGCCCACCTCCGGGAGATCGTCGGCCGACTCCGGGACGCGGGGATCACGGTCGTCCTCCTGACGATCTTCCCCGTCGGGCCGCCCGAGCTGGCCCGGCGGCCGATCTGGTCCGACGCGACGATCGACGCCATCGACGACGTCAACCGGACGATCCGAGGCCTGGCCGGCCCCGGGGTCGTCGTCGTCGACTGCGACACCCGCCTGCGCCGGGGTCGGCGGATCGACCCGGCGCTGGCGCTCGACACGCTCCACCTCGGCCCCGCCGGCTACCGCGCCCTGAACGAGGCGGTGCGGCCGGCGCTGGAACGGGCCGTCCGAGACCGCGTATCCCCGTAGGAGCCGCCGAGCCCGCCCCATGCTCTTCAACAGCCCCGTCTTCGCCGTCTTCTTCCCGATCGTCCTGGCGATCTACTGGGCCGCCGCCCGGGACCACCGGGCGCAGAACCTGATCCTCGTGATCGCCAGCTACATCTTCTACGGCTGGTGGGACGTCCGCTTCCTCTACCTCGCCATCCTCTCCTCGATCATCGACTTCTACTGCGGCCTGATGATCGACGACGGCAAGGTCGGCCGTCGCTCGCGTGCCCTCGGGTCGGCGATCCTGCTGACGTCGGCCTTCTTCCTCGTGACGGTCGACTGGCACGCCGTAACGGTCTCCTGGCCGTCGCGGTACGGGCCGCCCGCCGTGGCGATCGACGGCGCGCGGGCGCTGGCGAGCCCGGTCGGCCGGGGCGTCTTCCTCGCGACGGCGGCGGCCGTGGTGCTGGCCAACGTCGCGTATCCGTGGCTTTCGAGGCTCCGCGAGCCCATCCGCCGCCGGCTGTTCATCGCGTCGAGCGTGACGGCGCAGCTCACGATCCTCGGCTTCTTCAAGTACTTCAACTTCTTCGCGCGGAGCTTCGCGACGCTGATCCACGGGGCCTTCGGCATGACGCCGGACTTCCTGACCCTCAGCGTCATCCTGCCGGTCGGCATCTCGTTCTACACCTTCCAGACGATGAGCTATACCATCGACGTGTACCGCCGCGAGATCCCCGCCTGCCGGTCGTTGCTCGACTTCTCGGCCTTCGTCGCCTTCTTCCCGCAGCTCGTCGCCGGGCCGATCGAGCGGGCCGGGCACATGCTGCCGCAGTTCCGCCGCGAGCGGACGATCGACCGGCTCGACGTCCGCGAGGGGGCCTGGCTGATCGCGTGGGGGCTCTATAAGAAGATGGTCGTCGCCGACAACATGGCCGCGTACGTCGGCCAGGTCTTCGGCCCCTACGACCACGCGGCCTCGTCGCACATCGCCGCGCCGCACGACGGCCTCCGCCTCCTGATGGCGGTCTACGCCTTCGCCTTCCAGATCTACGGCGACTTCTCGGGCTACACCGACATCGCCCGCGGCACGGCGCGGCTGCTGGGCTTCCGGATCATGCTCAACTTCAACATGCCGTACTTCGCCACCAGCCCGTCGAGCTTCTGGCGACGCTGGCACATCAGCCTGTCGTCCTGGTTGCGCGACTACCTGTACATCTCTCTCGGCGGCAACCGCGGCGGGCCTCTCATGGTCTACCGCAACCTCATGCTCACCATGATCCTCGGCGGCCTCTGGCACGGGGCCTCGTGGACGTTCGTGCTCTGGGGCACGTATCAAGGGTTCCTGCTCGTGGCCTATCGCGTCCTGGGCATCCGCACCGAGCGCGGCGGCTATCCGCGCTGGCTGCTCGGCCTGATGGGCGTGTTGATGTTCCACCTGACCTGCCTCGGCTGGCTCCTCTTCCGCGCCCAGAACCTGACGACCGTCGGCGTCTTCCTCGAGGGCATCTTCCTGCACCCGCACTGGTCCTCCGGCGCGGCCGAGATCGGGCGCGGCATCCTCTACTACGGCTGGTTCCTGTTCGCGTACGAGGCCATCCAGGGCCTCATGGGCGGGACGGACCCGATGACCCGCTGGCCGTGGTTCCTGCGGCTCAATGTCTGGCTGTTCGTTCTCGAATCGCTGCTCGTCCTGACGCCGTCGAGCCCGCAGACGTTCATCTACTTCGCGTTCTGATGGGAATGGTTCGGGCGCCGGCCACATCCAAGACATCCCCAGCTCCAGGTGGTAACATCGGGAGGCGTCCAGGGACTCCATCGCTCCCCAGCCGAGGACATGAGCATGCCCGAGGTCGCGACCAGGCCGCGCCGCCGCTGGGCTCGCCTGAGCATCCGGGGGTCGATGGTCCTGGTTCTCGCCGTCGCGATCCTTCTGGGCTGGCAGGCGAAGAGGATGCGCGAGCAGCGTGAGGCGGTCGAGGCCGTCCGGAAACACGGGGGATGGGTCCACTACGACCACGAATTCGTCGACGGCAAGCCCGAGTCCAGCGACGGACCCCGCGCCCCGCGTTGGCTCGTCAAGCTCGTCGGCCCAGAGGCGTTCCAGAGCGTCCGCCTGGTCAGCCTCGTCTATGACGATTCGACGGGCAAGCGATTCGACAATGAAAATCAGGAGCCCTGCGATGCCCTCCTGAGTAAGCTCGCGAAGCTATCCGGCCTGAAGACGCTGATGCTCAAGGGGTCGCAGGCGACCGACAAGGGGTTGGAATCCATCGGGAGGATGACGGACCTCGAAAAACTCTACATATGGCAAGGGGTCTCGGTCACGGACGCGGGCGTCGCACATCTCGCCCACCTCAAGAATCTGGAGTACGTCCACATCAACGGGTCGAAGATCACCGACGAGAGCCTTGTCCTCCTCAGCCGACTGCCGAAGGTCAGGGGATTATCCCTCGATGGTAGTCGCTTCACGGACGCGGGCCTCGCACGTATGCAGGGCAGCGATCGGTTGACAGACCTCGCGATCGGCCTCGGCGATCTCCGCCTAACCGACGCCGGAGTCGCGAACCTGTCAGGGTTCACGAATCTAACTCTGATCGATCTGCAAGGTTCCGACGTGACGGACGCGGGACTTGACAGACTGAAGGGGCTCCCCAAGCTGAAGAAGCTCTGGTTGTGGAACACGCGTGTTTCTGACGATGGGGTGAGGAGGTTGAAGCAGGCGAATCCCGCTGTGTTTGTGAGCCGCTAGCCCTGCCCACGATGCGAGCGATGCCCGCTCAGTCGGCCCGATTCCCCGACGGGCCGTCTCGCCCTGCCGCTCCGTCTCAGGCGGGTTCCGCCGCGCAACTCGGGTGAGCAGTTCGAGACGGACCCGGCTTGTCGGCTCCGGGCTGTGCTTCTCAGCGATCACGAGAACCAATAGACTGGAGTCGGGCGCGGGGAGGTCGGGCCGTTTCTTCCAAGCGGAGGTAGAGCGACTGATGGCGACGGCGATAGCCAACGACGCGCGGCGGGCGGTCCACTTGCGGGCCGAGGACAACGTGGCCGTCGCCGCGCGGCCGATCCCCGAGGGGTTCCGCCTCGAGGTCGCCGGCCGCACCGTCACGGCGCGCGAGCCGATCGCGCTGGGGCACAAGGTCGCGCTGGTCGAGATCGCCCCCGGCGAGCCGATCCGCAAGTATGGCCAGGTCATCGGCTTCGCCTCGAAGCCGATCCCTCCCGGCGCCTGGGTCCACACCCAGAATGTCCAGGCCGACCTCTTCGACCGCGACTACGCCTTCGCCTCCGAGCGTCCCGAGCCCCCGCCGATCGACCGCCCGCGCACCTTTCGCGGCTACCTGCGGCCGGATGGCCGCGTCGGCACGCGCAACTACATCGCCGTCATCAGCACCGTGAACTGCTCGGCCAGCACGTCGCGGTTGATCGCCGATCGCTTCCGCGACGACGCCTGGAAACGCGACTTCCCGAATGTCGACGGCGTCTTCGCGATCACCCACAAGGCCGGCTGCGGTTTGCCCTTCGGCGGCGGCGACCACAACCGGCTCGAGTCGGTCCTCGCCGGCTTCGCCAACCACCCGAACGTCGCCGCCTATGTGCTCGTCGGCCTCGGCTGCGAGGTCAGCTTCGCGCAGCACATCGTCGAGACCTACCACCTCGTCCCCCGCCGCGCGCCAGGAGTCGCGAAGGCCGAGGATCGGCCGCGCGTGCTCAACATCCAGGACCAGGGAGGGATCAACCGGACCGTCGAGGCCGCCGTCCGCGCCGTCCACGAGCTACTCCCCGCGGCCAACGCCTGGGAGCGGACCGAGCAGCCGGCGTCGAAGCTCCGGGTCGCCCTCGAATGCGGCGGCTCCGACGGCAACTCGGGCGTCACGGCCAACCCGGCACTGGGCGTCGCCGCCGACCTGCTCGTCGCCCAGGGCGGGACGGCGATCCTCGGCGAGACGACCGAGATCTACGGCGCCGAGCACCTCTTGACCCGCCGCGCCGTCAGCCGCGAGGTCGGCCAGAAGCTGGTCGACCGGATCAAGTGGTGGGAGTGGTACGCGGGGGTCTTCGACGCCGTCCTGAACAATAACCCATCGCCCGGCAACAAGGCCGGCGGCCTGACGACGATCTACGAGAAATCCCTGGGCGCCCTGGCCAAAGGGGGGTCGACGGCCCTGGTCGACGTCGTCGGCTACGGCGAGCGAGTCGACACGCCGGGCCTGGTCTTCATGGACACGCCCGGCTTCGACCCCCCCTGCACCACCGGCCTGGTCGCCGGCGGGTCGAACGTGCTCGTCTTCACCACCGGCCGCGGCAGCGTGCTGGGCCTGAAGCCGACGCCGTGCGTCAAGGTCGCGACCAACACGCCGATGTACGACCGGATGCGCGACGACATGGACTTCGACGCCGGCACGATCCTCGACGGCGAGCCGGTCGCGGCGGCCGGCCACCGGCTCTTCGACCTGATCCTCGACGTCGCCGACGGCCGTCGCACGAAGAGCGAGGCGCACGGCATCGGCGAGGAGGAGTTCGCGCCTTGGCAGATCGGGCCGGTCCTCTGAAGGCCCCCGCGCCGGCCTTGCTCGCGGCCCTGGCGGCGCTGGAGGTGGGCTTCCTCGCCTGGTTCCTGCTCGTCCCCCTGCCCAATGCCCCCGACGGGGCCGGCCGGGGCCGGCTCAACCGCGGCACGTTGCTCCTCTTCGCCCTCCCCGGCGTCGTCCCCGGCGTGACCGTCGATGAGTCGCTGCTCGGGCTCGCCGCGCGCGAGCTCTCCCACGTCGAGCACCTCCCCGAGCGCCTGCCGATCGCGCTGGCCGCTCTCTGGATCGCCGCGAGCCTGGTCGCGCTCGGCCACCTGATCCTCCGCGCGACCCGGCTCCGATCCGCCCTCTCGCCGTCGGAGCGCGCCGCGACCGCCTTCGGCCTCGGCGCCGTCGCCCTCGGGGTCGCGACCCTGAGTCTCGGCCGCCTCGGCCTGCTCTCCCCCTGGCCGATCCGGCTCGGATTGGGCCTGCCGATCCTCGTCGAGATGGCCCTCCGACTCCGCGACGACGCCGCGACCACCCCGGCCCCCGGCCCCCGGCACCTGGCCCCCCTCCTCGTCGTCGCCCCCTTCCTGCTCATCATGGCCCTCGGCGCCCTGCTGCCGACGACCGACTTCGACTCCGTCGAATACCACCTCCAGGGGCCCAAGGAGTACTACCGGGCCGGCCGGATCGCGTTCCTTCCGCATAATGTTTATACGAGCATGCCGTTCGGCGTCGAGATGCTCCACCTGCTCGGGATGGTCGTGCTCGGCGACTGGTGGCGCGGGGCGTTGGCGGGGCAACTCCTGGTCGCCTTGCACGCCCCCGCGGCGGCGGCGATGGCCTGGCTCCTGGCCCGCCGGCTCGCGTCGCCACGGGCGGCGTGGGTCGCTGTCATCGTTTATTTGTCGACGCCGTGGGTCTATCGCATCGCGACGATCCCCTACGTCGAAGGGCCCCTCTGCTACTATCACGCCGCGATCGCCTGGGCGATCGCGCGCGCCTGGGACGAGGCGGAGCCGTCGCGACGCGCTCGACTCTGGGGGGTGATCGGGCTGATGGCCGGCGGCGCGATGGCCTGCAAGTACCCCGCGCTCGTCTCGGCCGTCGTCCCGGCCGGCGCCGCGGCCCTCGTCGCGTCGTGGCGGCGCCGCTCGTGGCCGCTCGCGGCGGCGTTCGGGCTCGGGGTCGCCGCGTCGATCGGCCCGTGGCTGGTCAAGAACGTGATCGATACGCGGAACCCCGTGTATCCGCTCGCCTACGACCTCTTCGACGGCCGCCACTGGGGCCCCGACCTCGACTTGAAGTGGTCGCACGCGCACGGCCGGAAGTCGATCACCCTCGACGAGCTCACCGGCGCGGTCGTCGACGTGGCCGGCCGATCCGACTGGCAATCGCCGCTCTTCGCCATGCTCGCCCCGCTCGCCCTCCTGCGGCGGGGCTCGAGGCGCGGGGCCTTGATCCTCTGGGGTTACGTCCTCTACCTGTTCGCGACGTGGTGGCTGCTGACCCATCGGCTCGACCGCTTCTGGCTACCGCTCCTGCCCGCCGCGGCGGTCCTCGCCGGCCTCGGCGCCGACTGGTCGCGCGGCCGGGCCTGGTCGATCCTGCTGCGAGGGATGCTCGTGATCGCCGTCGCGGCGAACCTCGTCTTCGACTCGTCGAGCCTCGCCGGCCTGAACCAATGGACGACCGGTTACGACGTCCTCCGCGACCGCGTCCCCGCGGCGCTCAGCCCGGCGCTGACGCTCGTGGACCTCTCCCTCCCGCCCGACGCGAAGGTCCTCTCCGTCGCGCAGGCGGGCGTCTTCCACATGAGGCACCCGATCGTCTATAACACCGTCTTCAACCGCGAGACGATCGAGACGATCGCCCGCGGCCGCGACCCGGAGGAGGTCCGCCGGGCGTTGCACGAGCGCGGGATCACGCACGTCTTCGTCGATTGGGCCGAGGTCCGCCGCTACCGGTCGCCGGGCAACTACGGGTTCACCGACTTCGTGACCCCCGACGTCTTCGACCGCCTCCGCCGCGCCGGAGCCCTCGAGCCCGTCTCGTTCGCGACGCCCGACGCGATCGCGCGGCTGAAGGCGGCGGGCTATCCGGTCGACCCGCGGCGCTTGCCGCAAGAGCTCTATCGAGTCCGCTGAGGGCCGGCGCATGGACGCGATCACGATCGTGACGGGCGGGGCGGGGTTCATCGGCAGCCACCTGGTCGGGCGACTCGTCGCGGCCGGTCAGCGGGTCCGCGTCGTCGAGCGACCGGGCGCGGACACCTCGCATCTGCCGCCCGGCGTCGAGGTCGTCCGCGCCGATATCCGCGATCGCGAGGCCGTCCGCGAGGCCCTGCGCGGGGGCCGGTTCGTCTACCACCTGGCGGCCAACCCGAACCTCTGGGCCCGCGACCGCGACGAGTTCGACGCGGTGAACCACCGCGGCACCGTCCACGTCCTCGACGCCGCGATCGCCGAGGGGGCCGGGCGGATCGTGCATACGAGCACCGAGAGCATCCTGACCCGCCGTCGCGCCGCAGGCCTGATCGATGAAAACGTCAAGATCGGACTTCCCGACGCGGTCGGCCCCTACTGCCGGTCGAAGCTCCGCGCCGAGGGCGAGGCGTTCGCCCGCGCCGCGGCCGGGCACCCGGTCGTGGTCGTCAACCCGACGATGCCCGTCGGCCCCGGCGACCGCGGCCTCTCGCCGCCGACGCGCCTGATCCTCGACGCCGCCCGCGGCCACCTCCCCGCGCGGATGGATTGCACGCTGAACCTGATCGACGTCCGCGACGTGGCCGCGGGCATCCACCTCGCCCTCGAACGCGGCCGGCCGGGCCGTCGCTACCTCCTCGCCGGTGCGAACTTGACGCTCCTGGAGCTCCTGCGGCGGATCGCCGACCTCACCGGGGCCCCCGTGCCTCGCTGGCGCGTCCCGTATGCGGTCGGCCTGGGGATCGCTTTCTTGAGCGAGTTCGCGGCCGATCACCTGACGGGACGGCCGCCCAGGGCGACCGTCACGGGCGTCCGGTTGGCCCGTAGGTTGATGCACTTCGACCCGGCTCGGAGCCTGGCCGAGCTGGGGCTGTCGCCCCGCCCCGTCCGCGAATCGCTGGCCGACGCCGTCGCCTGGCTGCGGCGGGCCGGGATGCTCGACGCCGCCCCGGCACACCGACCCGCCCGGAACCCGCGTCGCCCGGCCGAGCCGTCGGGCCGTTGAGCGAGAAAAACCGGCACAAGACTTGCTTGGGATTGAGATGAACTTTTTTCACCGGAGAATCGACTCGGCGCCGGAAAAAGCCATTGGCGCCTGAATCGTACCTCGCTATTGTGTGGATGTTGCCCGCCGGGATCGGCGAGGTTTCCCGGTCCCGACCCCTGGAAAGCCGCGCGGGGCATGTTCTATAATGGAAGTAGATCGTGCCCTTGGAACGATAATCGGTTGCGCCGAATGATCGATCGTACGAGTTAGGACGCCCTCATGGCCGCACGCCTGGTGGCCCTGGATGAAGGGCCCGATATCCAGCTGGATCGTGCCATGTTGGTCGTTGGGCGGCATCCCCAATGCGACGCCCGGCTCGATTCGATCCGCGTCTCCCGCCAGCACTGTTGCATGACGCAGGGCCAGAATGGCGAGCTGGTGGTCCGCGACCTCAATAGCACCAACGGCATCCGGATCAACGGCCAGCGCGTCTCCGAGGGGCGCCTGAAGCCGGGGGATGAGCTGTCGATCGCGCACATCCGCTACCGGCTCGAGGACGGCCAGGGACAGGAAGTCACGCTCGCCGGGCCGTTGCCGGAACGGGAGAACGGCTTCCACCCGTCCCCGCTCTTCCCGCACCCGCGTCATGGCCCCCCCGCCCCGCCCGGCGGCTCGGGGTCCGACGAGAACCCGCTCGCCGCGGCCGTGCGCGACATGCTCCCGCCCGCGATGGCCGACCGCTGCCGCATCCAGGTCATCGTCCAGATGCAGCCCGAGGGACATGAGGCGGCCGCGGAGGCCCAGGAATCATGTCAGCCCGGCTCGTCCCCCTCCTGAACGGCGGCGCCGCCCCGACCATCCCGCTCCAACGGCCGGTCGTCCTCGTCGGTCGCCACCCCGACTGCGACGTCCGCATCGACCTGCCCCAGGTCTCCCGCCGCCATTGTTGTCTCGCGCTGGCCTACGAGCGTTTATTCATTCGCGACCTCGGCAGCCGCCACGGCGTTCGGGTCAACGGCCGCGTCGTCACCGAGGAGCGCCTCAAGCCCGGCGACGAGGTGGCGATCGCCCACCTCATCTACCGCCTCGAGGAAGCCGACTCCGCCCCGCCGCCGTCGAGCTTCCCCGACCTGCCGCTCGACGACGACGGGGCCGATGCGCTGGTCGACGACGACGTCCTGCCGGATGTCTGATCGTCCCGCCCGGGTCGATCAGCGCGGCCTCGCGAGGCGGTCGCGGACGAGGCCTGGCAGGTGCTTCACCGGCAAGGTGCCGTGCGCCAGCACGGCCTCGTGGTAGCGGCCGAGGTCGAAGCGGTCCCCTTGCTCGCGCTGGACCGCCTGGCGGAGCCGGTAGAAGGCGGTCCGGCCGACGAAGTAGGTCGAGAGCTGGCACGACGACTGCTTGGCGCGGATGACCTTGGCGAACGCCTCGCCCTCGCCCTGGAAGGCGCGGCCGACGAGCAGGTCCATCGCCTCGGCGTCGGTCATCGTGCCGCAGTGCATCTTATGGTCGAGGATCGCGTTGACGACGGCGCGCAGGTAGAACTTCAACTGGTTGAGCCGCAGGGCCAGGTCGCTCCGGCCGAAGCCCTGGTCGAGCATCATCTGCTCGGTGTACACGGCCCAGCCCTCGGCGAACGTGCCCGAGGAGAGCACCCGGCGGATCAGCGAGGGGCAGCGGTTGCTGTACTCGAGCTGGACGTAGTGGCCGGGGTAGGCCTCGTGGATCGTCAGGACCTTGAGCATCGATCGGTTGTATTCCTCGAGCAGGCTGGCGACGCGGGCGGCGTCCCAGTCGGCCGGGGGCGGGCTGATGGCGTACTCGCTCGACGCCGACGGGTCGAGCGGCGGGGCGGGCTCGAGGTAGGCCACCGAGTTGCCGCGCTTGAACTCGGGCATCTCCACGACCCGGCAGCGGTCCGGCTCGGGCAGCCGGAGGATGTCGCGGTCGGCGATGAACGACTTGATGTCGGCGACGGTCGCCCGCGCGTCGGCCACGAGCGACCCGGGCGTGCCGTGGTCCTTGCTCGTCGAGGCCAGGACGCGCCGGATCGCCGCGCGACGGCCGGCCGGGTCGTCGGGGGGGATCGGCTCCTTCGGGAACGTCGCGCCCCAGAGCTGCTGCGCGATCACGAACATCTCGCGCTCGACCCGATCGGCCTCCGACTCCGCCTCGCGCAGCACCTCGTCGGCCGTGAGCCCCGCGTCGAGCTCCAGGTCGAGCTTGCGGGCGAACTTCTCCTCGCCGATCCGCCACGAGTCGTTCGACCTCGGCAAGACCTCGTCCTCGAGGAACGACACATGATCCTTCAAGGCTGCGACGATCGCCCTGGCCCGCTCGCCGAGCTCGCCGGCCCCCTCGGGCTCGCCGGCGAAGGTGAACAGGTCGCGCCCGTAGAAGCCGATGGCCCCCTTCGCCTGGCGGATCGCCGTCTCGACCTTGACCCGCGGCGAGGGCCCGATCGTCTCGCGAGCGACCGCGATCACCCCGGGGATCTTCGCCATCCGCGCGGTCGCGTTCTTGACGTTCGTCGCCCTGGGCAACGTGGACTGAGTCAACAGGACATAAACACTATCATTAATATAATCGCCGTAGGTCCTCGGGTCGTCCTCGAACGGTTTGAAGTTCTCGGCGAGCCAGACGGACCGTTCGAGGTGATGCGCGAGGATCTCGAAGTCGATCCGGCCGTCGGGCGAGAGCTTCGAGCGGTCGACGCGCCGCGCGAGCTCGGCGAGCGCCTTGCGGTCGCGCCCGACCCGGGCGGCGCGGGCGGCGGCCGAGATGTCGTCGAGGCGGTCGTCGTACCGATGGTCGCCGAGCTTCGAGGCCGTCAGGGGCTCGTCGCGGAAGAGGTCGTCGAGGTAGGCGCGGAAGAACGCCTCCAGCTTGCCATCCTCGCCCTTCGCCCCGTCGGCGGCGATCGTCATCGAGCCGACTCCCAGCAATGCGACCATGGCCAAGGCCGTCCGCATCGGCAGTCCTCCCATCGTGGTGCCCCCGACCGTCACGGTTCGCCGCGGAGGCGCCGAAGCTCGTCCTGCATCTCTTCCAGCCGACGCTCCAGCGCCCGCCTCGATTCGGCCTCCGCCTCGGCGCGGGCCGTGGCCTCGTCGAGTGCGCGGTAGAGCTCGACGTAATTGCCGATCTCCTGGCCCGTCGCGCCGTCGAAGCAGGCGAGCCGGGCGCCGATGTCGGGTTCGGGGACGACGCTGATCGAGAGCCCGAGCGGCTCGACGGGGAGACGGCCGTGGCGGTCGGGTTTCCAGGTCCGATAGCGATCGCGTCCCGCGCGATAGCCGATCAGCTCGAGCCGGCGCTTGCCGCCGCGGACCTTGCGCGCATCGGCGATGAGATAGAGTGGCACGCCGGCGCGGAAGTAGTAATCGACCTTCACGCCGACGTCGTTGGCCCTCGTGTCCGGCGACGTGACCTCGACGACCAGCACCGGCTCGGCCCCTTCCTGCGCGACGTCGAAGGTCCCCCAGTCGATGTGCCGGCCGACGTTGAAGAAGACGGCCACGTCCGGGCCGAGCGGCCGCAGGCCGGGCACGTCCCAGGCCACGCGGCAATCGGTGAGGACGACCGCCGAGGGGTCGTTTGCAAGTCGGGCCTGGAAGACATTGCGAAGATAGAGGCAATCGCTAATATGCCCGTCGGTCAGCACGTGGAAGTCCCCTTCCTCGGGGTGGAGAACGTCCTCCAGGGTCAGGGGCACCTGCTCGAGCTCGGTGGTGCCGTCGGGGCGGCGGACCTTCACGAACCGCCAGCCGAGGCGGAACGGGTCGTCGTCGCGGCGGCGGCGGGCGGGCCTGGGGTCGCTGGTCGTGCTCATCGGACGTCCTCGGCGGGCCGGGGCATCCCCCATGATACCGCCTCGTCGTGGCGTCGCCGAGGCGCGAGGGCCAGGGCGCGGCCGTAGACGTCGAGGTAGCGGTCGATGTTGCGCTCCATGCCGAAGAGCTCGTGGGCGACGGGCCGGGTCGCGGCGGCGAGCGTCGCGGCGAGCGCGGGGTCGGTCAGGACGTCGAGGATGCCGTCGGCCAGGGCCCCGGGCTCGACCGCCGTGAGTCGGCCGGCGCCGCTCGGGCCGAGGATCGGGCCGTAGTCCTCGAAGTCGGTGGCGACGATCGGCCGGCCGGCGGCGAGGTAGACGGCGATCTTGCTCTGCACCGAGTAGTTCTCGCGGCAGGCCAGCCGGGGATGCACGAGCACGTCGGCCCGCTTCGTCAAGGCCACGACCTCCGCCGGCGACCGGCCCGGCAGGACGATCAGGCGGTCGCCGAACGCGCCGAGCTGCCGGCGATACGCCTCGCCCGCCTCGGCCGGACCGCCGACGAGCACGCAACGCGCCTCGGGCAGGCGCCCGAACACCTTCGGCAACGCCGCCACGAGCACCGGCACCCCCTGGTTGGGGTGCACGATGCTGCCGACGTACATGACGACCTTGTGCCCGTCGCCCACCCCCGCGATCGTCGCCGGTTCGATGGGGTTTTCATACTCGGATAAGTCAATCCCCGGATAGATGACCGTGACCCGATCGGCCGGGACCCCCTTCTCCTCGACCATTACCCGCTTGACCGCCGCGCCGAGGACGATCGTCGCGGCGGCGTGGCGGCAGACGCGGCGCTCCATGAACATGTTGAAGTGGAACGCGGGCCCGCGGCCGAGGCGGTCGCGCTCGACCTCCTCGCCGAGGAGGGAATGGAGCTCGTACACGAGTGGCCAGCCGAAGAGGCGGCAGGCCGCGAGGGCCCGGATCGCGCCGCCGTGGTGCTGGGCGTGGACGAGGTCGAACGGGTACGCGCGGTGGATGCGCCGGAGGCCGCCGACCCAGGCGTGCGGCGGCAACGTGAACGACGGCGTCCCCTCGAACTCGCCCCGCCCGGACTTCCCGAACGGGGGCCGCGCCCGGAGGTGGGCGAGCACGACCTCGACTCCCCGTCGCCGCAAGGCCCGCAGGATCTTGATCGGCAGCATCGCCGTGCCGTCGTACTCGCCGGGCACGGGGAACGACGTGGCCAGCAGGATGCGCATCGCAGGGCCTCCCTTCCCTTCGTTCGACGTTGTCCGCGCGCAGCCCCGAGCATAGTGACCGCGGACCCGCCCGGATACCCCAAACGGGACGGCCGTCGCGTGCCTCTTTTCGACAAGTTCTTGGCCCGCTTCGGCCGATGGTAGACGGGAGAACGAGGGTCCCGATCCGAGCGGGGTGACGAGCGATGGCCGCGGTGGATGACCTGCGACTGGCCTGGTACGAGGACCGCGACGGCCACGCCGGCCGCCGCGACACCTTGCTGACCCTGGCCGTCGCCGCCTGCGACCCGGCCGAGACCCCCTGGGCCGCGCGCTGCCGCGACCGGCTCGTCTCCGCCCGGCCCGACCACTTCCTCGCCCCGTTCGCGACCATCGACGACGCCCTGGCCGACCCCGGGGTCATGGCGGCGCTGGTCCGGCTCCGGGCGAAGTACCCGCCGGCCCGCGTCCGCATGCTCCTGCTCCGCGCCGCCGCGGCGCGCGGGCCGTTCACGGGCCGCGTCGAGCCGCTCTCGATCGTGCTCGACGACCTCCTCGGCACCACCGGTCGTCCCCGGCTCGGCCTCGCCGCCGCCGGCCCGCGCCGGCCGCTCGGCGCCGCGCGGCCCACCGACCACGATTCGGCCCGGCTGCTCTTCTT